>JBGPDK010000069.1:0-15583 GCA_041482235.1 Thermoanaerobaculia bacterium | reverse complement strand
CGCAAGGCACAGGAGGCCGAGGGAGCTCGGAGGAAGCAGCAACAGGACCTCGATACCGCCAAGGCGCAGAAGCAGCAGCAACAGCAGCTCGACACCCGCAAGGCGCAGGAGGCCGAGGGGGCTCGCGTGAAGCAGCAGCAGCAGCTCGATGCCCGCAAGGCGCAGGAGGCCGCGCGGCCCAAGGTTAAGGCACCGGATCAGAAGAAGGAAGAGGACAAGAAGGACAAGGACAAGAAGGATCAGTCCGGCGAGAAAGAGAAAAACTGAGAGCGCGGCCATGCCGCGCGCGAGGAATGGCAGGACGTCCTGCCATTCCTCGAACGAACGGCCTCACTCTTCTGGCGTTCCGGCACCTCAACTGAGCCTCACCGGGACTGGGTCATGTTGGGAAACTACGGCCACTGTTGGCGCCCCCGGGCGGTGACCCGTACCACTACAGCACGTGGAGCCGATCGGACGCCTACGGCTGGGTCTGGATCCCCGGCACCATCCGCCGTCGTTCAGCGTCGGGTCCTCCGGCTACCGCGGGCCCCCGCTGACGGTCGCGCGCTCGTCGTCCGTCTTCGTGGCCGCGACGCGGTTCGTCGGTGTGAACGTGGGGACGGTACGCGTGCCGGGCACCAGAAAGACGCGGGCTGCCGGTCGTCCGGGGCCGCGGAGCGCTACCTCATCGCGCCCGAGGAGAGGAGAGTTGACCCGAGACTTTCGAGAGCGCCTCGAGCGCGAGGTCGATGCTCTGCGCCACCCGGGCGCCCTTTTCGTTGGCGCCCTGGACGACCGCGGTGTTCCCGACGCGCGACTGACCCTCGGGGGTGAGGTCGTTGCCGAGAACCTTCTGGACGTCGCCGAGGTCGCTCAGGAACGGGTCGAATGTCTCGCTCGCTACCGTCAGCGACTCGACCATTCTGTCCAGGTTCGCCCTCACCTCCGAGCGGCGGGCGTCGCCGAGCTCCCGCAGCTCCGGGTCGCTCACCTGGCCCTGCTGTTTCCTCCACGCCACGAGGTAATCGTTCTTCTTCGTTTTCATGCTCTGAAATCGCTTCTTCGTCTGCACGGCGTCGGCTCGCAGCCTCTCGACGTCCTTGCTGTACGCGCTGAAGGACGGCCGGAGCCTCTCCGGGCTGGCGCTCATCACATTGCCCAGGGACGTCAACGTCCGGTCGATCTGCGCGCGCACCTTCGTGAGGCCCGCGTGGGTCTCATCCATCGTCTCCACCGCCTTCGCGGAGCGGGAAGGGCCAGTCGATGCGCAGGCGATGAGCCCCAGGGCCAGGGTGCCCGATCCGAGGATCAGTAGTGCGGTCGAGATGGGATTGCGTTTCATGATGACCTTGCCTTTCCTGCCGGCGGCGAGCCGCTCTGGATCTTCGTGGCGGTTGGATGGGGTCCGATGGGTCCTCGCGAGCCAGACTGCATGTCAACTATGCAAGTGCGCAGCCAAGCCTTCCCGCTCTCGCCGCTGGTTCTTTAGTCTTCTTGCAGAGGTTTCCGAGGAGGCCGGCAGGCGACGCCCGGCACGCAACTTGCGGCCTGCCCGACATTGAAAAGTGTACTGCCGAGGCGAGTTCCGGCGTTAGCGACGCTCCTGGCCGGCGCGGCCTGTGCGGCAGCGTCGCTCGCGAGCGCGCAGCGGGTGAGTCCACCGGACGAGATCGCGCCGGCGGACAGCGAGTCGAGGGTCGAGGTACCCGCTCCGTTCGAGGAGCCGCCACCGTTCCGCCCTCCGTCGTTCCCGAAGATCGTGCTCCTCGACACGGCGCACGTCCTGACCTCGCCGTTCCACTGGGGAGGCCGCGAGTGGGCTCTGCTCTCGGCTTCTACGGCGGCGGTCGCCGCGCTGTCGCTGGCGGACAAGTCGGTCAGCGACGCGGCGCGCGAACGCGGGCCGACGCTTGGCACTTTAGGGGACACGCTCGAAGGGCTCGGCGACGGCCGTTCGTTTCTGCTTCTCGGCGGGTTCTATCTGGTCGGCGCAATCGGACGCGACTCGAAGGCGAAGAACGTCTTTTTCGACGGACTCTCAGCCAGCCTTCTCGCGAGCGGGATGATCACGCCGATCCTCTCGACGCTCGTCGGACGCGAGCGGCCGACCGCAGAGCAGGGTGCGTACTCGTTTCATCCGTTCGAAGGACGCTCCTTTCCCTCGGGTCATTCCACTCAGGCGTTTGCCGTCGCCTCGGTGATCGCGACGTCGTACGACCAGCTCTGGGTGAAAGTGGCCGCGTACGGGGCGGCCACGGTCGGCTCGTACGCGCGGGTGCGGAGGGGCAAGCACTTCCCGACCGATGTCGTGGTGGGGGCGGTGGTCGGCACGGCGGTCGGCCGCTCGGTCGTTCACTTCAACCGGAAGCTCCGGTCGGGAGAGAAGGAGCCGGAGAGCGCGGGCGCAAGCCTCACGCTTCTCCCTCGTCTGGGCAGCGGCTCGTTCGGTGCGTCCGCGACCCTCGACTTCTGACCGCAGGCGAACCACGAGGAAGAGAAATGAAGCTCAAGATTCGACAGCGGCCCAACACACCCGGTCTCGCATGGCGCCTCGCCGCAACCCTCCTCGCGGGAGCCGCCCTTCAGGCGCATCCCGCCATCGCGCAGGACACGGGGCGGTGGGAGGTCGGCGCGTTTGCCGGCGGTTACTTCGGGAGCCGGATCTTCCTGGACCAAGGAACAGATATCCGGATCGGCAAATCATCCGCATTCGGACTGCGCGGAGCGTTCAGCGTCGATCGCACGTTCAGCCTCGAGCTCACCCTGTCCAGGGCCAGCTCCCATCTCGTCGCGGTCAACCCGTCGACAGGCGCCTCGCTCGCGCCGTCGGCCGCGATCGACGTCAATGCCTACGAGTTGAACGGGCTCTACGGGTTCGGCACGGGCAAGATGCGCGGCTACATGGGGCTCGGCGTGGGCGCCATGACGCTTCACCCGTTCATTCCAGGCGTCGCGAGCGCGCCGGACACCCGGTTCGTCGCGAACGTCGCTCTCGGCGGGAAGCTCTTCCTGAGCGAGCGCTTCGCTCTCCGTCTCGACGCGCGCTATCGCTGGAGGAGCGCCAGCCGCGGGACCGGCACGGTCGTCTGCGGAAGCCTCGGCTGTTACGGCTTCACGACGGACCTTTACTCGAGCAGCGAGGTCACCGGCGGCCTGGCGTACCGGTTCGGAGGAGCGCGCATCTGGGATCTCCCGACCGCGCCCGCGACACCGGGCTCCTCCGCCGTCCTGGCGGCACCGTCGAGGCGCCCGGCGCCACCGGAGCGATTCTTCACGGCCGTGGGCGAAGTCGCCCTCGTCGAGCTCCTGCCCTGGGCCTATGACCGGTACGTCACCAAGGACGACTTCGCGTTCATCTCCGCAGAGAGCGTGAAGGAGAACTTCAGGAACGGCTTCGGCTACGACCGCGATGACTTCAACACGAACCAGGCGGCCCACCCCCTCCACGGCAGCCTCTACTTCAACGCCGCGAGGTCGAACGGCTACGGTTACTGGGAGTCGGGGGCGTTCACGCTCGCGGGCAGCTTCCTGTGGGAATGCTGCATGGAAAACACCCAGCCCTCGATCAACGACATCGTGAACACGGCGCTCGGAGGCATGTCCCGGGGCGAGATGGCTCACCGCCTCGGAGTGATGCTCCGCGACAACGGGGCGACCGGCTTCACGCGCTTCTGGCGCGAGCTGGCCGGCGTGATCGTGGATCCGATGGGGGGGTTCAACCGGCTCGTGCACGGCGAGATCGCCCGCCAGTTCGCGAACCCGGACGAACGCTTCCCGAGCCGCTTCAGCGTCGTCGGCGACCTCGGCTACCGGCACATCGGCGGCGGAGCCGCCGATCCGAACCAGGCCGTCATCTCCGTTTCCGCGATCTACGGCGACGCCTTCGCCGGTGAGATACGCAAACCGTTCGACACGTTCTGGCTCGAGGCCGACATCAACACGTCGGGGGGCGTGTCGCGGGTCGAGGGACGGGGAGTCCTGAAGGGGTGGGAGCTGGGCGACCCGGCCGCGCGGGCGCGGCACATCCTCGGCGTCTTCCAGGAGTACGAGTACTTCAGCAACGAGTCTCAGGTCTTCGCCGCCCAGATCTTCAGCGCCGGGCTGCTGTCGCGATACAGCCTTCGGCCGGACCTCAAGGCCAGCACCGACGTCACGGCGATCGTGTTTCCGCTCGCGGGCATCCGGACGACCGACTTCCTGAACCCGGAGACCGGCCGGACCTATGACTACGCGCCTGGTGGCGGGTTCCGCTTCGCCGCCCGCCTCTACCGGAAAGAATGGGAGATCGTCAGGCTCGGCTACGGCGTCGCATTCGCTCGCACCGCGAACGGTGCCTCCTCCAGCAGCACGCTGCAGTTCTTCCGCGCCTCGGCGCGCCTCCCGCTCACCCCGTCTCTGGGCGTGGGCTCGGGCTACTCGTGGTACAGCCGCAGGACGACGTACTCCGGCGGCTTCCAGGAAGCGCCCAAAACGCAGTCCGAATGGCGGCTGTTCGTGAGCTGGAGCCTTTAGCTCTCCACTCCCTAGATTCTCAGACGATAAATCGCCGCGATCCCTATGAGCGCGATGACGGCCATCAGACCCCATCCGGAAAGCGCGGGGATGCCCGCGCCGCCACTGCCAGGGGCGAGAACGGTCACGTTCTCGTTCGGGGCGTTGCAGGCATTCGCCGTTGGCGCGTTGTTGGCGTCGCCGCTGTAGTTGGCGATCCAGCGATAGGTACCGATCGCCAGGGGCGTGAAAGACGCGGAGGAATAGCTGCCGTTGCCGTCGACGGCCACCGTCGACGTGAAGATCACCGCGCCGCTGCAAGTCGTGTCATTGGGGCCGTACAAGTTGAAGGTGATCGTCCCCTGCGGGACACTGACGCCGCCGGCCAACGTCTTGACGTCGGTGATGGAAGATCCGAGCGGCACGCTGGCCGGAGCCGCCGGTCTACCGAGCGTCGGCGCTCCTGTCACCGTACCGCTGCTGCATCCCCCGACGATGTTGCCGCCAGCCATCGTCACGTCACCACCAGCCGCGGCCAAGGCTCGACCGGTCAGGTCCGCGCCGACACCCAGGTGAACGCCCGTCCCCGCGACGACAGTTCCCGCGAACGTGGTTCCGTTGAGAGTCGCGAGGCTCGTGACCTGCCAGAACACGTTGCAGGGGTCGACGCCGTTCAGGGCGACATTCGAACCGACGCCGGTGGTGAGGGAGCTCGCCGCCCGGAAAATGTAGACCCCTGCGCCGGTGAGATTGAGGGTTCCCGTACTCGCCAGGTCCAGCGCCCCCCCGGAGTGACAGCCTGGCCCCAGATTCTGTCCATTCAGTTGATCAGAAGGCAAAGCGGTACAGGCCCCCACGAGCAAGGAGCCGTTCAGAGTGAGGAAATCGGCCCTCGCGGCAATCGCGGAAGCGTCATTGTTGTGTACGCCGAATGGTGCAACCACGGTTATCGGGCCGGTGATCGAGGTACCGGGCGAGACACCCACGTCTCCGTTGACGGTCGCGCCGGCGCCGCCGGCGGTCACCGACGTGCCACCCAGGACCCCGAAGGTCTGCGTCGTACCAAGCGTCTGCGCCGATGCCGGGAACGCCCCGTAAAGAAGTACGGCGAATCCCGTGCCCGCCAGGAGACTCGATCTCATCATCCGGTCGTGGATATTTCTCACAGGAAACATCTTCTCTTCCTTTCTGCTCCACATGCTTCTGAGTCCAGACTCATTCCCCTTCCGATCCTGGGCCGAGGATAGTTCCGCCGAAAGCGCTGTCAAGGTCCCCGGAGGCTTCCGGTCAGCCTGACCGAAGATCGGTAAATCCTGCCGGCCGATCTATTTCTGCCCAACCATGAAGAAGTGATTGGCCTCGTCGTCCGGCCGAAGCGCTGGCAAGAGGATTGCGCTCGAAAGGCGGAGAGGGTGGATTTCATGAGCGGAACTAGAATCGCGGCGATCGTGTTGATCGTGGCAGGCGTACTGGGGCTGGCGTATGGCAGCTTCACCTACACCAAGGAGAGCCACAACGCCAAGCTGGGCCCGTTCGAGCTCTCGATCAAGGACAAGGAGACGGTCAACGTGCCCGTCTGGGCCGGGGTCGGGGCGATCGTGGCAGGCGTCGTCCTGCTCGTCGCACGCAAAAAGGCTTCCTGATGATCGAAGGCCCGAGTACCGGGCATACCGCCGTCGGCGGCGATCGAGTGCGTCACGTGCGCTTCGAGCTGTCAACCAGGACCATGGTGGCGCTCCTGCTCGTCGGCGCATCGCTCTGGCTGCTGATCCGGCTCTGGCCCGTCCTCCTCGTGCTCGTCGCGGCTCTCCTCGGCGCCGGCACGCTGAGCCCGGCCGTCCGCTGGCTCGAAGAAAGGCGCGTGAGGCGCGGGCTCGGAATAGCGATCGTCTTCACGGTCCTCTTCATCCTCACGCTTCTCGTCGTCTTCCTCACGATCCCGACGCTGGTATCGCAGGGGGCGGCTCTTCTCGAGCACGAGCCCGCGCTGCGCGCCCGCCTCGCGGACCAGCTCGCCGGCTCTCATCTGAGCGCCCCGCTCGCGAAATGGCTTCGCGGTTTCAAGTACGACGCGTCGACGGGCACCATCGGGGCGACGGCGTTCGCCTACTCCGTACGCGTCTTCACCGCTGCCGCGTACGGGTTGAGCGCCCTGTTCCTGGCGCTCTACATCATGATCGACCGCGATCGACTCAGGGGGGGGCTTTTCGCCGTCGTCCCCCGCTCGCACCACATCCGGCTCTCTCGCGTCATGATGAACCTCGAGACGATCGTCGGCGCGTATATCCGTGGGCAGATGTTCACGTCCCTGCTGATGACAATCTTCACGTTCCTCCTTCTGAAGGCGTGCGGCGTGGAGAACGCTCTGGCGCTCGCGGTGTTCGCCGGCCTCGCGGACGTGCTGCCCTACATCGGCGCTCTTCTCTCGGTGGGTCCGGCGTTCCTCGCGGCGCTGTCGCGTGGGCCCGTCGTCGCTGCCGTCGTCCTCGTCCTCATGCTCGCGTATGAGGAGTTCGAAAGCCGCGTGCTCGTCCCTCGGATCTATGGCCGGGCGCTGCGCCTTCCCTCGTCCGTAGTCCTGTTCGCGCTCCTGGCGGGCGGAACGCTGATGGGGATCCTCGGCGCGCTTCTCGCCCTGCCCGTCGCGGCCGCGATCATGATGCTCATCGACGAGCTGCGAGTGGAGCTGCCGGGGGAGCAGGAGCAGCCCGTGGATACGCATCTCCGTGAAGGCGACGACCGCGCCGAGCAGGAGTACGAACGCAGGACGGAGGGCGTGGGCGCGGAGCAGGCCGCCGCCATCGCCGTCGAGATCTCGGCGGACCGCCGGAAGGAAGAGAGCCAGCAGCCGGAAGCGGAAGGGACAGCCATCGCGAGCGGAAACGCCGATTGACGAGCCCGCCGACGCCGGCAGGGGAATTGCACTGATACTGGCGGAGACTCGGACAATGAAGAAGAACCTGATCCCGATCCTCGCGGTAGCTCTCTCCCTCACATGGCTCCTATCGGCGTCACCGGCGAACGCCGCGGGCAGGTCGCAGGCAGTTTCTACGATTTCTACGGATGTTTCCGACGAGCTCAGCACCACCGTAAAGGCCAGGCTGATCGACAAGCTCGGAGCCGACGCCCTTTGGATCACGGTCTCTGTCACCGGAGACACGGCAACGCTTACCGGCGACGTGACGAAGTTGCCCAGGGTGGCCCGTGCCGAACAGCTCGCCCTGTCGGTCAAGGGGATCAGGAAGGTCGACAACCAGGTGACGGTGGGCGCCAACGGCAGGAGCTGTCCCACGAGACACCCGAAGGAAGACAGAGCCGCATCGAATAGTCAGAAACCCTGACGGAACGAGCCGCCGAGCGGCGCCCGGAGCACGACCATGAAGGCTCTCGTCTTCCACGGCCCTGGTAAGCGCGCCTGGGAAGACAAGCCGAAGCCGACGATCAAGGACGCCACGGACGCCATCCTCCGCGTCACGACATCCACGATCTGCGGCACCGACCTCCACATCCTCAAAGGCGACGTCCCCACGGTCACCGACGGGCGAATCCTCGGCCACGAAGGCGTGGGCGCCGTGGAGGAGGTTGGAAACGCCGTTTCGACTTTTCACAAAGGGGATGTGGTCCTGATCTCCTGCATCACCGCTTGCGGCAAGTGTGAGTTCTGCCGGAAGGGAATGTACTCGCACTGCAGGAACGGCGGCTGGATCCTGGGCAACGTCATCGACGGAACACAGGCGGAGTACGTCCGCATCCCGCACGCGGACACGAGCCTCTACGCCCTGCCGCCCGGGGCCGACGAGGAAGCGTACGCGATGCTCAGCGACATCCTTCCCACCGGTTTCGAGTGCGGGGTCCTGAACGGCCAGGTGAAACCGGGAGATATCGTGGCGATCGTGGGCGCCGGGCCGATCGGCCTCGCCACGCTTCTCACGGCTCAGTTCTACTCGCCCGCCGAAATCGTGATGATCGACCTCGACAAGACCCGTCTCGACGTGGCCCGGTCCTTCGGCGCCACGAGCGTCGTCGACTCCTCCGATGGCAGGGCCGTCGAGCATGTCATGGCCCTCACGGGCGGCAAAGGCGTCGACGTGGCCCTCGAGGCCGTGGGAATCCCCGCGACGTTCGACATCTGCCAATCGATCCTGGCGCCGGGCGGGCGGCTCGCGAACGTCGGCGTTCACGGCACGCCCGTCGAGCTGCACCTCGAAAAGCTCTGGTCCCAGAACATCACGCTGACCACTCTCCTCGTGGACACCATCACCACCTCGATGCTCCTCAAGGCCGTGCAGTCCGGCCGCCTCGATCCCAAGAGGCTCGTGACCCACCGCTTCGCGCTGGCGGACGTCATGTCGGCCTACGACACTTTTGGCGACGCCGCCAAGCAGCGTGCTCTCAAAGTCGTCCTGAAGAACGCCTAGCCGAGAGGCTCAAGAGGGAAGCCGGTCCGACACGGCGCTCGCGAGCAGAACATCAGGGCTTCCCCGTCCGCGCCGCGCGCGTCCACGCCGTGAGCGGCCAGCCCTGCCGGCGGGCGAGGTCGAGGCCGCGCGCGAAGCCCTCGCGCTGAGCCTCCGGCATGCACGACAGGTCGCCGGGGGGCGCGGCCATCGAGCGGACGAAGAGGATCCACGGGTGGCAAGAGGCCTCGGAAGAAGAAGAGAAAGAGAGAGATTTCTTAGAAAGGTAGGCGAGGGCCGCGGCGGAGGCCGCGGCGGGGCCCTGGCCGGCGCGCAGGCGAATCGACTCGGCGACCAGCGCGACCACGCGAGGGTCATTCGAAGCATCCGAATCCCGGTCCTTCTTCCTGAGCAACTCTTCGCCGAGCGCCTGCGCCCGCGCGTAGTCCTTCATGTCTATCGCGCGGATCGTCTGGTCGCGCATGGCCTCCGCCCAGGGGTCCGAATTCCCCTCTTCTCCTTCAAAGAAGTATTCGCGTCCCCACCCGATGCGAACCGGCCGCAATGCGAGGAGCATCGCGGGTGCGGCATCCCGCGGCAGCGCGGGTTTGAACGGAGGGTCGAGGCCGGGAAGACCCTCCGAAGCAAGACTCTCCGCGGTGCTCCCCCGCAACTTCGCCGCGAGAAGGAACGCATGGACGCGGATCGGCGACCAGGCGGGAGTAAGCGAGAGGTGATGCGGCGCCGTTGCGCGGAGGATGCCGTCTGCTCCGCGCCCGATCTCGTACTGGGTGCCTTCCGCCCGCCGCTCCGGGATCGGCTGCGGCGGAACGACGGACGAGAGCGCGTAGACGGCGGGAAACGGCACGAGGGCGCCGAGCGCGTTCACGCCCGCGCCGAGGGCGAGCGCGAGCGCTCCGGCGAGGCGCACCGCGGACCCTGAGACGTTGAACGCGAGACCGGCGAGCAGAACCAGCGGCGGCAGTGCCGGCACGAGCAGGCGCGGTCCCCATCCCGCCTGGCCGTCCCACGCCCACCACGCGGACGCGGTCAGAAGAAGCGCGGCGGCAGAAGCGGCGGAGGCGAGCGCGAGACGTGCATCGCGCCGGAAGAGCGTGAGGAAGCCAAACGGCGCAAGGAGGACGATCGGCGCGTACCAGAAGAGCCCCTTGTTCGGCAGCACCGTGAGCCTGAGGAGCCCCGTGAAGAACGGATACGAGAACGTCTCCCCCGCATACCCACCGAAGAGCTTGCCGAAGCGCGCAAATTCGAAGAGAGCCCAGAGAATGAGAATTCCTGCGAATGAAAGCAGCAAAGGCCACGGCGGCGCAAAGGAGGCCACCTGTGAGCGGCGGCCGTGCTGCACCGCCCGCAGCTCCAACCGCGCCTCGGCGCGACGCCGGCTCCCTCCTGCCTTCTTACTTTCTAAGAAATCTTCCTCTTCTTTTCTTTTTCCGACCAGCACGCACACGAGAAGCGGCGCCACCGCGACGAGCAGCAGGGTCTTCGTGAGCACCGCGAAAGCCGCGGCGACGCCGAGGACGATCTGCCAGCGTCGAGCGGCCGGGGCCTCGCGCAGCTCCACGACGCCGAGGACGGCGAGCGCGATACAGCACGCCTGCAGCGGTTCGCCGTAGTCGCTCGCCGCGTAGCCCCACAGTGGCGTCGCGAGGACGAGGCCCACGCCCAAGGCCGCGGCCCACCCGGGAGCCGCCCCCAGTCGGAGGAGGGCGCGCGACGTCGCCCACGTAGCGGCAACGAGACACGCGATTGGCAGGAGAACGAAGACCGGAGCCGAAGGAGCGGACCGGGCCGCCGCGCGGAGAGCGCGCGTGACGATCCCGGGGACGGTCTCCGCGAGCGACAGCCCCATCCCGTAGCGCGACACGGCGTCACCCGGCGGCCTGCGAGGCGCGTTGACGAAGTCGCGTGAGACGCCGATCTCGAGGAAGCGCGCGACGGCCGCGGAAGCCGAGAGCATCTCCTTCCCGTCCGGGATGAGCCCGTAGGAGCGCGTGTCGACGGTCGCGAGGAGGACCATGAGCACCGCGAGCGCGGAGCCGCGAACGGCGCGCGGCGCGGACGGTGGTTCGGCGGCGCGCATGCCGCGATTATGCGCAGGACGGCTTCAGGCCGGCCGGCTACCTCACGCGCTCGAGAGGACCTTCGATTCCGAGGGCGAGCGGCAGCCGGACGCGCGCGAGTTTGTTCTCCACGACGAGCGTGTAAATCCCGGGCTCGAAGCGCTCCTTCGGAGACTCGAAGAAGAGGTTGCCCCAGGCGAGCGTGTCATGGTCCACGGTGACCCGGTCGAACACGATCGCCTCTCCAGGCACGGCGAAGAAACCCAGCCGCTCCTCGCGAGAGCTATGGGGAAAGTACCCGTCGAGCGGATCGCGCGTGACGCGTGACTGGGTGAGCATGCGGCGCAGATCGCGAATGCCTTGAGCCATCTTCCTCTGGCTCGGCATGGGAATCCGCGTGCCGTCGGGCGCGAGGAGCGCCACGTCCTCGCGGAAGATCTCGACGGGCTGGCTGCCCGTGGCGGAGATGCACGTCTCGAGGAGAATCCAGCGGCTGTCGAGATGCAGTTGCGCGTGCTTGTAGCCGACGACGACCTGCAGCACGTCGTCCCTGTAACGGGCGACGGTACGGCCCAGCTTCCTCACGTGGGGCGATTCCAGGTCGGCCGCCCGGATCGCGGCGACGCCGAACAGGGCAAGAACGGCCATGGCCAGCCGGGCCAGGGCGGGCCGCCTCGCGAGAGCACTCACGATTGTTCCCTCCGGGACTCCCCTGGAGGAGGCCCTTCACGCCCCCCTCCTGCACGGAGCATACCGTCGGGCGGACACCTTTTGCGGACGCCTCGCGGCCGTTCCCTCCGGGAGTACGATCCGCTTTCAACATGGATGGGAGTTCCCTCGTCGGCGCCTGGAAGCTGCTCGTTTTTGAATTCCGCTCCGAGGGAGAGGTCGTGTATCCGATCGGAAAAGACGTCTCGGGCCTGTGCCTTTACGACGCAACGGGCCAGATGGCGCTGCAGATCATGCGTGGAACCCGTCCGCGCTTCGCGGCTGGCGACCTGCTCTCCGGCACGCCCGCCGAGATGGAGGCCGCCTTCTCCGGGTATCTCGCCTACGCCGGCACCTACGTGGTGGACGAGACGCACGGCGTCGTCGTGCATCACGTCTCCCTGTCCCTCTACCCGAACTGGGTCGGCACGGATCTGGTCCGCTTCTACCGGATCTCCGGCAACCGCCTGATCGTGAGCGCGCCGACGGTTCAGGTGAAAGGCCATC
The DNA here is from genome assembly GCA_041482235.1 of Thermoanaerobaculia bacterium. GTDB lineage: Bacteria > Acidobacteriota > Thermoanaerobaculia > UBA5066 > UBA5066 > Fen-183. The sequence goes on along the minus strand of JBGPDK010000069.1, from coordinate 3,414 downwards.
TCATGGATGCGATGCTCGTCTGGGAGCGGCTCGCCGAGGTCGCGGGGGCCTGACGGACGTGCAGCGTTTCGTCCTGCCCCGCCACGTCTCGCGGCGCCTGCCGCTCGCGCGCCGGACGGGGCCGTGCCCGCCCGGCGAGGAAATCCGCTTCACGGTCCTCCTCCACGCAAGGGATCTCCGCATGCTGCGCGAGGCCGCGCGTGCCGTCGCGGACCCAGGGAGCGCCGTCTACGGGCGCCACCTCTCGCCCGACGAAGTGTGCACGCTCGTCGCCCCGGGGTCTCAGGATCTCGACGCGGTTCTGGCGTTCCTGCGCGACGCCGGACTCACGGTGGACGGGGTCGCGGGGGCGCGCACCGCCGTCCAGGCCCACGGTCCGGCCGAGAAAGTCGCGCGTGCGTTCGACGTTCCTCTCGGCATCTACGAGCTTCCGCGTGCCCTGACGCCCCTGACGCGAAGGGCCGTCGCGGCCGAACGGGACCCGTCGATTCCGGCCTCGCTCGCAGCCGTGATCCGCGGCGTCGCGGGACTCAACACACTCCCCGCGGCGCGGCGGTTTCCGCCGATCTTCGCCCCGACCCGCTCGAAGGTGCCCCGGCGCGGGCCGGCCCTGGCGCGCGGCCCCAACGGCGGCTACACGCCCGACGAGATCCGCGCCGCCTACCGCCTCCCCGATCCGGGCACGGCCGGCGGCCGCGGCGAGCGCATTGCGATCCTCGAGTTCGGAGGCGGCTTCTCGAGCGCCGACTTCGCGGCTTTCTGCACGCATTACGGCCTGCCCGCCGGCGACGTCACGGACGTCTCCGTCTCGGGGGCGAAGAACGACTACCAGGGCAAGACCGGTGACGCCGACGTCGAAGTTGCGCTCGACATGGACTGGGTGCGCGGCACCGCTCCGCACGCGGACCTCGACCTTTGGTGGGCGCCGAACACGGACACGGGCTGGGTCGACTTCCTGAACGCGCTCCTCGACGCGCCCGACGCGCGCCGCCCCTCGATCGTCTCGATCTCGTGGGGCATGCCCGAGGACGGCTTTGCGACGTCACGCCGGTACGACCAGACCCGCCAGCTGTTTCTCTCCTGCGCGCTCCTCGGCATCACGTTCGTCTGCGCTTCCGGCGACGCCGGTGCGGGCGACGTGCTTCCGGAGGACCCCGACTTCGACGGCCAGCGCCATGTGGACTTCCCGAGCGTCGTCCCTGAGGTCACCGCGGTCGGGGGCACGAAGCTGGTTCCTCAGGGCGACGCCTTCGCCGAGAGCGTCTGGAACGACGGCCCGAGCCGCGGAGCGACGGGCGGCGGCTTCTCGCGCTTCGTCGCCGTTCCGGTGTGGCAGAAGGCGGCGCTCGGCGCGCGCCGCGGCGTGACCGGCCGCGGCATCCCCGATGTCGCGGCAGTCGCCTCGCCCGACCCCGGCCTCTCGATCTTCGTGAGCCGCAAGTGGACCGCCGCCGGAGGAACCAGCGTGGCGGCGCCGATCTGGTCCGGCATCCTCGCGCACGTCAACGCGGCGCGCGCGGCGGCGGGGCGACCCCGCCTCGGCGCCGCGAACGCGGCCCTCTACGCGGCGGCCAGAGGGACCTCGCCTTTCCGGGACATCACGCAAGGTGACAACTCGTACGGCGGTGTCGCGGGCTATCAGGCGAAGAAAGGCTGGGACCCGGCGACGGGTCTCGGCTCGGCCCGCGTCGAGCTCCTCATGAAGAAGCTTCTCGCCTGAGGAAAGAGAAGAAGTCCGGATGTTCATCGGACACGCTGCCGTCGGATTCGCATCAAAGGCGGTCGCACCGCGCGCCTCGCTCGGCGTCCTTCTCGCGGCGCCCTTCCTCCTCGACCTCCTCTGGCCGGTCTTCCTTCTCACGGGACTCGAGGGCGCCCGCGTCGAACCGGGGAACACGGTCTTTACGCCGATCGCGTTCGACAGCTATCCCTGGTCCCACAGCCTCCTGATGGCCGTTCTGTGGGGCGCGCTCTTCGGCTTCCTCGTTCATCTCGCTCTGCGGAGCGCCGCGGTCGGCGCGGTGGTTGCGCTCGGCGTCGTAAGCCACTGGATCTGCGACGCCGTCGTCCACCGGCCGGACCTTCCCCTCTTGCCCGGCGGAATGATCTTCGTCGGGATGGGACTGTGGAATTCGAGGGCGGGAACGCTCGCCGTCGAACTGCCGCTTTTTGCTCTGGGCGTCTGGCTCTACGTGCGCACGACGCGCCCGAAGAACGCCGTCGGCCGCTGGGCGCTCGCCGGGCTCGTCGCGTTCTTCGTGCTTGCATACGCAGGCACGGCCTTCGGCCCGCCTCCTCCGGACATCACGACCGTCGCATGGACCGGCCTGGCGGGAGTCATCCTGATTCCGTGGGCCGTCTGGATCGACCGGCACCGGGAGGTCGTGGACTGATCGTCGCGTGGCGCGGCGACGGATATCGGTTCAGGGGCGCTCGGGTATCACGCCGCTGACCGAAGTCTGCGTCGTGGTCAGAGTTTGCCCGGTCGCTTTCAGCACGGCGTCGGCCATGTTCGCGAAGGTCGCGATGTAGGGAGGGCCGGCCGAGGAGCGCCCGTTGAGGCTGATGTTGCAGGAGTAGGACCGCGCCGAGGCGGGCGGGATGGCCTTGTCGGCGTTCACCGCGACCGTGACGGACCCGGAGAACGCTCCTCCGGTGAGGGGCTGCGACGTCGAGCCGTTGCCGGCGATGTTCTTCGCCGCAAACGGAAAGGCGCCGCCCAGGTTCCCACGCGAGACGGTGCAGAACACGACGGCCCTCGTGGCGCTCGGGACGTTCGCGACCGTGAGAGGAACCGTGAAGGTGAAGTTCGCGGCATTGGAAGGCGCCGGCGTGGGCTCGCTCTTGCCCCCGGAGACGCGGGGCTTTTCCTTCTTCTTCGCCGCGGCCGGCGCGCTCGGCGGCGGCGTCGTGGAACCCGGTGTAGCGCCCACGATCCTCATCTCGCCGGTCTTGATCGTGACCGGCTTGAAGTCGGCGGCCGCCGCCGAGAGGGAGACGGCGCCCGCGAGGGCGATCGACAGGCGGATTTTCATGAGGAACCTCTCTTTCCATTATCAGCCCAGGAATGCTTCCCACCCGGAGGGACTCGAGGCGTCCTTATATAGCAATTGACATGGCTATATATCATCTGATATATAACACGTCGTGCCCGGCCCGCGCCGCGCGAGACGACAATGAGCCGCGTTCTCCTCATCAGCAACTCGACGCTCTTCGGTCGGGGCTATCTCGACCATGCCGAGGAGGAGATCCGCGATTTGCTCCGCGGAATCCGCTCGGTGCTCTTCGTCCCCTACGCCCTCCACGACTTCGACGCGTATGCCGAGAAAGCCCGCGCTCGCCTCGGCACGATGGGCATCGCGCTGACTTCCGTCCACGAGGAGCCTGACCCACAGCGCGCCATGGCGCGGGCTG
>JBGPDK010000068.1:0-15746 GCA_041482235.1 Thermoanaerobaculia bacterium | reverse complement strand
CTTTTCGGGACGCTCAACACATGAATCCAAATGATCTGCCCGTGAGATTCGAGGATGTCGAAGCCGCGGCCAAACGGATCGCGGGGCAGGTCATCGAATCGCCGTGCCCCCTGTCGATCCCGCTGTCCGAAGCCACGGGCATGGAGATTTTCTGCAAACTGGAGTATTTGCAGCGCACCGGCAGTTTCAAGGAGCGTGGGGCTCGCAACACCCTGCTGCTCCTGACACCGGAACAGCAAAAGCGCGGCGTGATCGCGGCATCGGCGGGCAACCACGCGCAGGGCGTGGCATTGGCGGCGGCGAAGCTGGGGTGCTCGGCGACGATCGTCATGCCGGTCACGACGCCGCGCATCAAGGTGGACGCGGTGATCGCGCGGGGCGCGCGGGTCGTCCTGACGGGCGACTCGTACGACGAGGCCTACGCAGAGGCACGGCGCCTCGCGCGCAAGGGGCGGAAGACGTTCGTCCACCCCTACGACGATCCCGACGTCATCGCCGGGCAGGGGACGGTCGGGATGGAGATCCTGAGGCAGCGGCCCTCGGGGATCGATGCCGTCTTCGTGGCCGTGGGCGGCGGCGGGCTCATCGCCGGTGTGGCGGCCTGGGTGAAGCGGCTCAGCCCGGCGACGCGCGTGATCGGCGTCCAGCCCGTGGACGCGGACGCGATGCGCCGCTCGCTCGAGGCCGGGCGCCGGGTCCGGCTGGAGAAGGTCGGCCTCTTCGCGGACGGGGTGGCCGTCCGGCAGGTGGGTCGCGAGACGTTTCGGCTTTGCCGCGACCTCGTGGACGAGGTCATCCTCGTGGACACGGACGCCATCTGCGCGGCCATCAAGGACGTCTTCGAGGACACGCGCTCGATCCTCGAGCCGGCCGGTGCGCTTTCCGTCGCGGGACTGAAGGCCTGGGCGGAGCGCCGCCGCGCGAAGGGCCGGACGCTCGTCGCCATCGCGTGCGGCGCGAACATGAACTTCGACCGGCTTCGCCACGTGGCCGAGCGGGCGGAGCTGGGCGAACGGCGCGAAGCGATCCTGGCCGTCACGATCCCCGAGCGGCCGGGCAGCTTCCGGGAGTTCTGCGCCATCGTGGGACCGCGCAACATCACCGAGTTCAACTACCGGTACGCCGACCCGACGCGCGCGCACGTCTTCGTGGGCGTCGAGGTCGAGAACCAGGACCAGACGCGGGCGCTCCTCGCGGCGCTGAGGCGCCACCGCCTTCCCGCGCTCGACCTTTCCGACAACGAGATGGCCAAGCTCCACGTCCGCCACCTCGTCGGGGGGCGCGCTCCTCTGGCGCGCGACGAGCGGCTCTTCCGGTTCGAGTTCCCCGAGCGCCCCGGCGCCCTGTTGAAGTTCCTGAACCGCATGCGGGGCGGCTGGAACATCAGCCTGTTTCACTACCGGAATCACGGGGCCGACTACGGGCGGGTCCTCGCGGGGATCCAGGTTCCCCGCAAGGACGACGCGAAGTTCGGGCGATTCCTCGAGGAGCTGGGATACCGGCACTGGGACGAGAGCCGGAATCCGGCCTACCGGCTTTTCCTGGCGTAGGCCGCGCCGGCCCCGCCGCGTCTCTGCTCTGAGCTCCTAGCGCATTCGTTTCGCCTTGGAGTCCACGCGCGGGGCCCGGGTCTTGAGCGTCACGCGCCTGCCCTGCGCCGGGCGGTCGACGCCGCGCCCGAGCAGCTCGAGAAGATCGGAGACCGTGACGATGCCGACGAGCCGGCTCCGGTGCCCTTCCTCCACGACGGGCAGGCAGCCGATCGCGCGGCCGCGCATCAGGTTCGCGGCCTGCCTGACCGACATGTGCGGGCTGGCCGTCACGACCTGCGTCGTCATCAGCTCGGCCACGCGGTGCTTTTCGCGGAAGTCGTACTGATCGGGCACACCGAGGTCGCGCTTCGAGAGCACGCCCACGAGCTCCGAGTCGCTCTTGACGACGAGATGCCGGATGCCCTTGAGCTTCATGGAATCGAACGCGATCTGCGCGTTCTCCTGGCGGTCGATCGTCTCCACATGGCGGGTCATCACGTCCTGGACGCGCATGAAACCTCCCCGGGGGAGCTCTCTTCAACCCCTCTTTGAACGTGGGGCCGCCCGGGGCTCGTCTGCAAGGGGTATCTGAACCAGCCGGAACAGGAGGGTCGTAGAATCGGCGACGGGAGCGTTCAATGCCTCTTCTGGAATACCGCTGTTCGGACTGCGGCAAGAAAACCGAGAACCTCGTCCTCGCGGGCGAGTCGGCGCGGCCGCCGAAGTGCTCGTCGTGCGGCTCGAAGAAGGTCGCGCGCCTGCTCTCGACGTTCGCGGCACAATCGTCAACGCCTTCGAAGGGCGGCTTCGACGCCGCCACGGCGTGCGGCGGCGGCGCGTGCGGGATGCCGGAAGTCTGCGGCGCGGGGCGCGGGTTCGAGCCGAACTGAAGGGGCCCTTCAGGCCGGGCGTCTCCGATACTATTAAAGCTTAAGGCCATATGCTTTAATAACGGCGCGCGCTATTAAAGCTTCCTCGAGGAAGAGTCATGCACAGGGGGCTGACTGGAGAGTTCTTGGTTCGGAACCTCGGCGGAGAAGCGGTGCGCGCATTCGTCCCTGGAGTACTGCCTCCAGTTCCTCCACTGGACGCGGAAGCGACCCGGGAAAAGCTCGAGCGGGCGCTGCTCGCCCTCGGCCGTCTGGACGCCGTTTCTTCTCTCCTCCCGGACACGAAGCTCTTCCTCTATACGTACGTTCGAAAGGAGGCCGTGCTTTCTTCGCAGATCGAAGGGACGCAATCGACGCTGTCCGACCTGCTGCTCTTCGAACTGGAGGACACGCCTGGCGTTCCGATCGGCGACGCCGCGGAAGCATCGAGCTACGTCGCCGCGCTCGAGCATGGCCTCAAGCGTCTCCGATCCGGCTTCCCGCTCTCGAATCGACTCATCCGGGAGATTCACTCGGTCCTTCTCCGGAAGGGCCGGGGTTCGGGAAGGATGCCTGGCGAATTCAGGACGAGCCAGAACTGGATAGGTGGTTCGCGGCCCGGAAACGCTCTGTTCGTGCCGCCACCTCCTGATCGAGTCGAGGAGTGCATGGCGGACCTCGAGCGGTTTCTGAACGATAAACCCTTCCGCACACCGCCGCTCGAAAAGACCGCGTTCGCGCACCTCCAATTCGAGACGATTCATCCGTTTCTCGATGGCAACGGGCGCGTCGGACGCCTCCTCATCACGCTTCTCCTCTGGAAAGAGGGTGTCCTGAGTGAGCCGCTGCTCTACCTGAGCCTTTACCTGAAGCAGAACCGCAGTCGGTACTACGAGCTCTTGCAGGCAGTTCGGATGGATGGCGACTGGGAAGCATGGCTCGATTTCTTTGCCGAGTGGGTGGCGAAGACTTCCGAAGGGGCCGCCGAAACAGCGCGCGCCTTGGCCAAGCTCTTTGAGAGGGATAGGTGCAGGATAGAGGCGGTGGGGCGTAGCGCCGGCTCCGCGCTTCGCGTACACCACGAATTGCGGAGGAAGCCACTGAGCACCATCCGCCGACTTTGCGCCGCGACGCGGCTGACAGTGCCGACCGTAACGAAGTCCATTGGCGAGCTCGAAAAGCTCGGAATTGTCCGAGAGATCACGAAACGGAAGCGGGACCGGGTATTCTCGTACGTGGCTTACCTCCGGCTACTCACGAAGGGGACGGAACCCGAGTGAGGGAAGGGTCAGGCGAGGCTCACAGCGTTTGTACGAGGCTCCTCGAGCAGAGCATGGAGCAACTGAATCAGGCGGGAAGCACGGGTCCGCATGCTAACCTCATTGTATGGATGCTCTTACGTCGCAGCGCGCGCCGGTCCACGGCCACGACCTTCTGTCCCTTCTCTCACAGATGGGGGGGACGGTGAACGTCGAGGAACTCCGGAACGCGGCATCCGGCGCGTTCGGCGCGGACGCGGTGTACGAGAACTGCCACGGCGACCGCTTCTCGTTCCACCAGGTGCTCGATTTCCTCGCCTCGCGGGGAAAGCTCGAGCATTGCGGGGACGAGGTCTCCCTCGGGTCCGCGCCCGCCTGCTCCGGCCACTGACACTACGGCGGGCGGAGCGCCCGCGCGTCAGGTCGGCGGAGCCTGTCCGAGCGCCCGCACCGCTTCGGCGACGGCCGCGAAATGGAAGCCGGCGGCGACGATGACGAGGGCGTGGAAGACCTCGTGGTATCCGAAGACTCCCGGAAAAGGGTCGGGACGGCGGAGCGCGTAGACGAGAGCGCCGAGGCTGTAAGCGACGCCGCCCGAGGCAAGAAGAACGACTGCTCCCGTCCCGAGCGCCGCTTTCAGAGCGGGCAGGAGCGGCAGAGCCGCCCAGCCGAGGAGGACGCACACGGCGGCGACGAGGAACTTCGGCGCCCGCACCCAGGCGATCGACAGCACGATTCCGAGAAGCGCCCCCGCCCAGACGATGCCGAGAAAAACCCAGCCGACGCGCCCGAGCAGGAAGCTGAAGGGCGTGTATGTCCCGGCGATGAGCAGGAAGATCGCGGAGTGGTCGACGCGCCTGAGGACGAGGCGGATCCTTTCGGACCAGGTGGGCCGGTGATAGATCGCGCTCACGGCGAAGAGCGCCACGAGCGAGATTCCGTAGACGACGGCCCCGGCTCGCGCGCGCGCGTTCGGCGCAAGGAACACGAGGATCCCACCCGCGACCGCCGCGACGAAGGCGGCGACCTCGTGAAGGACGCCCCTGAGGAGGGGTTTGGCGCGGACTTCGTTCCCGGCCTCCGTCATGGCTCCCCGATCATGCTCCGTTCCTACGCCGTCGTCTTCTGGAACCGCGCGACCGCGAGGCCGATGATGGCGAGCGTATAGAACGTCAGCCACGCCACGGGCTCCCAGAGATCCGCGAGGCCGGCGCCGCGGAGGACGATGCCCCGCACGACCTGGATGAAGTACTTCGCGGGGATCAGGTACGTGATGTACTGAAAGAACTTCGGCATGCCGTCGATCGGGAAGACGTAGCCCGAGAGAAAGACGAACGGCAGGAGGAAGAAGAACGACATCTGCATGGCCTGCATCTGCGTCTTCGCGAGCGTGGAGAGGAGCATGCCGAGCCCGAGGACGGCCGCGATGAACATGAGGCCCACGAGGTAGAGCTCGACGACGCTGCCCGCGATCGGCACCTGGAACAGGAAGCGCATGAGAACGATGATGAGCGTGAGCTGGAAGACGCCGATGACGACGAAAGGCGCGATCTTCCCGAGGATGAGCTCCACGCGGGTGACGGGCGTGACCTGTAGCTGCTCGAGCGTGCCGCGCTCCCTCTCGCGCACGATCGCCATGGCCGTGAACTGGATGAGCGTGAACGTGAGCAGGATCGCGATGAGGCCGGGAATGATGAACGTGGCCGTGCGGAGGTCGGGGTTGTACCAGGGCCTGACACGAAGGTCGACGGGCGGGCCGGATTCCTTCCAGCCGGCGCGCTCGGCGAGCGTGCGCAGCGAGAGCTGGCTGGAGATGCCTCCCGCGATCGCCATCGCCTGGCTCGCCGTCGTGGTATCGGACGCGTTCACGACGAGGAGCGCCTTCGCGGGCGCACCACGGCGGCGGTCCTTGCCGTAGTCCGCGTCGATGAGCAGGCCCACGTTGGCGTGCGCGGCGTCGATCTCGCGGCGAAGCTCCTTCTCCGAGGCCACGTATTTCACGACGTCGAAGTACTCGCTCGCCGTCATCTTCGCGACGAGCTCACGGCTGTCGTAGGACCGGCTCTCGTCGAGGACGACCGTCTTCAGGTGCTTGACGTCGTAGTTGATCGCGTAGCCGAAGATGAGCGTCTGCAGGATGGGCACCATGACGATCATCCTCAGCGTGATCGTATCCCGCCGAAGCTGGAGGAACTCCTTCTTGACGAGGGCGAGAAGGCGCGACATTGGGATGACCTCCGGTTCTCAGGCGGCCGCGGGCTCGACGGGCTGCGCGGGCGCCGCGGCGCCCCGGGCGAGGGAGACGAAGACGTCCTCGAGCGACGGCTCGGCGGAGAAGGGCGCGCCGAAGCGAGACAGGAGGCGCGCCGCCTCCGCGCCCTCGCCCGGCCGCGCCACGGCTCTCAGGCGCAGGCCGAAGAGGTACGCGTCCTCCAGCGCCGCGTCGCCCTGCACGGACGCGAGCGCGGCGAAGGGCTCGGACGCGAGACCGACCTCGAGGAGGCGGTCGCCGAGAGATTGCTTGAGGTCGTGCGGGCTGCCGTCCGCGATGATGCGGCCGTCGAGGATGAACGCGAGCCGGTCGCACTGCTCGGCCTCGTCCATGTAGTGCGTCGTGACGAGGACCGTCATCCCGCGATCGGCGGCGAGCTCGTAGATGAGGTCCCAGAAGACGCGCCGGCCGCGCGGGTCGACGCCGCCCGTGGGCTCGTCGAGGAAGAGAAGCTCGGGCTCGTGGAGGAGGGCGGCCGCAAGGGCGACGCGCTGGCGCATGCCCGTGGAGAGCGATTCCGTCATCTCCGAGAGGACCGGCTCGAAGCGCAGGCGTCCGGCGAGAGTGCCGATCCGGTCGGCGAGCCGGGAACGCGAGAGGCCGTAAATGGAGCCGAAAAAGCGCAGGTTTTCCTCCACGGTGAGATCGAGATACAGGGAGAACTTCTGGCTCATGTAGCCGAGGCGCTTTTTCCAGGCCTCTGCATCGCGCACGACATCCAGCTCTTCGAACCCCGTCACGGTGCCCGCCGTCGGCAGGAGAAGGCCGGTGAGCATCCGGATCGTCGTGGATTTCCCCGAGCCGTTCGGGCCGAGGAAGCCGAAGACCTTCCCCTTCGGGATGGCGAAGGAGACGCCGTCCACGGCCACGAAGTCGCCGAACTTGCGCGTGAGGTTCTCGCAGCGGAGGAGGATGTCGCTCATGCGGCCGCCCCTCGTTCTTCTCCCGCCCCGTCCTCACTGAAGAGCACGAAGGCGTCTTCGAGGGTCGGCGCCACGCGCCGGATGCTCTCGGCCGGAGCCAGGCCGCGAAGCGCATCGATCACTCGACCTTCTAGGAAATCTTCTCTTTCTCCGATCTTCTCTCTTCCGCGAACGTGAAGGCGTGTCCCGAAAAGGGAGATGTCGTCCACCTCGGGCATCGCGGCGAGGCGCGCGCGCGCCTCGCCGCGCGCGTCCGTGCGGATCTCCACGAGCGGGCGAGGATAAGACGCGAGGATTTCGTCGCGCGTCCCGGCGGTCACGAGCTTTCCGCGGTCGAGAAAGCCGAGGCGCGACGCGTAGTCCGCTTCATCCATGTACGGCGTCGACACGACGATCGTGAGGCCTTCGCCGTGAAGCGCGTTCAGGATCTGCCAGAACTCGCGCCGCGAGACGGGGTCGACGCCCGTCGTGGGCTCGTCGAGGAGGAGCAGCGCGGGCCGCGTGAGGAGCGCCGCCACGAGCGCGAGCTTCTGCTTCATGCCGCCTGAGAGCGCGCCCGCGAGCCGGGTGCCGAAGCGGTCCAGCCCGACGCGCGCGAGGAGATCCGCGGCGCGCGCCCCGGCCTCGGCGCGGGGCACGCCGTAGAGCGAGGCGCGGAGCGCCAGGTTCTCGCCGACCGTGAGGTCTTCGTAGAGCGAGAAGCGCTGCGGCAGGAGGCCGAAGGGCACGTCGTCGCGCGCGACGGAGCCCGACGTCGGCAGGAGAAGCCCCGAGACGAGCCGGAAGAACGTGGTCTTGCCGGCGCCGTCGGGACCGATCAGGGCGAACATCTCGCCCGCCGCGATCTCGAGGTCGATCCCGTGGAGCGCCGGGTGGGCTCCGAAGCTCTTCGCGAGCTTCCGCGCGTGGATCACCGCGGAGCCGTCTCCGCGGCCTTCACGCGCACGTCCGCGGGCTGGCCCGGCACGAGCGGCGCGTTCCAGCCGGCGTCGAGGTCCACCTTCGCCGCGTAGACGAGGTTCACGCGCTCTCGGGGGGTGTCGACCGGCTTCGGCGTGAACTCGGCGTCCGGCGAGATCTCCGTGACCTTCCCGGGAAACACGTTTCCGGGGAAGGCATCCACCGTGACCTCGGCGGGGCTGCCCGGCTTCACGCGGCCGAGCTGCGTCTCGGGCACGAACGTGCGCACGTAGAGCCGGTTCGCGAACGCCATCGTGAGCGCGGGCTGCCCGGGGCCGAGAAGCAGGCCGGGCTCGGCCATGCGGTGGAGGATGATGCCGTCGGCGGGCGCGTGGATCTCGGCCTCGCGCGCGACGGACTCGGACTGCCTGAGCACCGCGCGCGCGCGCTCCACGTCGACACGCGCCTGCTCGGTCTGCCCCTTCCGGAAGCCCTCGCGGAGGAGCTGCAGGCGATCGGCCGCCATTTTCGCGTTTGCCACCGCGCGTTCCACGCCTGTACGGGCGGTGTCGGTGTCACGCTGTGTTCCGACTTTCTTGGAAAGAAGAGTTTCCTGGCGCTCCAGCTCTTTCCTTGCGAGCTCAGCGGCGGCCCTTTTGTCGGCGAGATCCGCCTCGGCCTGCGCGACCTCGGCGCTCCTGCTGCCGACTCTCAGGTCGTTGAAGCGCGCCTCCGCCGACTGCAGCCCCTTCGCGTCCCGCTCCGGCGCGAGCGCGGTCTCGCCGAGGTCGAGGCGCGCGAGGAGGTCGCCCGCCTTCACGCGGTCGCCTTCGCGCACGAGGACCTCGGCGACGCGGCCGGCGACTTTCGGCGCGAGGTCCACGACCGGCGCTTCCAGCCGGCCGTTCAGGTGCACGGCGCCGTCGTCCTTCCCGCGGCACGCGGGGGCCGCGACGAGGACGAGGGCGGCGAGGGCGGCGGGAAGGCGGCCGGTGCGCATCGAGCCGACTCTACAGCCCAACCGGAGCCGGCGCATCGATCCGGGCGGGAGCCGCGGAGGCCGGCTCGAGGCCGCGCAGGCGCCGCATGATCCGGCCGGCCGCGCGCTGAAGGTCGTCGAAGAGCGAATAGGCGACGGGCGTCGCGAGGAGCGTGAGAAGGAGCGCGAGCGTCTGCCCGCCCACGATGACGGACCCGATCGCGCGGTTCGTGCCGGCGCCCGGCCCCGAGGAGACGAGGAGAGGGAGCATGCCGGCGACGAACGCGAGCGTCGTCATGAGGATGGGACGCAAGCGCTCGCGGCACGCGAGGACGACGGCTTGATCGCGCTCCATTCCGCGCTCGCGGAGCTGGTTCGCGAACTCGACCTGGAGGATCGAGTTCTTCTTCACGACGCCGAACAGGACGAGGATCCCGAGCGACGTGAAGATATTGACGGACTGCCCGGCGACGAGGATCGAGAGAAGCGCGAACGGCATCGTGAGAGGAAGGGAGAGGAGGATCGTGATGGGGTGGAGCCAGCTCTCGAACTGAGCCGCGAGAATGAGATACATGAAGATGAAGGACAACGCGAACGCGAGGAGGAAATTCTGCGCCGCGCGGCCCTGCTCCTTGGACCGGCCGATGAACCGGTACGTGTAGGACGGGTCGAGGTTCATCGCCTTCGCCTCCTTCGAGAGAAGGTCGATGGCGAGCTGCGACGAATAGCCCGGGTTCATGTTCGCGAGGATCGTGACCTGGCGCCGCCGGTTCAACCGCTTGATCTCCGAAGGGCCCGTTCCCGCGCGGAAGGAGGTCACGTCCTCGAGGGGGACCGCGCCGAGGCGATTCGAAGGGACGTTGAAGCGCCGGAGGCTCGCCTCGTCGGCGCGGTCGAGCGGCCGCGCGCGAAGGTACACGTCGTACTGCTCGCCGCCGTCGTCGAACGCGGAGACTTTCTCGCCGCCCACGAGGACCCGGAGCGTCTCGGCGACGTCGGCCACCGAAACGCCCAGGTCCGACGCCTTCGAGCGGGCGACCGTGACGCCGAGCTCGGGCTTGCCGAAGATGAGCGACGAGTCCACGTCCACGATGCCGGGCACCTGCGACAGCTTCTTCATGAGCGCGTCCGAGATCGCCGAGAGTCTCGCGAGATCCGGCCCGTTGACGACGAACATGATCTCCGCGTTCTTCTGGCCGCTCGAGAACGCGTTCACGTATGACACGTCGGTGCGCAGCTTCGCCTCCGCGAAGCGGGGGAGGACCTGCTTGCGCACGCGGTCCATGAGCGTCGTCTGGGCGCTCTTGCGCTTGTCGGCGTCCACGAGCTTCACGTAGACGCTTCCGAGGTTCGGGGTCTTCGCGTCGTCGGCGCCGACGGTGAGGAGCGTGTAGGCGACGCCCGGCAGCGCCCTGACCTCGTTCGAGATCCGGTTCCCGATGAGGGCCGTCGCCTCCAGCGACGAGCCCTCCGGCGCGCGGAAGTTCACCTCGAACTGGGACTCGTCGTCGTACGGAAGGAAGTTCTTCGGCACGACCTTGAAGAGGATCGGGACCGTGAGGAGGGCGAGGCCCGAGGCGAGGACGATCGCCCAGCGATGGGACATGGACCACCGCAGCATCGCCATGTACGCGCGGTCGATGAGGCTGTAAAACCCGCGAGATTTCGACGACGACCCGTGCGCCGAGGCCGAGTGCGCTGACGAGTTAGCGGTCGCTCCACCCGTTCTCTTTTCCTTTCTAAGCAAATCTTTCTTCTCCTCTTTTCTCTTGAGTAGCCTTGCCGACAACATCGGAGTCAGAGAGAAGGAGACCAGAAGAGACACGAGGATCGCGAACGCCATCGTGAGGCCGAAGGAGTTCATGAAGCGGCCGACGATGCCGCCCATGAAGGCGACCGGAAGGAAGACGGCCACGAGCGAGAGCGTCGTCGCGAGGACGGCGAGGCCGATCTCCTTCGTGGCGTCGATCGCGGCCTGGAACGGCATGACTCTCTTTTCCTCGATGAACCGGAAGATGTTCTCGAGGACCACGATGGCGTCGTCGATGACGATGCCGACCGCGAGCGTGAGGGCGAGGAGCGTCAGGACGTTCAACGTGAAGCCCATCGCGTACATGAGGGCGTACGTCGAGATGATGGAGGTCGGGATCGCGATGGCGGCGATGAGCGTCGACCGGAGGTTTCCGAGAAAGAGGAGCACGACGAGGGCCGCGAGGAAGCCGCCCAGGACGAGGTGCTCCTCGACGGTATCGACGGCCGCCTTGATGAACTGCGACTGGTCGCGGACGATTTCGGTCCCATAGCCGGCCGGGAGCTGCGGCGCGATCTCGGCGAGGCGCCCCTTGATCGCGTCGATGACCTGGACCGTGTTCGTGCCCGACTGCTTGCGGATCGACAGGACGACCGTGGGGACGCCGTCCTTGCTGGCGGCGCGCTCGGCGTCTTCCTCGCTGTCCTCCACGGTCGCGACGTCGCCGATGCGGACGGGCAGGCCATTGCGCTGCGTGATGAAGATGGCCTCGAACTCCTTCGCGTTCGCGACGCGCCCGTAGACGCGGACCGTCGCCTCGTTCGCGCCGCTTTTCAGCGTGCCGCCCGGCATCTTCACGTTCTGCGTCTGCAGCGCGCGCCGGACGTCCACGGCCGAGAGGCCGTAGGCCCTGAGGCGCTCGGTGTCGAGCCGCACGTTGATGCGGCGCGAGCGTCCGCCGAGGATCGTGACCTGGCCGACTCCGTTGACGGACTCGAGCTGGCGGCGGAAGACCTTGTCGGCGAACTCGGTCGTTTCACGAAGGGTGCGGTTTCCCGAGAGGGCGACCGAGAGGACGGGCGTGGCGTCGGGGTCGAGCTTCTCCACGATGGGCTGGTCGATGTCGCGCGGAAGCTCGGCCAGAACTCGGTTGACCTTGTCGCGCACTTCCTGCGCCGCGACGTCCACGTTCTTCTCGAGGATGAAGGTGACGAAGATCTGCGAGATGCCCTCGGCGGAGACCGACTGAAGGTCGTCGATGCCCGCGATCGTGTTGATCGACTCCTCGATCTTGTCCGTGACCTCGGTCTCGACCTCCTCCGGCGCCGCTCCGGGGAGCCGGGTGATGACGGCGACGGTGGGGAAGTCGACGCGCGGGTATCGGTCGACGCCGAGCCGGCTGTAGCCGACTCCTCCGACGACGACGAGCGCGATGATGAGGACCGACGCGAAGACGGGACGGCGGACGCAGAGACGGGCGAGGGCCTGCACGGTGTGGTCTCCTTTCGCCGTTCAGTTGGCGCGCGCGATCTCGAGGCCGTCCGCGAGCCGGCGGTCAGGGCTCACGACGACACGCTCGCCTTCCGCGAGGCCCGAATGCACTTCGACCGCGTCCGCGTAGCGGTCCCCGAGGGCCACGATGCGCTGGGCGACGCGCGACTGCCCGAGGACGAAGACGTGCGAGACGCCCGAATCCGTGACGACGGCGGCCGCCGGCACGAGAAGGGTCTCCTCGCTCTTCGGGAGGGAAACGCGCGCCGTGACGAAAAGCCCGGGCTTCAGGAGATGCTGCGGGTTCGGGACGATCGCCTCGACGACGAGGGTCCGCGTCTCCGAGCGCAGCGACGGGCCGATGTAACGGACGGTGGCGTCGAACGTGCGGTTTGCGAAGGACTGGACGGCGAGCGCGGCCTTCTGGCCGATTCGGATGGCCGCCACGGCCGACTCGGGGATGGCGAGCTCGGCCCGGAGAGGATCGATCTTGACGAGGCCGCAGATCGCCGAGCCCTTCTTGATGTACGCGCCGGCCGAGATCTTCTTTTCCGTGACGACGCCCGAGAACGGCGCGCGGATCACGCAGTCTGCGAAGGCCTTCTCCGCGAGGGTGAGCGCGGCCCTGTTGAGGTCGCGGTCGGTCTCCTTGCGCTGGTTCTCCGACTTCGCGACGACTTGCTTCTGACGCAGCTCGGCGTACCGGGAGGACTCGGACTCGGCCCAGGCGAGGCTCGCGCGAGCCTGATCGAGCTGTGCCCTGGCCTCGCGATCGTCGAGCGTCGCGAGGACCGCTCCCTTCTCCACGTAAGTGCCGCGCTCGACGCGCACGGCCGCGACCTGGCCGTCGCGCTCGGAGGCGATGTCGGCGGACTCGTCGGCCGTGAGGGCGCCCGTGACCTCGAGGATGCGCGGGAGAACGCGGCGCTCCACCGTCGCGCCACGGACCGGGATTGGCGCCGGCGTCGGCCCGGCCGCCGCCGTGTGCTCGCCCGCGGTCCGCGAACAACCGGCGGCCGCGAGAGCGGCCGAGAGAATCAGGGCGAGGTTCGGTCGGGTCATGATCACTTTCTCCCTCCCGCCTTCACGGCCGGAGCGTCGCCCTGGATCTCGATGCGCCGTTCGTCGAGGAGCGTTCCGGTGGCTCGCGCGAAATCGGTCAGGGCCTTGCGATAGTCCGTGAGCGCGGCCGTCTCCGTGAGCGCCGCCTGCGCGAGGTCGTTCTGCCGGGTGAGGACGAAGAAGTTCGTCGAGAGCCCGACGCCGTAGCGCTCCTTCTCGGCGTTGAGCTGCGTCTCGGCCGCCGCGCGGCCCGCGCGGGCCGCGTCGATGCGCGCGGCGGCGGTCTCGAGCGTCACGGCGGCGTTGCGCACCTCGACGGCCACGCGCTGGCGCTCTCGGGAGAGCGTCGCCAGGGCCTGGCTCTTCTGCGCGTCCGCGACCGCGACGTCGCCCCGCGCCACGCGGTTCAGGATCGGCACGGTGACCGCGACGCCGATCGACGCGTCCGGAAATCGCCCTTCTCCGATCGTGCCGAGGGAGCGGCCGAGGCCGCCGTTCAGCGCGTCGGGCACGACGACGGGCGCGCCGGTGAATCCGATCGGGGGCGCGTTCGGATTCAGGTCGCCGGCGAGACCTCGCCTCGCATACGAGGCGACGAGGTCGACCTGGGGCAGGATGCGGCTTCGGGCGAAGTCCGCATCCATCTCGCGCTCGGCGAGCCGGTTCTTCGCCTCGGCGATCTCCGGGCGCTTCGCGTCCGCCTCGGCGAGAGCGGCCGCAAGGTCGACGCGGCGGGCCTCGAATTCCGGCGCATCCGCCGGCAGGAGCGGCTGGTTCCAGAGCGGGTCGGCGGCGTCGTCGAGGAGAAGGAGCTTGAGGGCGAGCTCGGCGCGCTTGGCCGACTCCTGCGAGGCGTAGAGGTCGCCCTTGCGCCGTTCGAGCTCGGCGAGCGGCTGCGCGACGTCGGACTCTGGAAGCGTGCCGACCTCGATCTTCGTCTTCGTGTCGTCCCTCTGTTCGGCCGCGAGTGCGACGCTCGCCTCGCGCACGCTGACGTCGCGCCGCGCCGCGACGAGCGACCAGTAGGCGCGCTCGACGGAGGCCACGGTGTCCGCGACCATTCGGCGCAGACTGGCCGCGCCGCGCTCACGGTCGAGCCGCGCGACGCGCAGCGCCCGCCGCGCGGGATCGAGGGAGAGGCCCTGCAGGAGCGGCTGGCGAAGGTCGATGCCGAGGGAAGTGCTCCACGCGGGAGACAGGATCGTGAAGAGCGAGTTCGTGAGGTCGCGCGACCCGCCCGCCGACAGATTCACCGTCCCGCCCGTCGGCAGAAGCTGGCCCACGCTGGCGAAAGCCGAGAACCCCTCCGACGACGGGGCGATCTCGCCCGCCGGCGCCCCGGAAAGAAGCGAGTTCACGGGATCCGTGTGGCTGCGGTACCGCGCGTCGAGGTGGAACGACGGGTCGTACGAGCCCTGGGCCCGAAGAACGGCGGCGTCCGTGATTCGGAACGACTCGCGCTCGAGCGCGATGTCGCTGTTGCGGGCGAGCGCGCGCGCCGTCGCGTCGGCGAGCGAGACCGGCACGCCGGCAGCCGGTGCCGGCGCGGCGGGCGCCGGGGGGCCATCGGCCGCGAGCGGGAACGCGAGGAGCAGGAGCGCGAGAGCGAGGACCTTGCGGATCACGAAGGTCTCCTTTCGTCGTCGGGAACTTGCGCCGCGCTCGGGCGCAGGCTTGCCTTCTGCAGGCGGGGATCGATGGCCTCGGCGAGGCGCTCGAAGAGGGCGCCGTTCGTGGCGAGAAGAGCGTCGCGCTCGGCCTCGGTCAACTCGGCGCCGCACGCGGCGAGCTTGCAGAGGGTGCCCCGAGGGTCCCGCCGGAACTCCCGGCGCAGCTCCTCGTCCGTGGCGAGTCGTCCGAAAATCACTTCCACGCATTTCTGGGACATGGCAGCCTCGTTTCCCATATGCCGCGTTTCATGCGCCGTGCCACGGTAGGTGGGCTTCATTTTGGGAGGGGAGGAAGTATTTCTTAGAAGGTAATTTAGCTGGCGGAAGCGGCCACGCGCGACGACTCAGGGCTCACGCAGTGTGATGCTGAGAAATCGACACTTTGAGCGCGGCCGCTCGCCACCGCAGGCCTTTCGCCCTCCCCCTTCTAAGAAAAATCCACCATGTCCCGAAGCGCCGCCAGAGCATGAGCGGCGCGGGAGCAAGAATCTCTTCCTATTCCCCAGCAAGGCGATTCATTTCCGCCGCGAGGCGGAAGTCCAGCTCCGTGATGCCACCCGCGTCGTGGGTGCTGAGATCCACCGTGACTCGGTTCCATGCGTTCGCCCAGTCCGGATGGTGGTCCAGCTTCTCGGCGGCGAGCGCGACGCGCGCCATGAAGCCGAAGGCCCCGGAGAAGTCGGCGAACGTGAAGATGCGGTGGAGCTTTCCCTTCTTCCGCGTCCAGCCGGGAATTGCGGACAGCCTGGCGTCGGTGGCGGCGGCGGAAAGTTTCCTGGGGCGTGTCATGGGATCCATTCTGCCTCGTATCATCGAGCGCCGCGAGTCGCGGAGGGAGTTTCATGCGCATCGGCAAGACAATCGGGTTCTTCATTCTCGCCCTCGCAGGGGCGGCGGCCGTGTGGCTGGGGGCCGGATCGCTGAGAGCCGCGCGCCGCGAGCGAGTCGCGGAGGCGGCGTGGGCGGATTCCTTCGGGCCGCTCCGGGACTTCACGCTGAAGTTTCCGGCGCATCCCACGAACGGGGCGGCGCGTTCCCT
>JBGPDK010000067.1:0-15748 GCA_041482235.1 Thermoanaerobaculia bacterium | reverse complement strand
CATGGCGGCCCTCGGGAAGGAGTACGCGGCGAAGGGCATTCCGCTCGTCGGGATCAACAGCAACAAGACCGAGCCGGCGGCCGAGGTGAAGGAGCACGCGGAGAAGCACGGATTCACGTTCCCCGTCCTCAAGGACGAGGGCAACAGGATCGCCGACGCCTACGGCGCGACGAAAACGCCGGAGGTCTTCGTGCTCGACCCGAAGGGAATCCTGCTGTACCACGGGCGAATCGACGAGAACCAGGACGATCCGAAGAACGTGAAATCGCCGGACCTCAGGAACGCGCTCAACGCCGTCCTCTCAGGCAAGCCCGTGCCCGCGGCCGAGACGAAGGCCTTTGGTTGCACGATCAAGCGCGTTTGAGGCCCTTTCTCCGGACGCTGCTGCCGGCGGCGGCCTTCGTGGCTCTCGCGCGGCCCGTTTCCTCAGAGCCCGTGAAGCTCGTGAAGCCGGAGCAGTACCGCGCGCGCGTCGTGGCGGCGAAGAAGGGCCGCGTCGTCCTCGTGAACTTCTGGGCCACGTGGTGCGACCCCTGCCGCGAGGAGATGCCCGCCCTCGTCTCCGCCGCGAAGGGATTCTCCTCGAAGGACCTCGCCGTCGAGCTCGTGTCGACGGATTCCCTGAAGAAGACGCAGGACGTCCAGAAGTTCCTCGTGTCCGGGAAGATCCCGTTCGTCTGCTGGCAGGCGAAGAGCCCCGATCCGCAGCGCTTCATCGACGCCGTCGACAAGAGCTGGAACGGCGCCGTGCCGTACACGCTCATTTACAACCGCAGGGGCGATCTCGTCGCGCGGCTCGCGGGCCCGCAGACCGAGAAATCCTTCGGCGAGGGCGTCCGCAGGGCGCTGGCGCCGGGCTCTTGACCCGCCGCCTTTTCGACGCGCTCTTCCTCGACCGCGACGGGACGCTCGTCGTCGAGCGCGGTTTCCTCGGAGACCCTCGCGACGTTCGGCTCGCGCCGGGCGCGGCGAGGCGCCTGCGCGTCTTCGCGCGGCAGGGAACGGCGCTCTTCATCGTCACGAACCAGTCCGGCCTCGCTCGCGGTTTTCTGAAGCGTGAGCAAGTGGATGCCGTGAACGCCGAGATCGTGCGCCGCTATGCCGCCCGGGGAGTCGTTTTCGCGGACGTCCTCGTTTGTCCGCACCACCCCGAAGGGGCGATCGCCTCGCTCCGCCGGAAATGCCGCTGCCGCAAGCCGGGGACGCTTCTCCACGAACGCGCGCTCAGCGCCCGCGGGCTCTCGGCGCGCCGCTCGGCGGTCGTGGGCGACAAGTGGGACGACGTGGGGTCTGGCCTCGCTCTCGGCGCGGCGACCGCGCACGTGCTCACGGGCCATGGCCGGCGGGAGCGTCCGCTCGTTCTCGCCCGCGCGCCCGGTGCGATACTCGCGACGACGCTCGCCAATGCGCTCGACCAGCTCCTCGCCCGCCCACCGTCCCGCCGTCCGCAACGGAGGCCCGCGTGACGCCACGTGAGATCGCCGCGCTCGCGGCGGCGGCGCCCAGCGTCACGGTCGCAGTGGCCGGCGACCTCATGCTCGACGAGACGTGGACGGGGTCCGTCGAGCGCGTCGCGCCGGAGGCGCCCGTGCCGCTCCTCGAGCTCTCAGCGATGAGCCGGCGCGCGGGTGGAGCGGGCAACGTCGTCGAGAACCTCGCGTGCCTCGGAGCGCGCGTCGTCACGCTGGGCGCCGTGGGCCCGGGCGAGGAGGGCGCGTGGCTTGCGAGGCGGCTCACGACCCTGCCCGGGGCCTCGGGCACGATCGTCGTCGACCCGCTGCGCGCGACACCCGTCAAGCGGCGCATGGTCTCCGAGGGCCGCCAGCTCCTGCGCGTGGACGAGGAGATCGCGTCCGCGCTGTCGCCGTCCGCCGAGGGCGCGCTCATCGCCGCCTCGCGCCAGGCCGTGGACGAGGCGGACGTGCTCCTTCTCTCCGACTACGCGAAGGGCACGCTCACGCCCGCGCTCACGTCCGCCCTCCTCGAGGCGGCGCGCGCGAAAGGAATCCCCGTGCTCGTCGACCCGAAGGGCCGCGATTACGGCAGGTACCGTGGCGCGACCGTCGTGACGCCGAACCGCCGGGAGCTGGAGGCCGTGACGGGCGAATCCGCGCGCGACCTGCAGACGGTGACGCGCCTCGGCACGCGCCTCAGGGACGAGTTCGGGCTCGAGGCGCTTCTCGTGAAGCTCTCGGAGGAGGGCATGCTCCTCCTCGCGCGAGGCAAGGAGCCGCGGCGCATCACCGCCCATGCCCGGGAGGTCTTCGACGTGACGGGCGCGGGCGACACCGTTCTCGCCGCGCTCGGCGTGGCGGTGGGCTGCGGCCTGGCCTTCTTCGAAGCGGCCGAGGTCGCGAATCGAGCGGCGGGCTGCGCGGTCTCTCGCGCCGGAACGGCGCCGGTGCACTGGGCCGACCTTCTCGAAGGAACGGCGGGATCGCAGCACGAGAAGCTCCTCGATCGCGCCCACCTGCCGGCCCTTTCGTCGATGCTGCGGCGCGCCCACCGGAGCGTCGTTTTCACGAACGGCTGTTTCGACCTGCTGCACCCGGGGCACGTCAAGCTCCTGACGGAGGCGCGACGCTGCGGCGACCTCCTCGTCGTCGGCCTCAACAGCGATGCTTCGGTGAGGCGGCTGAAGGGCGAGGGGCGGCCGATCCTCTCCGAGACGGACCGCGCGCAGGTCCTCGGCGGCCTCGACGCCGTGGACTTCGTCGTCGTCTTCGACGAGGACACGCCGGAGGCCGTCATCAGGGAGCTGCGCCCCCAGACGCTCGTCAAGGGCGGCGACTACACCGAGGCCACGGTCGTCGGCGCGCCGTTCGTGCGCTCGTACGGAGGCTCCGTCGTCCTCATACCGCTCGTCGAGGGCCGCTCGACGTCCTCGATGCTCGCCCGACTGAAGAGCGGGAACTGATGCGCGCGTATTTCGGCGACCTCGCGGCGCTGGCCTCCGGCGCGGCCCTTTCAATCGGACCCGGCGTGGAGAAGGCCGCGAGGCTGGTCGCCGACGCGGCCCTTTCGGGGCGCACGGCGTTCGCGTTCGGGAACGGCGGCAGCGCGACGCAGGCCCAGCACTTCGCGGCCGAGCTCGTCGTGCGCTACGAGGACGACCGGCCGGCTCTGCCGGGCGTCGCGCTCACCGCCGACATCGCGGTCCTGACCGCCTGCGCGAACGACTACGACTACTCCGTCGTCTTCTCCCGGCAGATCGAAGCTCTTGGCAAGGCGGGCGACGTGGCCGTGGGCCTCACGACGTCGGGAAAGAGCCCGAACGTGCTCAAGGCCCTCGAAGCGGCGCGCTCGCGGGGTCTCTCGACGATCTTCCTCACCGGCGAGAAGGGCCGCGCCGAGGCCGCGCGTTGGGACGTCGGCATCGTCGTTCCCTCGGCGGAGACCGCGCACGTGCAGGAGCTTCACCTCGCCGCGCTGCACCTCATCTGCCGCTTTGTGGACGAGGAGCGCGTCCGCCGGGGCTGACCTGCGTCGGTACGATCTTGTCTTCTTTCAGGAGGCTCGAACACCATGAACGACACTCACACGAGTTTCGCCCGAAACGCTCTTCTCGGCGCGGCCGCGCTCGTCGCCCTGGAAGCCTGCTCCACCCGACAGGTCAACCTCACGGTGACCGCTGTTCCGGCCGGCCGAGGCCCGGCCGTTGGGGTCGTCTCCGTGCAGGATCAGAGGGAGAACAAGAAGAAACTCGCGATGATCCGCAGCACGGCGGGAATCCCGGGCAGGTACAAGATGGAGACGGACAAGCCGATCGACCAGTGGGTCGAAGAGCTGGCCATGGCGGAAATGAACACGGCGGGGTTCGCCTCGAGAAAGGGAGAGCTTCAGGCGGGCGAGGCGGACGCCTTCGCCGTTTCGGCGAACATCAAGACCTTCTACTGCGACTCTTATTACAGCTACCAGCCGCACGTCCTCATCGAGTTCCTCGTCAGGAGAGGGGGCCGCAACGTCCTGACGAAGACATACGAGGGGAAGCATGCCGCTTCGGGCTCGTTCGTCCAGAGCGCCGACGGCTTCAAGAATGCCCTGGAGCTGGCCGCTCGCAACGCCATCAGGGACTTCGTCGAGGATTTGAAGAAGCTGTGACACTCGCCACGGCGAGAGGAGGCCCCATGTCTCATTTCCTCCCCCGGCGCACCTCGCCGATCGTCACGGGTGTCCTCGTTCTGCTCGCGGGCGCTCCGGTTTTCGCCGACGTCCTCGTCTTCGACCGCGCGGCGAAGACCATCAGCCGCCTCGACGTTGTGTCACTCGCCGTCAAGGCTTCCGCGGCCCTGCCGGACGTCCCGACGCGGGCCGTCGTCTCGCCCGACGGGAGGACGGTCGTCGTCCTCTGCCGGGGAGAGGGGGACGACAAGTACGACGGCTTCAGGGCGAAGACGAAGTCGCAGGCGATCGTCCTGGAGGCCGGCACGCTGAGAGAGAGAGCCCGGCTGGAACTGGGATGGGGGCTGGGACCGTCGGTTTGGGACGCCGCGGGGACGAACCTCGTCGTCCTCGCTCCCGGCTTTCCGTCGACGAACCCGGAGAAGCACCAGCCATCCACGGTCGTCTCGATCGATCGCGAAGGGAAGGCGCGGCGCGTTTCCGTCGAGCGCGCTGCCGCCGACATGGCGATCTCGCCGGACGGATCGATGGCCGCCGTCCTGGCGTCGAAGGTCGAGGGGCCGGCCCAGCTTTCCTTCTGCGACCTCGCCGCGGGAACGGCGGGGAGCCCCTTCCTCCTTGAAGGGGAACCGAAGGAGCTGCTGCTGGCGCCCGACGGCGCGACGCTCTATTCCCTGTCCCGCGGAAAACCTAAGGGATTCGGCAGCGTCCAGGGCTCGCTCGCGGTCTTCTCCCTGCCCGAGCGGAAGAAGACGGCCGAGCTGAAGCTCGGCGCGATCACCGCCATCGGCGGTTTCGAGAAGAGCGGGCGGCTGATCCTGGGCGGCGCGAGAGCCGGCGAGGTGAAGGAGCACAGGATCTACGTCGTAAAGGGGGCCGCCGTCGAATACGACGTGGCCGGTCCGGACAGTCCGAAGACCTTCCGCTTCGCGCCCGACGGCCGGACGGCGTGGGCCCTCGGGTGGAACTCTGCCTCCGTCAATTTTGGTGACTTCAGCGCGCCCCCCGTCGTGACCATCTCGAAGCTCCCCTTCAGCAGTTGGATCGAGTGGACCCCGGACGGAAAGCTCGCCCTCATCTACGACACGGACGGGCAGGCCATCAGCCAGGTCCTCGTCTTCGAACTGCCGGCGGGGAAGAAGCTGAAGTCCCTCGACACGGCGTCTTTCGGTTCGCGGGTCGGCCTCGCCGTCGCTACCGGCGGGGCGACGATCGCCTCGATGGAGGCGGGGCGGCGAGACGCCGAAGCCCATGGGCGGTCGACATACACCTACTCGATCTACGGCGTGAAGACCGAGATACCCCGAGGTGCGGTGATTGTCATCCGCCCCGACGGAAAGGTCGCTTTCGTCTACGACCCCATCGGCAGCGGGATCCTCTCGATCGACCTCGAGAAGCTGGAGAAGGGGAAGAGGCAGAACGCGGGGAAGGGGTCGCGCGGGCTCTTCCTGACAGGCGGCGGCAAGACTCTTCTCATCGCCGCGGACAACGGCCTGAGCGTCTTCGACACGACGCTGTTCGGGGGGGCGGTCCTGACGAAGACCGACGGCCCGGCCGACCTCGCGATGGGCCCCTCGGGCGAGACGCTCCTCCTGGCGAAGGGCCTGGTGGCGGTCGTCGACCCGGCGACGGGAAAGGTGGGAGCGCAGACGACTTCGTTCCGGGAGCCGGCGGTGGGCGCCTTCCTCCCCTGACCACGCGATAGCTGCGTCGCCGTTCGGCGCGGCGTTCGCGACTCGCTCTCATGCGCTGAGCACCTTGTCCACCGCCGCGAGGACGTCGGCGGGTGTCACGCCGTCCATGCAGGCGTGATCGATCGGACACACGGCGAAGCGGCAAGGGGCGCAGAGCGTGCGTCGCCTGACGAGCTCGAGCCGAACCGGCTTTGCGTCGCCACGCGGACCGTCCCACGGCCGGGTGGCCTCGGGGTCCGTGGAGCCGAAGACGACGACGGCAGGGGTCCCTGCCGCGCCCGCGAGATGCGCGAGGCCGGAGTCGTTTCCGAGGAAGAGCCGGGCCTCGGCGAGAACTCCGAGCGCTTCGGGGAGCGTCGTCATCCCCGAAAGGTCGAACGTGCGGGCCTTCGCCGCGAGCGCCGCTGCCTTCGCGTTGACGGACTTCTCTCCGTCGCTCCCCAGAAGGACGACCGGGAGGCCACGGCGCCCCGCGAGCTCGTCGAAGACCGCGGCGAACCGCGCGAGATCCCAGCGTTTCGCCGCGTGCGCGAAGGACGCGACGTGCGCGGCGGCGAACGGCCCGCCCTTCCAGCCGGCCGAGGCGAGGCGCGCGCGGGCCGCTTCCCGGACGGCGGCGCCGACGGGCCACGACACGTCGGGCGCGGCGGGAAGGGGCGCACCGGCCGCTGCCGCGAGCCGGAGGTGCTTCCACACCTGATGCTCGCCGGGGGCGAGCGAGGGGCTCACCGCGCGCGTCAGGAGAGCGGCGCGCAGCTCGCCCCGGTATCCAACGCGCTCGGGCACACCGGCGCGGGCGAGGGTCCACGCCGTCCCGAAGCTCGTGGGGAGGATGACCGCGCGGTCGAAGCTCCCTCTCCGAATCTCGCCTGCGAGACGCCCGCGCGCCTTCGGCTCCGTCTTCCGTTCTTTCGAAGCGTCGACGAGGACCTCGTCGACCTCGGCCAGGAGACGGTAGAGCTCAGCGACCCAGGGGCGGGCGAGCACCGCCAGGCGGCCTTTCGGGTCCGCGGCGCGGAGCGCCCGGAGGGCCGGAAGCGACATGACGACGTCGCCCACCCAGTTCGTCGCGCGGACGAGCGTTTTCATGCGCCTCTGCCCGAGCCGAGGCACGCCTTCTCGAGCTCGCCTTCGACACCCGAGACGGTCCGCGCCAGAGTGCGCTCGCTCGCCACCAGGCGGCCTGCGGCGACCACGCGCGCCCGTTCTTCGGAGTCCACGAGAAGAGAGAAGGCGGCAGATTCCCATGCATCGGGTGCGAGCGAGGAGACGAGGCCGCCGGCGGCGCCGTGGGCCGTGAGCTCCGGAATGCCGCCCACGGCGTGGGCGAGCACCGGACAGCCGGCGGCCATCGCCTCGACGAGCGCGAGGGGCGCGCCCTCGCTCGCGGACGGCAGGAGCAGGAGATGGCTCGCGGCGAGGTGCGCCGCGACGTCCGCGACCTCTCCCGCGAAGACGCAGCGGCCCGCGACGTCGAGTGCGGCCGCGCGGGCCACGACGGCGGGTTGCTCCGGGCCGGAGCCGAGGAAGAGCAGCGTCGCCTCGACGCCGCGGCGCCCGAGGCGCGCCAGGACATCGACTGCGATGTCCTGCCCCTTCTTCCCGTCGAAGGCGCCGACGTGCACGAGGCGGAAAGGGGGAGCGGGCGGAACGGGCGCGGTCACGAAGGCGTCCAAGGGGAGACCGTCCGGCACGACGGAGATCCGGGCCGGGTCGACGCCCGCCTGAGCGAGCGCCTCGGCGACGGCCCCGGAGACGGCAAGGAAGCGGTCCACCGCACGGTACTTCGCGCGAGAAAGCGGATTGCCGGAGGGATGAAAAACGACGCGCCGGTGGACGACGAGCGGGCGTCCGGAGGACGCGCGGCTCCACACCGCCGCCCCGTGTCCGCGCGAGTCTCCCGCGTAGACGATGTCCGGTTGGAAGAGGCGCGCGGCTCGGGCCACGGCCAGGAGGAGGCCCGGGGAGGCCTCGGGACCGGGCGGTGCCTCCACGACGTCGATTCCATCCCGGTTGCGCAGCGCTTCCGCGAGGGGCGCTCCGCGCCTGCCGACGAACCGGATCGCGTGGCCCCGGCCCGCGAGCTCCGCGAGAAGGAGGGACGTCTGCCTCTGGCCGCCGCGCAGAGAAGCGCCGAGGTCCAGGGCGAGCAGCCTCACAAGGGGAGAGGATAGCGCCCGCCGTCGCCCTCGCCTGATAATGTCGCGGCCGTGCGCGCGCCGCTCTCGGTCGTTCTCATCGTGAAGAACGAGGAGGACCGGCTGCCCGGCGCGCTCGAATCCGTCGCCTTCGCGGACGAGGTCGTGGTGGCGGACACCGGCTCGACGGACGGGACCGCCGGCGTCGCGCGCCGCGGCGGGGCGCGCCTCGAGTCGATCGGTTGGGAGGGATTCGTCGCGTCCCGCAACCGGGCGCTCGCGGAGGCCCGCCATGAATGGATCCTCGTGCTCGACGCTGACGAACGGGTTTCTCCGGCCCTTCGCGACGAGATTCTCGCGGCGCTCGAGAAGGACGATCCCGGGATCTCCGGCTTTCGGATGCCGCGCCTGTCGCATTTTCTCGGGCGGCCGGTGCGCCACGGCACCTGGTACCCCGACTACAAGCTGCGCCTGGGGCGAAAGTCGCGCGGCCTTCGGGCGGAGGGCGGCCGGGTCCACGAAGTGATGGCAGTCGACGGGGCGACCGGAAAACTGGTGGCGCCGCTCCTCCATCACCCCTACCGCGACCTTTCCGACGCGCTCCGGAAGGCGTCGACGTACGCCCGGCTCGGGGCGCAGGACCGGTTCGACCGCGGGGCCCGGGGGAGCGGCCTGGGGCTCTTTGTCCGTCCGGTCGTCGAGCTCTTTCGCTTTCTCGTCCTTCGCGCCGGGGCTCTGGACGGCCTGGTCGGGTTCTACGTTGCCTTTCTCCATGCGTCGTCATACTTTCTCCGCGCCGCTTTTCTGCTGGAGATTCAGCGGCGCCACCAGGTCGACCAGGAGAGCCGCCGGAAGGAGATCACGACATGAAGCTCACGATTGGTCGTTCGTTGGAAGGCGCCCTCGCCCTTGCGGTGGCTTCGGTCCTCGTTTTCTCCGGCTGCTCGAAGACCGAGGAAAAAGGCCCGCTGGAGAAGGCAGGCGCCGCCGCCGACAAGGCCATCGAGAAGGTCAAGGACGCGTCGAAAGACGCCGCCAAGTCCATCAGCGAGGCCGCCGACAAGGCGAAAGACGCCGCCGCCACCGCCGCCGCGTCCGTCGGAGTCGCCGCGGAGAAGGCGAAGGAAGGAGCCGCCGCCATGACGGGAACCGCCGGCGCCGCCGTCGAGAAGGCCGCCGACAAGGCCGTCGCGGCCGTCGACAAGGCTGCGGACAAGACCGCCGACCAGACGAGAAAAGCCGCCGCCGGCGCCGCGAAGGCCGCGAGCACCGCCGTCGCTCCCAAGAAGTAAGTTCACATTCCCGCCTGTCTGCGCCGCCTCTCGGAGGAGATCGTCTCCTGCCGCGCCTGCCCGCGTCTCGTCGCCTGGCGCGAGGAGGCCGCCGCGCACGCGCCGCGCCGCTTTCGTGGAGAGCACTACTGGGCGCGGCCTGTCCCGGGCTTCGGCGACCCCGCGGCGCGTCTCCTCATCGTGGGCCTCGCGCCCGCGGCGAACGGGGGCAATCGCACCGGACGGGTTTTCACCGGCGACTCCTCGGGTGACTTCCTGTTTGCCGCGCTCCACCGGGCCGGCTTCTCGAACCAGGCTCTCTCCGTCTCACGCGGCGACGGCCTCGCGCCGCGCGACGCCTGGATCGCAGCGGCGGTGCGATGCGCCCCGCCGGACAACAGGCCCACGCCAGCGGAGTTCGCCCGCTGCCGGCCGTTCCTCGCGCGCGAGATCGCCGCGCTGGGAAACCTTCGCGTCGTCCTTGCCCTCGGCGCCCTCGCGTGGCGGTCGGCGCTCGAGGCCCTCGGAGAGAACGGGACTGCGATTCCTCGCCCGCGCTCCGCCTTCGCGCACGGCGCGGAAGTCGATCGGGGCCGGGTGATCCTCCTCGGCTCGTACCACGTGAGCCGGCAGAACACGAACACGGGGCGGCTGACGGCGGCGATGTTCGATGCGGTCCTGGTGCGGGCGAAACAGTCGGCTGAAGAGCCGAAGAGAAGGTATTGAGTTTTCTCATATGTGGCGGCTGCTGATGCAGCCGCCGATAGTTGGAAATCTTCTCCCCGAATGTCCGGTGTCAAGGGTCGGCGACCGCTCCACGGCGCGCGAAGCGCGCCCTTGACTCCGGACATCCGGGGAATACGGGGTAAAATTCCAGAATCGTGGTGCGGGTCCCCGGGAACGTGGCGGAAGACAAGTTCCGGGACGAGTGCGGGGTCTTCGGAATCTTCGGCCACGCGGACGCCGCGAACCTGACGTACCTCGGTCTTTACGCCATGCAGCACCGGGGGCAGGAGTCCGCGGGCATCGTCACGTGGGCCGGAAACCGGATCGCGGTCGAGAAGGGGATGGGCTACGTGGCGGACCTCTTCGACGAGGTACGGCTCGCCCGCCTGCCCGGCTCTTCGGCGATCGGCCACGTGCGGTATTCGACGACCGGCGAGTCCCGGCTCGAGAACGCGCAGCCCATCGTCTACAACACGAACAAGGGCCCGCTCGCGATCGCGCACAACGGCAACCTCGTGAACGGCGACGAGATCCGCGCCGAGCTGGAGGAAGAGGGCTCGATTTTCACGACGAGCTCGGACACGGAGGTGTTCCTCCACCTCATGGCGCGGTCGCGCGTGGACGACGTCGTGGGCGCGCTGCGCGAGGCTCTCGGGCGCGTCCGCGG
The DNA here is from genome assembly GCA_041482235.1 of Thermoanaerobaculia bacterium. Classification (GTDB taxonomy): domain Bacteria; phylum Acidobacteriota; class Thermoanaerobaculia; order UBA5066; family UBA5066; genus Fen-183. The sequence goes on along the minus strand of JBGPDK010000067.1, from coordinate 5,130 downwards.
CGCGTACTCGATCGTCCTCCTCGCTAAGAACCGCGTGATCGCGGCGCGCGACCCTCAAGGCGTGAGGCCGCTGACCCTTGGCCGGCTCCGGATCGAGGGAGCGCCCGATGCGCGCGTCGTCGCCTCCGAAACGTGCGCGTTCGACCTCATCGACGCCGAGCCCCTGCGCGACGTCGAGCCCGGCGAGATCGTCGTCTTCGACGCGGGCGGAACCGCCTCGGCCTCGTTCGCGGTGGGGCAGCGCACGGCTTTCTGCGTCTTCGAGCACGTTTACTTCGCGCGGCCCGACTCGACGGTCTTCGGGAAGTCGGTGGCCGAGTCGCGCCGCGCGTTCGGCCGGCGGCTCGCGCGCGAGTATCCCGTGCCCGCGGACGTCGTCGTGCCCGTGCCCGACTCGGGCGTCTTCGCGGCGCTCGGCTTCGCGGAGGAGAGCGGGATCCCCTACGGCATGGGGCTCGTTCGCAACCACTACGTCGGGCGGACGTTCATCGAGCCGAAGCAGTCCATCCGGCACTTCGGCGTGAAGGTGAAGCTCAACCCGGTGCGCTCGGTCGTGGGGGGCAAGCGCGTCGTCCTCGTGGACGACTCGATCGTGCGGGGCACGACGTCCAAGAAGATCGTCAAGATGCTGAAGTCCGCCGGGGCGAGCGAGGTGCACATGCGCATTTCGTCGCCGCCCACGATGAACCCGTGCCACTACGGGATCGACACGCCGCGGCGGAAGGAGCTCATCGCCGCGACCCACGACATCGAAGCCACGCGGAAGTTCATCGAAGCCGACTCGCTGGGCTATCTCTCGCTCGAGGGGATGCTTACGGCGTTCGGGCGCTCCGAAAACGAAACCTGCGCGGCGTGCTTCTCGGGCCGCTATCCGATTCCGCTCACGGTGCCGGACCCGCAGGCGACGCTTTTCCCCACCGACGAGCCGCGCGAGGACGTCTCCGGAGAGCGGCCGGCCGAGGGTCTCCGGCACCTCGTGCCCGCTGCGAAGCCTTGACTGTCGTGGCCTCTGACGCGCCGGACTTCGCGCCGGACGCCAGCGGACGCAGCGTGCGCCTGCGCGTGCGCGTCTCGGCAGGAGCCTCCCGCCGCCGCATCCTGGGCGTCCACGGCGGCGCGCTCAAGATCTCGGTGAAAGCTCCGCCCGAGCGAGGCCGGGCGAACAAGGACGTTCTCGCGCTCGTCGCCGAGACGTTCGGCCTCGCGACCTCGGACGTCACGATCGTCGCCGGCGAGACGTCGCCCGACAAGGTCGTGCGGCTGCCTCTCGCCTCCGGGGAAGCCGCGCGGCGCCTACGGGCCTCGCTCACCATCGGCACATAGGGGCCTTCGCCGGCCCTCGCCAACCCGCGCTTCCGGGATCTTCTCCGCCGGATCGGCCTCGTATGACCGGGGTCCTAGAGCGAAAGTTCCATGAAGCGTGTTCCCTCGATCGGGTGGTCGTTGTAGGGCGGGATGTCGACGAAGCCGAGCGAGACGTAAAGAGCCTGCGCTTCACGCATCGAGGGCAGCGTGTCGAGTCGGACCGCCCGGTAGCCGGCCGCCCGGGCTTCGGCCAGAACGGCCTCGACCAGGCGCCGCCCCAGACGCGTGCCGCGGAACGCGGGGCGTACCCAGAGCCTCTTCATCTCGCAGATCCCGTCTTCCATCTTTCGGAGCGCGACGCATCCCGCGGGCTCCGCGTCCGCGAAGGCCAGGAGCAGCCGGCCCTCGGGCGCCGCGTACGCGCCCGGCAGCCCGGCCAGCTCCGCGTCGAAGTTCTGGAAGCAAAGCGAGATTCCGAGCGCCCGCTGGTATTCGACGAAAAGTGCGCGCGCGGTCTTCATGTCGGCCGGCGAGGCCGCCTTTCGGAGGTCGATGGCTCCGGAGAGGGCCGTCATTCCCGACATTCTCCCAGAGGAGTCAACCGACCATCGGTCTCGCCGGACGCTGCTAGGATCCGCGCCGTGACGGAGACCCGCCCGCTCGGTTATGCGGACGCCGGCGTCAACATAGACGCGAAGCTGGGCGCCGTCGCCCAGGCGAAGGACGCGATCCGCTCCACGTTCACGAAGGGCGTCGTGGGAGACGTCGGCGGGTTTGGCGGACTCTTCCGGCCGGACTTCGCGGGGATGGCCGATCCGCTCCTCGTGGCCTCGACAGACGGCGTCGGCACGAAACTGAAGGTCGCGATCGCCGCGGGCGTCCACCGGACCGTCGGCCAGGATCTCGTGAATCACTGCGTGAACGACATCCTCGTGCAGGGCGCGAGCCCGCTCTTTTTCCTCGACTACATCGCCACGGGAAAGTTGCGGCCCGAGCTCGTCGGCGAGATTCTCGAGGGGCTGGTGAAGGCTTGCCGCGAGAACGGCTGCGCCCTGCTTGGGGGTGAGACCGCGGAGATGCCGGGGATGTACGGCAACGGCGATTACGACCTCGCCGGCACGATCGTGGGCGTCGTGGACCGGCCGAACCTCCTCGACGGGAGCAAGGTGTCCGAAGGCGATCTGTTGATCGGACTTCCTTCCTCTGGATTGCACACCAACGGCTATTCGCTCGCGCGCAAGATTTTCTTCGAGGACATGGGGCTGACGCCGCAGTCGGTGGTCTCGGAGCTCGGCGGCACCGTCGCCGATGCCCTCCTTGCCGTGCACAGGAGCTATCTCAAGCCCGTTCTTCCACTCGTAGAAAATCTTCTTCTCTCGGCGATGGCCCACATCACGGGAGGCGGTTTCACGGACAACATTCCCCGCGTCCTCCCGCCGAACGTCGGCGTCGTCGTGCACCCTGAAGCCTGGAGCTGGCCGCCGCTCTTCAAGTTCCTTCGGGACGAGGGGCGCGTCTCTCCGGCCGAGATGCTCCGCGTCTTCAACTGCGGAATCGGCATGGTTCTGATCGTCCCGCCGGCCCGGGGCCTCGAGGTCAAGAGCCGGCTGGACGCGGGCGGGGAGGATTGGAAGCAGATCGGGCGCGTTCAGAAGGGCGCGCGAATCGTTCGTTTCGCCTGAGGTTTCCCGTGAGCGCTTCCGGAGCGGCTCCGCAGCCCCTTTTTCCTATCCCGGCGCGCCTCGCGGTCCTGCTCTCGGGACGGGGCTCGAATTTCGAAGCCCTCGCGGAGGCCTGCGAGAGGGGCGAGTTGCCGGCGCGGATCGTCCTCGTAGCGTCCGACGTCGCGGATGCGGCAGGGCTCGGCAAGGCGCGGGCGCGGGGGATCCCGACGACGGTGGTCGGGGCAGAAGGGGGGGACCGGGGGATTTCTTCGAAAGCGAGCGGGACGGGGCCCGGAGGCTCGCGGAGCCGACGAGAGGCGGAGCTCTTCGAGGCTCTTGAATCGGCTCATGTCGACCTCGTCTGTCTCGCGGGCTACATGAGGGTCCTGTCGCCTGCGTTCGTGGCTCGGTATCCCCTCCGCATCCTCAATATCCACCCGTCGCTCTTGCCCTCTTTCCCGGGGCTCCAGGCGCAGGACCAGGCCGTTCGCTACGGCGTCCGCGTGACCGGCGCGACGGTACATTTCGTCGACGCGGGCACCGACACGGGGCCCATCGTGGCCCAGGCGGCCGTGCCCGCGCTGCCGGGGGACGACGCGGAGTCGCTCGCGGCTCGCATCTTGCTGGTGGAACACGCTCTTTACGCGGAGGCTGTCCGCCGCGTGCTGGAGGGTGGCTGGAGGATCTCCGGCCGCTCCGTGACCTTTCCTGGGCGTCGAAATTCCGTTTGAGAATCCCACTTTCGAGGGATTGCCCTTGGGGCGGCAGATCCTTATCTTTGAGTAGCTTCTGAAAGAGAAGGTGGCGAGATTGCGGCGGTCGGGTGGCCCCGCCCCCCGAAGGCCGCCCGCTTCGGCGATTTGGTGTCATTCCTCTGGGACAAGTTCTTTCGCACAAGGGGCTCGGTTCGAGCGGGGAAGCGGGGATGCCCTCACCCCGCCGTCCGCTCGGTTCAGGCCGAGAACCGCACGATTCCTCGAGCCCCCTGTGCATTCTTTGCCCTGGTTCCTGTGCAATTCCCTTGACGCGAGAGCGGTTCGGGACGTACCTTAAGGCTCCCCGCAGGATCGCGCGGGGCGAGTTCTTTGGCGGTTTGGCTGGAAAAAGAGGGAAAAGGCGGAAAAAGTGAGATTTCCGCTTCCTTTCCGCTTGACGCCAGTTGAGGGTTCTGCCAGTATCCGCCTCCCTGCCGCTAGACGGCGCCGGCTCCTTGAAAACTGAACAGAGACATCAGTACGCGTCTGCGAAAGCAGATGCGGATTGAACAGTTTACGTGAATTCTTTGAGGAGCTTTCCGGCGAGAAATCGTCGGACGGCTTGAAGCCAAAGGGGGTCCCGGACTCACGTTCGGGCTCCCGGAGCACTTCTAAAACCGCTCCGAAATCGCACCGCACCGGATGCAATGTCCGAGGCGGCGCCGACGCCCTTCGGGGCGTCGAAAAACGAGAGCCTGAAATTCAAAACTTCAGAAAAAAACTGGAGAGTTTGATCCTGGCTCAGAGTGAACGCTGGCGGCGTGCCTAACACATGCAAGTCGCGCGCGAAAGGGGGGCAACTCCTGAGTAAAGCGGCGAACGGGTGAGTAACACGTGGTTAACCTGCCGGAATGTGGGGGATACCCCGGGGAAACTCGGGACAATACCGCATACGGTCTCTTGGGCGTGAGCCCGGGAGAGCAAAGCCGGGGATCGTAAGACCTGGCGCATTTCGAGGGGACCGCGGCCGATTAGCTAGTTGGCGGGGTAATGGCCCACCAAGGCGACGATCGGTAGCCGGCCTGAGAGGGTGATCGGCCACACCGGAACTGAGACACGGTCCGGACTCCTACGGGAGGCAGCAGTGGGGAATTTTGCGCAATGGGCGAAAGCCTGACGCAGCAACGCCGCGTGGAGGATGAAGGTTCTCTGAATCGTAAACTCCTGTCGGCCGGGAAGAATTGTCGGGGTGCTAATCAGCCCCGATTTGACTGTACCGGCAAAGGAAGCCCCGGCTAACTCCGTGCCAGCAGCCGCGGTAATACGGAGGGGGCAAGCGTTACTCGGAATTATTGGGCGTAAAGGGCGCGTAGGCGGCCGTGTGCGTCAGAGGTGAAATCCCCGGGCTTAACCCGGGAACTGCCTCTGATACGGCATGGCTTGAGTCCGGGAGAGGGGAGCAGAAT
>JBGPDK010000066.1:0-15768 GCA_041482235.1 Thermoanaerobaculia bacterium | reverse complement strand
GTCGTCACGGCGGCCGGCTTTTTCGCGCTCGGCGCCTCGTCCACGGCGAACACGCTCTTCGCCGTGCAGGTCCTGCGGCGCGCCGCCGAGTTCGCGCTCGTGAAGCCCGCGCGCGAGGCGCTCTTCACGGTCGTGCCGCGCGAGGAGAAGTACACGGCGAAGAGCTTCATCGACACCTTCGTATACCGGAGCGGCGACGCGCTGGGGGCTCTGGCCGACCGGCTCGTGGCCCTCCTCGGCCTCACCCCCCTGGGCTTCGCGTGGCTCTTCCTCCCGGTGTCCGCGGTCTGGGTCGCGAACGCCCTGGCGCTCGGAAGGAGGCAGAAGCGCCTGGCGGAGTCCCAGAAAACTCGACTTGACGTGGGCTCCATCTCAAATTAGCGTCCGGCCATTCCGCGAAGCGACTCTTCATTTCGTTCCGACTTCTTTCTTTCAAGGAGGATGTGATGTGGCGTTTTCGTGCGGGAGTCGTCCTTCTAACCCTGCTCCTCGCGGCGCTGCCGGGAGCCGTGCTCGCCCAGTCCCAGGCGACGACGGGCGTCATCGAGGGCACCGTCGCCGACGAAGCGGGCGCTCCTCTGCCCGGAGCCTCGGTCGCGCTTCGGAACACCGCCACGAACTTCGAGAAGACGACGACCTCCGGACCGGACGGCCGCTTCCGTGGCCTCGCGCTGCCCCTGGGTCCCTACCGGGTGACCGTGAACCTCGCGGGCTTCACCACGCTCGTGCGCGAGGGGCTGGACCTCGGGGTCGGCCAGACGATCAACCTCGGCCTCACGCTCAGGCTCTCCCAGCGGGCGGAGTCCGTGACCGTGACCGCCGCGGCGCCCGTCGTCGAGACGACGCGGACCGAGGGCTCGACGATGATCGACTCGGCCGCGATCAAGGGCCTTCCAAACAACGGCCGCAACTTCCTCGACTTCGCAAAGCTCACGCCCGGCGTCTCCGTCGTGCAGGGCCCGGACGGCGACGAGCTCACCGTGAACGGACAGAAGGGCATCCAGAACAACGTCTCCGTCGACGGGGCCGACTTCAACAACCCGTTCTTCGGCGAGCAGCGCGGCGGCCAGCGGCCCCCCTTCACGTTCAACCTCGACGCCGTCAAGGAAGTCGTCGTCGTCTCGGACGGCGCGAACGCGGAGTTCGGGCGCGCCTCGGCCGGGTTCGTGAACGTCGTGACGAAATCCGGCACGAACGAGATCCACGGCAGCGCCCACGGCTACTTCAAGAGCCAGAGTCTCGCGTCGGCGCCGGTGAACCCGGACGGCAGCTCGGCCCAGAAGTACGACTTCGACCAGCAGCAGTACGGCTTCACCCTGGGCGGGCCGTTCATCAAGGACAAGCTCTTCATCTTCACGGCCTTCGACTACCAGCGGGGCCGCTCGACAAAGCAGACGGATCCGAAACGCATCGACCCGCTTCTCGTTTCCTATTTCGCCTCGGTCGGCGCGCCGAACGAGAACGGCCCGATCGAGCGGACGAACGACGCCCGCGTCTTCCTCGGCAAGATCGACTGGGCGATCAACCAGCAGCACCTCGCGACGTTCCGGTACAACTACACGTGGTCCGAGCAGAAGAACGGGACGTTCGACGTCGACCCGTGGGCCGTCAGCTCGAACGGCATCGAGCAGGACCACTCGAACACCGGGAGCGGCTCGCTCCAGTCGACCCTCTCGAACTCGACGCTGAACGAGTTCCGGCTCCAGTGGTCGCGTGAGGACCGGCCCCGGCCGTACGAGGGCCCGCAGGTCCCCGGCGGCGGCCGGCCGTTCCCGGACACGGGCGTGGACTTCGTCGGCGGTTACCGCTTCGGCCTGCCGTTCTTCCTGCCGATCGACGACCACGACACGCGTCTCCAGTTCAACGAGATCCTCACGTACGTCACGGGAAATCACACGCTCAAGGCGGGCCTCGAGTACAACGCGACCAACACGACGCAGACGTTCCGCGGCTTCGCGAACGGCCGGATCATCTTCACCTCGGTCTCGGGCTTCCTGAATTACACGCAGAACAGCAAGTACGTGGAGTGCTCGAACGGAACGTCGAACACGACGGGGAGCTGTCCGGCCGGCACGTCGGTCACGGGCCCGGTTAACACTTACCTGCAGAACGTCCCGCTTGGGGGCCGCACGGTCGACGAGGCGGGCACACAGAGCATCGATCAGAAGGAACCGGCCGTCTTCATCCAGGACAAGTGGCAGCCGCTTTCGAACCTCACGGTCAGCTTCGGCCTGCGCTGGGAGGCCCAGATCGAGCCGGACCCGATCACGCCGCCCGACCAGGTGTTCTTCTCGAAACTCATCGGGACGACCTCGAAGGGCCAGGAGTTCCCGTCGGACGGAAAGCTCCCGTCCGACTACTCGATGTGGCAGCCGCGCCTCGGGATCGTGTGGGACCCGAACAAGGACGGCAAGACGGTCGTCCGCGCGAGCGGCGGCGTCTTCGCGGCCCGCATCCCGGGCCTCGATATCGCCTCGGTGCGCTCGACGAACGGCACCATCGCCTACAACTTTTTTACGAACAGTGCGTTGGCGCCCTTCCTCGGCGCGGTGCCCGCTTACCCGAGTATCCTGAATCCTGCCACCCTCCCGACGACTCTGGACCACCCGGGAGTCGTCGTCTGGGACAAGAACCTCAAGAACCCGCGCACGTACCAGCTCAGCGCCGCCGTCGAGCGCGAAGTGGCGAAGGACATCGCGGTCTCGCTGAAGTACAACTACGCGCACACGGTCAACATCGGGCGCTGGATCGACCGCAACGACGCGCGGCTCGGGGCACCCTTCGCGACCGGCCTGGGCGCGGACGGCAAGAACGGCCTCGGTGGTCTCACCACCTTCGAGTCGACGGGGCACAGCGTCTACAACGGAATCACGCTCGGCCTCGCGAAGCGTTATGCGGGTCTCTTCGAGTTCCAGGCCTTCTACACGCTCTCGTGGGACAAGTCCGACGAGGACAACGAGCGCGACCCCTTCACGTTTCCGTATGCAAACGCCGCCAACCTCGGCCCCGAGTACGGGTACTCGGATCGCGACCAGCGCCACCGCATCAACGCGTATGTCCTCTGGGTGGCCCCGGGTCAGATCAACGTGAACGTAAGCTGGCAGTACCGCTCGGCGCAGCCGGTCTCGATCTGCGGGCCGTCCTCGATCAACGCCTTGTGCAAGCCCGGCGACGTGGCGAGCGGGCCGTCGGACCGGAACAACACGGACGGCAGCGTCACGGAGCGCAACCTCGGGCGAAAGGACAACCAGTTCAACTCGGTCAACCTGCGGATCTCGCGCCCGTTCGTCTTCGGTGAGGTGACGGTCGAACCCATCGCCGAGGCCTTCAACCTCTTCAACAGCAAGAACCTCAAGAAACCCGGGGCGGTCAGCCTCCTCTTCAACTTTGACGGTACCGTGCAGAGCGGCCTCGGCGACCCGCGGCAGGCCCAGATCGGCGTCCGAGTCCTCTTCTAGCCGAAAGGCAACGCGCAGCGCGTTCCGGAGGCGTCAGTCGGGTGGCGCCTTCGGAGCGTTCGGGGCGATGCCCTCGCGCAGCATGTAGTCGGCGAGGGCACGGTCGGTCCCGCCGAGGTGGTTCGCGAGCGTGCGCCGGAGGCGCCCGGCCAGCTCCAGGGTGATTTCCAGCGTGCCGGCCGCGTTCTCGCGCAGCAGCTCGTTCATCTCCTTCATCAGGCTCGCGTGCTCGGCCGCGTGCTCTCTGAAGGCGGGGTACCCGTGCAGCCGCATGACGAGCTCCTCGGCGAGGAAGTGCATCTCGGAAAGGTCGGCCATCTGTTCGAGGATCCGTCCGGCCTCGATGCGCTCGTTCGCGCCAGCGGCCCTCTCGAAGGCGTCCACGAGCGCGAGCTGGAGCTGGTGATCCAGATCCATTTCCGGAAGTCCGGCGATGTCCTCCCGACGCCGAGCCGTTGGCAGCATCAAGCCTCCACGCGCCCTCGGCGCACCGGGGCATCATAGGGCCGCGCGCCAAATGGGCAAAACGCGCCGCCGAGCCAGCCTGATTCATGTGGCTCATGGCGCGCCACGCGCCATCTCCCGATCGTATGAGAGGAGGGTTCGATGCGAGTCCGAGAGATCATGACCCGGCGCGTCCAGACGGTCTCCCACACCGAGAACGCGGAAGCCGCCTGGAATCTGATGCGCTGGAAGCGGATTCACCACCTCGTCGTCACGGGCGAGGGCGGCGACGTCGTGGGCGTCGTGTCCGCGCGCGACCTCGGCGGGCGGGACCGCGACGAGCTGCGCCGCGTCCGCCCCATTTCCGCGATGATGACCGCCTACGCGGTCAAGGCGACACCGGACATGCCCGTGCGCCAGGCGGCGAATGTGATGCGCGGCTGGAACATCGGCTGCCTGCCGGTGATCGAGGCCGACGGAAAGCTGGCCGGCATCGTCACGGTGTCGGACCTGCTCCGGCTCCTCGCCGAGCAGGTCGCCGTCCCGGCGCGCGCGAAGCGGACGAAGCGGGTGGTGAGGCTCAAGGCGGCGAAGAAGCCTCGCCGGACCCGCGAATGACGCTCGCGGATCGGAGGATCCAATGACCTCAGGAACCGTTTTCTTCGGGACCGACTTTTCGCCCGCGTCCGAGCGAGCTTTCCTCATCGCGCTCGACGAGGCGAAGCTGCGGTCCGCCGATCTCGTCGTGGCGCACGTCATTCCAACCGCCGTGCTCCTCGACTGCGGCATCGGCGAGGTGGCGCCGCTGCGCGCGATCTGCCTGAAGAAGCTCGGGACCCTGAAGCGCCGCGCCGAGGCCGAAGGCGTCCGGACGAGCATCGAGCTTCTCGACGGCATCCCGCACGCCTCGCTCGTGGAGGCGGCGGCGCGCGTGAACGCGGTGCTCGTCGTGCTCGGCACGCAAGGCCGGACGGGCGTCTCGCGCCTCGTCTTCGGCAGCGTCGCGATGCGCGTCGTGTGCGAGGCGCCCTGCCCGGTCGTCGTCGTCCGCGCGGCCGCGTGAGCATCGCCCCGCGACGGCCTGGCACGCGCCGTGCCTCATCTCGACCGGGGGCTGGATGAAATACAAAGTGATCGTCCTGGCCGGGATTCTGGGAGCCGTGGCGGCGGGCCTGCGGCAGGACCCGACGCCTCCTCCAACGCCCGAGGCCACGCCGCAGACCCCGCCTCGGCCTCGTCCGATCGGCACGCCTCGGGCGAACCGCACGCCTGAAGCGCCCGCCACGCCGGCACCCACTCCCGAATTCCGCGACCCACGCACCCCGGGCACCGGGAGGCCCGATCCGATGCGGACGCCGGGGCTCAGTCGAACGCCCGGCGGAGATCCGGGAGACAAGATCGTTCCGACGCCCGGGCCGGACCAGATCCTCACGCCCCGACCACGGCTTCCTTGACGGCCCGAAGGCTGCTATATTCCGCTGCTCCTGAGCGGGACTAGCTCAGTGGTAGAGCGCTACCTTGCCAAGGTAGATGTCGCGAGTTCGACCCTCGTGTCCCGCTCCAATCAGTCGAAGACCAAGGGTCCGGCTCACGCCGGGCCCCGTTTTCTTCGCTCACGTCCCGCTTGCGTCGAATGCGCCGCGAATCCAGGCGACCTCCGGAGGCTCGTCCCGGATCGCCACGACGTCGAAGCGCACGGCACGCGAGCGGCCGGGGTTTTCGACGAGCCACCTGCGCGCGGCGCGGATCACACGGTCTCTCTTCTTCCGAGTGACGGCCTCGGCGGGCGTCCCGCGCGCGTCGTTCCGCCGCCATTTGACTTCCACGAAGACCGTCGTCGCGCCGTCGAGGGCGACGATGTCGATCTCTCCGTTCGGGTACCTGACATTCCGGGCGAGAACCTGAACGGAATTTTCTGCTAATAGAGCGCAGGCGAGGTCTTCGCCGATCCGGCCGCTCTCTACCTTTCGCTGGGTTCGAAGAGAGATTTCGAGATCTTTCTTCGGTCTCTTCTTTCTCTTCCTCACGATCCCGAGCGCCTTCAGCCGCTTCTTCCAGTCTTCCTTTTCCGGCGAATTCACCTTCGGAGGATAATTCGCCCCGCCATGAGCGACCATCTCCTCGTCCTCTGCCCCGACTGCGGCGCGACTCTGAAGGTGGACCCGGACTCCGGAGCCGTCCTGTCGCACGAGTCCGTCGCATCGAAGACGAAGCTCGGCTCTTTCGAAGAGGCGGCCAAGGAGAACCAGCGGCGCAAGGACCGCGCCGAGGACCTCTTCGCGGCCACCGTCGAGCGCGAGAAGCACAAGAGCGAGATCCTTGACAAGACGTTCCGGCAGGCGCTCGAGAAAGCGCAGAAGGACCCGGGAAAGCCAAAGGGAATCTTCGACGACGAGTAGGTGAGCGGGACCCTAGTCGGAGTAGTCCAGGTACCAGAAAAGCCAAGTCACGGCCACGCCGAGCAGGACGGCGAGAAAAATCCACACGGCGAGCATCGGCCACCTGTTGCCGTACATCGACTGGATCTTCGCGTAGACCCCGAGCGCGAAGAGAATGCCCACGCCCCGGAAGATCCACGCCCGGCCGCGCCGCCAGCGCTCGTCCGTCTCTTCCTCTTCGACCTGCCTGAGCAGCGCCACGACGCGGCGCTTCTTCTCGATGTGGCGCTGCCGGGCCTTCATGCCCTCCGTCACGAGCGGCCCGGCCCCATCCGCGATGATGCGGGCCGACCCGGGCTTGGCGCCCGGCGTGTAGACCGGCGGCGCCACGGGCCCGACGGCCCGCGCGACGGGACGCACGCCCACCGGCGGTTTCGGCTCTTCCGCCATACACGGAAAGATTACACCCAAAAGGGCGTGAATTCCGTATCAGCCCGGGTGGACGGGTAGCGCCTGCGCGGCCAGCTCGAGGACGTCGAACGCCTCGGTCTTTCCCGACAGCTCCGTTTTCGCGTTGCCGAGCATGACCATGCAGAACGGGCAGGAGACGCCCACCGCGTCCGTCCCGTTCGCCTCGATCTCGGCGAACCGCGCCTGGTTCACGCGCGCGCCGATCTTCTCCTCCAGCCACATCCGCCCGCCGCCCGCGCCGCAGCACATGCCGTTCTCGCGGCTCCTCGGCAGCTCCTTCAGCGCGATCCCCGGGATCGCGTTCAAAAGCTCACGCGGCGCGTCGTACACGCCGTTGTGACGCCCGAGGTAGCAGGGATCGTGGAACGACAGCGAGCGCGGCGCGCCGTTCACCAGGCTGATCCGCCCCTCCCGAACGAGCCGCGCCACGAGCTGTGTCCCGTGCATCACCTCGAACTTGCCGCCGAAGTCGGGGTACTCGTTCGCGAGCGTGTTGAAGCAGTGCGGGCAGTTCGTGACGATCTTCGTCACGCCATACCCTTTCATCGTCTCGACGTTCTGCTGCGCGAGCGTCTGGAAAAGATATTCGTTGCCGAGGCGGCGCGCCGCGTCCCCGGTGCACGTCTCCTCCGTGCCCAGGATCGCGAACGTCACGCCGGCCTCGTGCAGCAGCAGCGCGAGCGCCCGCGACACGCGTTTGCCGCGCTCCTCGTACGAGCCCGCGCAGCCCACCCAGAAGAGCACCTCGACTCTCGCGTCGCCCGCTTCGGCCATGGTCAGCACGGGGAACGGCAGGTCCTTCGCCCACGCGCCGCGGTCCGCGGCCGAGAGGTTCCACGGGTTGCCCTGGCGCTCCATGCCGTTGAAGGCCGTCTGCGCCTCCTTCGGAAACTCGCTCTTCTCGAGAACGAGGTGGCGGCGCAGGTCCGTGATCTTGTCGATGTACGTGATGCCCACGGGGCACGCGTGCTCGCAGTACCGGCACGTCGTGCAGGCCCAGATCGTCTCCTCGTCGATCCAGCCGCCGATGAGCGGCCTCCTCGCCAGAAGCGCCGCCTCGGCCGAGCCGTCGCCGCGGCCCGCGTTCACATCGATCAGCGCGTCCGCGTCCGTGTAGAGCGCGCCGCGCAGGTCCACCATGAAGCCCTTCGGCGTCAGCGGTTTCCCGGTGAGGTGCGTCGGGCACACCTCGCGGCACCGCCCGCATTCCGTGCACGTGAACATGTCCAGCTTCTGCTTCCAGGTGAAGTCCTCGACCTTCGACACGCCGAACGTCCCGGCCTCGGCGGCTTTCTCGATGTCGAACGTCGCCATCTTCCCGGCGGGCTCGAGCTTTCCGAAGAAGAGATTCGGCAGCGCGGTGATCACGTGGAAGTGCTTCGCGAACGGCAGGTAGTTCCCGAACACGAAAATCGCGACGATGTGGGCCCACCAGCAGCCGAAATAAATTGACTGAAGAGAAGAGGAGGAAAGAAGAGAGAGATTCTTAGAAAGGGAATAGGTCAGGGGCTCCCACAGTGCGTTTCCTGCGAGGACGGCGTTCAGGGCAGCAGCGTTCGCGGGCGCGTTCGCCGCTTCCAGCGCCATCCTCGCCGCGCCCGCGCCGAGGTCAGTCACCATCAGGAGGCCGATGAGGCAGAGGATGAGGTCCGCGTCGAAGGAGGGGTCGAGGCGCTCTCTCTTGACGACATGGCGGCGCGCGAGCGCGAGGACGACGCCCGCGAAGGTCGTCAGAAGGACGAGGTCCTTGACGAGGAGGTAGCCCTCCCAGAAGCCGGCCGGGAGGAACGGCAGGCCGGCTCCGGGGAAGAGGCCCTCGAAGACGAGCGCCAGGGTGCGCAGCAGGAGCACGAGGAAGCCGCTGAAGATGAGCGCGTGATAGAGGCCCGCGTACGGGTCGCGGAACATCTTTCGCTGCAGAAAGCCGTACTCCAACATGTTCCAAAGCCGCGCGAGCGGATGGTCGAGGCGGTTCTCCGGGGCCCCGCCGAGCGTGAGGAGCTGGATCCGGCGCGATGCGGTGTACGTGAAAAAGACGAGGGCGGCGAGCAGGAGCAGCGCGAAGAGAAGTGTTCCGGGGAACCCGAGATACGCGGCCTGAACCGGCGTGATCGTCATCGCGACGCAGGATAACGCAGCATCTCGCGCGCTCTTGCGAGGGTCAGGCCTTCATCTTCTTCGCCGCTTCCGTCATCGCGGGGACGATCTGGAAGAGGTCGCCCACGATGCCGTAAGTCGCGACCTTGAAGATCGGCGCTTCGGGGTCCTTGTTGATGGCCACGATGACCTTCGACGAGCCCATGCCCGCGAGGTGCTGGATCGCGCCGGAGACGCCGCACGCGATGTAGAGCGACGGCGACACGACCTTGCCGGTCTGCCCCACCTGGTGCTCGTGCCCGATCCAGCCCGCGTCCACGGCGGCGCGCGAGGCGCCGAGAGCGGCGCCCAGCTCTTGGCACAGCGCGCGCAGCACGGGCCAGCTTTCGGGCCCCTTGATGCCGCGCCCGCCGGACACGATCTTGTCGGCCTCGGCCACGTCGATCTCGCCGGCCTCGGCTGCCTCGACCTTCACGACCTTCGCGCGGATCTTCAGCGTCCCGAGATCGAGGGTGACGACCTCTCCGGCGCCGGCCACGTCGGCCTTGGACGCCGGAAACACGTTCGGGCGGGGCGTCGCGACCTGGATCGCGGCGTCCGGCGCGGGCGTGACGACGACACGCGCCTTGCCCGAGTACACCGGGCGCTCGCCGACGAGCCGGCCGTTCTGAACGTCGAGCGTCATCATGTCCGACAGCACCGAGACGCCGCGCCGCGCCGCGAAGCGCGGCGCCACGTCCCGGCCCATGGCCGTGGCCGAGGCAAGAACGATGGAAGGCCCGAAGGCCGCCGCGGCGGCGTCGAGGGCGGCGGTGTAGCCCTCGGACGAGAAGAGGGCAAGCTCGGGCCTGTCGGCGACGAACACCTTGGACGCGCCGTACGCGGCGAGCTCGCCCACCAGGGAGGAAATTCCCGAGCCGGCGATGACTGCGCCCAGCGAACCGTTGGTTTTCTTGGAAAGTGAATGCCCGAGGGTCAGGGCTTCGAGCGAGGACTTGCGAATCTTCCCGTCTCGCTGCTCGATGAAGACCAGGACGTTGCTCATTTCTAAAGTACCTTCGCTTCATCCCGAAGCAGGCGCAGCAGCTCCGCTGCGGCCTTCGCCGGGTCGTCGGCGGGAATGAGCTTCACGGCCTGCCGCGCGGGCGGCAGCTCGAGCTTTGCCCAGCGCACGTGCGCGGCCGGGCCCGACACCGCCGCCGGATCCACGCCGGCATCGGCGGGCGTCTTCACGGCGATCGCCTTCTTCTTCGCGGCCATGATGCCCTTCAGCGACGCGTAGCGCGGCTCGTTCAGGCCTTTCGTGGCGCCGATGACGCCGGGCAGGGGCATCTCGACGATCTCCTGCGCGCCCTCGATCTCGCGGTGGGCGAGGACGCCGGTGCCCGTCCACTGGAGCTTCGTCACGAGATTCACGTGCGGAAGGTCGAGCAGCTCGGCCAGCATCGGCACCAGCACCTGCGCGTCGGTGCCGACGCCTTTGTTGCCCATCCAGACGACGTCGTGCGGCAGCGCCTTGATGACGCCCGCGAGGAGGCGCGCCACGCCGAGCGAGTCCACGTCTCCGAGCCCTTCGGAGGCGACGCGGACCGCGTCGTCGGCGCCGCGGGCGAGGCACTCGCGCAGGCCGGTGTCGGCGCGCGCGGGGCCGAACGTGATCGCCGTGACCGTGCCGCCCTTCGCTTCTCTGGTCTTGAGCGCCTCCTCGAGCGCGTACTCGTCATAGGGGGACACGATCCACTTCACGTCGGCCTCGTCGATCGAGGTCCCGCCGGCGGCGATGCGGATCTTCGTTTCGGTGTCGGGAACGTAGGCGACGCATACGATGTGATTCATGGCAGCCCGGGAACCTAGCACGCCTTCCGCGCCGCGTCATCGAAAAAATGAATGGCGGCTCATTTCTGCCCATCACTTACGCTTGACTTGCGCTATCTCCGGCCCTATCTTCAAGCCGGAGACCGCCGCATGCCCATCGCGCCCGCCGAGGTTTCAGACCGCCTCCGCACCGCGCTCCGCGCGCGGCATTACAGCCTGCGCACCGAGGAGGCGTACGTCGGCTGGGTGAAGCGCTACGCCGCCTTCCACGGCGAGCGCCCCCCGGACGAGCTGGGCGAGGCCGAGATCAACGCCTTCCTCTCGCACCTCGCCGCGCGGCAGCACATCGCGGCCTCCACGCAGACGCAGGCGCTCAGCGCGCTCCTCTTCCTCTACCGCGACGTCCTCGGAAGGCCCGTCGAATCCCTCGGCGACGTCGTGCGCGCCCGGCGCCCCGAGCGCCTGCCCATCGTCCTCACGCGCGGCGAGGTCAAGGCCGTCCTCGCGCGGCTCGACGGCGAGCCCCGCCTCGTCGCAACGCTACTCTACGGCACGGGCCTGCGTCTCATGGAGTGCCTGCGCCTGCGCGTGAAGGACGTCGACTTCGCGCTCAACCAGATCCTCGTGCGCGACGGCAAGGGCATGAAAGACCGACTCACCATGCTGCCCGCGGCCCTCAGGGAGCCGCTCCGGCGCCACCTCGCGGCCGTGCGGGCGCTCCACGAAGCGGATCTCCGCGAGGGCTTCGGCGACGTCTACCTGCCCGACGCCCTCGCCCGCAAATACCCCGCCGCCGGCAAGTGGTGGGGCTGGCAGTGGGTCTTCCCCGCCGCCTCGCGCAGCGCCGACCCGCGCGCCGCCCCCGGCCCGCCGCAGGCCGCCACCACCATGATCTATACCCACGTCCTGAACCGCGGCGGCCTCGGCGTCACCAGCCCTCTGGACCGGATGTGAAATGAGTCGCGGCCCGACTTCCGCCCATCGCGCCCCGAACGAAGAGGTTTCCATCGAAGCCCGGTTCGAAGCCACGCATGCCACCGAAGTCCGGAAGACGCTGCGGCCGGGCAAACGAGGCACGCGCAAGCTCGCCAAGGCATTCGGCGACAGGCTCGTATGCGTGCGATATCGCTATGACCGAAGAAGAGGGCTGCGCTGGACGACGGTCGAGCTCGTCGTTTCAGCCCCCCGCCGCTGGGTCCCGAAGCTCTTGCCCAGCGCCGGCGCTCTCGTGTACGTGCGGACCGGGCCGAGAGATTGGGATCTCAGAAGGCGACTCGCGAGCAGCAGCGGCGTCTCTCGCGACGAAATCCTGGACCTCTGGCGCATGCGCTACGAGACGGCCATCCGGCTCGGCTTGAAAAAAAGGCTTGTCGCCCCTCCGCGCCCCCCCGCCGTTCCTAGCAGTGGAAACAAAATTGTCCCCAGATAAAGCCACTTGCGCGAAGATCCGCCCAGAAAGTCCTAGATGTATCGACCCTTCCTGCAGCCGAATACTAGTTAGTTGCCGCATGTCCACCATTCTCAACGACCTCCAGGTTTCGGCTAACTGGATAGCGAACGCGTTGAACACGGCCGGCTACAAGGCCGACTTCTCGGCGAACTCGCTGGTCGAAATCGATCGCTTCTTCTCCGAGCATTCCCGCAATGGCGGGCCTGTACCCGGCGGCCTTTTAGCCGAATCACTCGGCCAGCGGCTTTTCTCACTTGGCGCCTACGTCGGGGAGGTTATTCGGCGCAGCATCGGGGGAGAGTGGCGCGGCAATGACAGCGACCCGCAGGCCGAAATCCACGTCGAGCTTCACCTCCCCGACGGGGCCGTTTGCTGGCCGGTTCAACGCGTCATGAAGCGCCTCCAGTTGGGCTCCGAAGAAAGCATCGCGGCTTACGGGCTTGCGTCCGGTCTCCAGCTAACCGTGTCCATGTGGCAGGCGCCGAAGCCGCGGTGGAAACTCTGGTAGCGGCACCTAACAGCTCGTTGCAGCGGACTCGCTTGCGCTCGCCGCTGAACTCGATATCGTTAGGCCCCGGAACGCATCATGTTGACTTTGGAGCTTGGCGTCACGCACCAGCCTACCGTCTGCTCGTGCTGCGGGAAGAAGTCCGTCAACCTTACGGGTTTCGTCTATTCCGACGGCAACGCTAGTGCTGTCTACTTCGCGGGCTTGGCCGAAGACCACCCCGAACGCTCCATTCAGTTGGCGGTGGGTATAGGCGAGTGGGGCGACGGCACCACAGCCGCGGATCGCGTCGGCTTCACGATGGTCCTTCGCAACGCCGCTAGTTCGTACGAGGTCATGCTCGTGGACCCCGAGCAGTCATCGTGGAACCACGTCACCATGGCAGGAACCCTCCTCGCCCGCGAGGCTGCACTTAAGCACCCGCGCGTTAAGGAGGTGTTTCACATCACTGACCATCTCGTCATAGAAGATCCCCGAATACGGGCGTACCTAAACGAAGGCGTACTCCCAGTTCCGACCGAGACCGGGGCCTAACAACGCGCTGCAGCGGACTCGCTACGCTCGCCGCTGAGCTTGATATCGTTAGGCGGTCCAATGAAAGCCCCGACTCAATCCTCATCGCGCGCTACTTATCCCCTCATCGTTAGCCCATTCGACCTTGCCCCTGAAAACTGGTCCACAGGGGGTGTGAGTTCTCCATAGACTTACGAAAGGAGAGCTCATGAAGGGGAAGCGGTTTTCAGAGGAGCAGATCATCAGGGTCTTGAAGGAGTCGGAGGCTGGGGCGGCGACGAAGGAGCTATGCCGGCGGCATGGCATCAGCGAGCAAACCTTCTATAGGTGGAAGGCGAAGTTCGGCGGGATGGAGGTCAGCGACGCCAGGAAGCTGCGGGGGCTGGAGGACGAGAATCGGCGACTGAAGCACATCGTGGCCGAGCTAACGCTGGACAACGCCGCCCTGAAAGGGGTGCTTGGAAAAAAATGGTGACGCCCGCTTCGAGGCGGGCAGCGGCGAGCGTCATGGTCACGGCGTTTCGCAGGAGCCAGAGGAAGGCTTGCGAGCTGACGGGTCTCTGGCGTTCAAGTTGCCGCTACGCGGCGCACCGGCCGCTCCAGGAAGAGCTTCGACAGAAGCTTCGAGAGCTGGCTATGAGGCGCCCTCGCTTCGGTTACCGCCGTCTATTGTTCTTCATTCAAAAGGCTGGCCATCGGGTCAATCACAAGCGACTTTTCCGGCTCTACCGCACCGAAGGACTCGGACTGCCGAGGAAAAGGCCGAGAAAGAGGCTCTGGATGCGCCAGGCACCGCTGACGCCAGCCGAGAAGCCCATGCAGCGCTGGTCGATGGATTTCGAGATGGACTTTCTCGGCTCAGGCCGCCGCTTTCGCTCGTTCAACATCGTCGACGACTGCACCCGCGAATGTCCCGGCCTTCTGGTGGACACATCGATCGGCGGCGTCAGGGTGACCCGGTTTCTGGAAGAGCTGGCCGAAACGAACGGCCTGCCCGGCACGATCGTCGTCGATAACGGCTCGGAGTTCACGAGCCGGGCCTTCCTGGCCTGGGCCGAAAAGAGGGGCATCACGCTTCACTTCATCGACCCCGGCAAGCCGAACCAGAACGCTTTCATCGAGAGCTTCAACGGCAAGTTTCGGGACGAGTGCCTCAACGGGCACTGGTTCACGACGCTCGAGGACGCGCGGCGAACGATCGAGGAGTGGCGTATCGACTACAACGAGGTCCGCCCGCACAGCTCGCTCAATAACCTCACGCCGGCCGAGTTCAGAACGGCCATAGCCGCTCGGAAGACGGCCGCGTGAATTGCACATTTCCACAGCGCGACTACTACGACGAGAATGTGGATTGCTCACATCCCGCCTGGACCAGAAAAGGGGGCAAGGTCGCCAGAGTCTCGATCTCGTCGGGCGGTGCGCCATCTATCGAGACGAGTATTCGGAGCGGTGCGCGATACAGAATCAGCTGCTGCGCTTTCGAGCGCGACCGGGTATCTCCGGCGAGTTCGCCTCTCATCTGTTTCGCCATTCACAGCAATCGGGTGTCTTCGCTCGAGTCGCTTTGCAGACGACATCGATTGCTCATCTTGGCGGGAAGCGATTTGAGAATCTCATTCTTGCGTGGCCTCGGACCAAAGCCGAACAACGCGCTATCGCGGAGACGTTGGGCGATGTGGATGATCTGCTGGGTGGGCTTTATCGGCTCATCGCCAAGAAGCGCGATCTCAAACAGGCCGTCATGCAGCAGCTCCTGACCGGCCAGACCCGCCTCCCCGGCTTCCACAGCGAGTGGGAGGTAAGGCGGTTGGGAGATATCGTGGACACCGATCCCGAAAACCTCAGCAGCGAAACGAGCCCGGAGTTCGCGTTCAACTACATAGCGCTTGAGGATGTCAACCGTGGATTCCTCCGCAGCTACTCCGAACAGCGTTTCGGCACCGCGCCGTCTCGTGCTCGTCGAAAGCTGCGTCTGAATGACGTGCTGGTTTGCACCGTCCGCCCGAACTTGCAATCGCATCTGCTATTTCGCGCCGACGGCAGCAACTGGGTCTGCTCGACGGGATTCTGTGTCATGCGTTGCCGCGATGGCGTCACTCATCCGGGATACATCTTTGCCCATCTGTTCGGGGGCTGCGTGATCCGCCAGATTGACGCGCTGCTCACTGGTTCTAACTATCCAGCCATCAATAGCGGCGACGTCCGAGCCGTGGAGATACCTCTGCCCGGCTATGTTGAGCAAGCCGCTATCGCTTCCGTTCTGTCTGACATGGATGCCGAGTTGGTAACGCTCGAGGCGCGGCATCACAAGTCGCGCGATCTCAAGCAGGCGATGATGCAGGAGCTGCTCACCGGCAAGACGCGGCTAGTTCCCGCAGGAATCGCCCATGCCTGAGACGCCCCGCTCCGAGCGCAAGACGCAGAATCGCGTCATTGCCCTGTTCAACGCCCCGGCGCGCCCCGACAACCTCGGCTATCGCTATCTGGGCGAGTGGATTAAGCGGGAAAACAACCGCGCCATCGAGACCGCGATCCTCCGCAACAACCTGACGTCCCGCGGCTATTCCGGCGCCCACATCTCCGCAGCCCTGCAGAAGCTGGAGACCGCCTCCGACTCGACGGGCATCACCTTGT
>JBGPDK010000065.1:0-16028 GCA_041482235.1 Thermoanaerobaculia bacterium | reverse complement strand
GCCCTCGCGCTCGGAAAGATCGCCCTCCTCGGGCACTCTTTCGGCGGCGTCCTCGCTCAGACTTACGAGCGTGGACGATATCCCGCCGACTACATGGCGGCCGCGTGGGCCGAGGGCTACTTCCCGTACCTCTACCAGAACCGGCCCGACGCGAATTACGACCCGAGCCCGGGGCCGATGATGGGCTGGGAGGTCTACCGCGAAATGTGGGGCTCGACGGGCGAGTACGTCGTGGACGGCAATCTCGGAAACCTGGACTACACGGAGAAGCTGAAGTCGGTCCGCGTGCCGACGCTCATCACGGTAGGCGACCACGACGAGAGCGCGCCCTGGATCTCCGAGGAGATGCAGAAGCTGATCTCCGGCTCGAAGCTGGTCGTTCTCCCGAAGAGCGGCCACATGACGTTCGTCGACCAGCCGAAGATCTTCCGCGAGGCCGTCGCGGATTTCGTGCACGCGCGATAGCGCTCGCCGCCCGTCGATCGCCCCGCCACGCCTTGCCTGGCGGGGGCCGACCGCGTAATCTCGGCGGCTTCAACATGGCCGCCCGCGACTGGAAATCCACGCTGCTTCTGCCGAGGACCGAGTTCCCCATGAAGGCGGACCTTCCGAAGCGGGAGCCCGTCCGGCTCGCGCGCTGGCACGCCGAGGATCTCTACGGGCTCATCAGGAAGGCGCGTGCGGGCGCTCCGCGCTTCCTGCTGCACGACGGCCCGCCGTACGCGAACGGCAGGATCCACATCGGCACCGCTCTCAACAAGATTCTCAAGGACCTCGTCGTGCGGTCCAAGACGCTCGCGGGATTCGACGCGCCATACGTGCCGGGCTGGGACTGCCACGGCCTGCCGATCGAGCGGAACGTGGACAAAGAGCTCGGGTCGAAAAAGCGCGAGATGACGGACGTCGCGATCCGCCTGGCCTGCCGGAAATTCTCGGAAAAGTGGATCGAAGACCAGCGTGCCGACTTCAAGCGCCTCGGCATCCTCGGCACGTGGGACACACCCTATCGCACGATGGACTTCTCCTATCAGGCTTCGATCGCGAAGGCTTTCGCCGGCTTCGTGGACAAGGGCCTCGTCACGTTCGGCTTCAAGAGCGTGCTGTGGTGCGTGCACGACCGCACGGCGCTCGCCGAGGCGGAGATCGAGTACGAGGACAAGGTGGATCCCTCCATCTACGTCGCGATGCCGCTGGACGAAAATTCTTCCAGAGGCGCGTGGCCGGGCCTGCTCGGGGATCGCGGCTCGCCGCGCCCGTACGCCGTCATCTGGACGACCACGCCGTGGACGCTGCCCGCGAACCGTGCGATCACGTTGGGTCCGAAGATCGAATATGTCCTTCTGAAAAGGGAATCTGAGCCGGGCACCGCCTACCTCGTCGCCGAAGCGCTGGTGCCGCAGGTGACCGCCGCTCTCGGCTGGCTCGACGCCAGCCCTCTGCCCCATTCGAAGAAAAGCGGCGAGACGCTTCACACCGCCGGCCTGATTTACCGGCGGCCGTTCGCGGAAGTCTCCGAAACCAACTTCGGCTTCCTCCTCGGCGAGCACGTTTCCACGACCGACGGGACGGGCCTCGTCCACACGGCGCCCGGGCACGGCCGCGACGACTACGAGGTCGTGAAGCGCGCGGGCTTCAACGTCGACGACCCCGCCCTCTGCCCCGTCGACGAAGGCGGCTTCTATGACGCGAACGCACCGGCATTTCTTCGCGGGAAGAGAGTGGTCGTCCCGAAGACGCCCGACCAGAGTGCGAACGATGCCGTCCTTGCCGCGCTCGCCACGAACCCCGCGGAGGCGTCGTCCTTCGGCGGACGTCCCGACAAGGACCACTCGGGGTCTCTCCTGCTTTCGAGAAAATCTCTCTCCCACTCCTATCCCCACTGCTGGCGCTGCAAGAATCCCGTCATCTTCCGCGCGACGCACCAGTGGTTCATCGACCTGCAGGTGATCCGCGAGAAAGCACTGGGGGAGATCCACGACCGCGTGAAGTGGATTCCCGCTTTCGGTGAAAACCGCATCGGCGCGATGGTCGAGAACCGGCTCGAGTGGACGATTTCGCGACAGCGCCGCTGGGGCTCGCCCATCACGTTCTTGCGCTGCACGGACTGCAAAGAGAAGGGCGTCGTGTCGCACTATCCCGCGGTCGCAGGGAACGTGAACGAAGAGGAAAAGAAAGACAGAGAATATTTCTTCGAAAGTGTATACAGACTCTTTCGCGAGCGCGGCGCGGACGCCTGGTACGACGACGCTTTTTCCCCGTCTTACTTTCTAGGCAGTTCTTCCCATTCTTCCGCTCCCGCGTGCTCTCGATGCGGCGGGACGTCGTTTGAAAAGCTGAAGGACATTCTCGACGTGTGGTTCGACTCGGGTGTCTCACATGCGGCTGTTCTGCGCTCGGGCGACTACGGGCTGCCGGATCCCTACACGGCGAAGCCGCCGACGCCGGTCGTCTATCTCGAGGGACACGACCAGCATCGCGGCTGGTTCCAGTCGTCGCTCCTCACGTCCGTCGCCCTCACGGGCCGCGCCCCCTACGACGCCGTGATCACGCACGGCTTCGTCGTGGCCGGCGACGGCCGGAAGATGTCGAAGTCGCTCGGCAACACGGTGGACCCTCATGACGTCCTGAAGAAAGACGGCGCCGATGTCCTCCGGTTCTGGGTGGCATCCCTCGACTACACGAACGACGACCCGCTCTCCGAGGAGATTCTTCGGCGCACGGCCGAGGCCTACCGGAAAGTCCGGAATACCGCGCGGTTCCTCCTCTCGAACCTCTTCGACTTCGACCCGGCGAAAGACTCCGTGCCCGATGGCCGCCTGCAGCCATTGGATCGCTGGGTGCTCGATGCGGCTGCGCGGCTCGCGGACGAGGCGCGGGACGGCTACGACGCCTACGCGTTCCACACGGTGTCGCGACGCCTCCTCGAGTTCGCGACAAGCGACCTCTCCGCCTTCTGGTGCGACGTGCGCAAGGACGCCCTTTACGTCCTCGCCGCGGACGATCCGGTCCGCCGTTCCGCGCAGACGGCCGCGTACCGCCTCGCGAGGACGATCGCGATCACGCTCTCCCCCATCTGCCCGTTCACGGCCGAGGAGATCTGGGAATCGCTGCCGGGCCGGAAGAGCGAAGCTCCGTCCCTGTTCGTGCAGACGTGGGACTCACTCGAGGTTCTGAGAATCTCTTCGAGTGAGAGAGAGGCGTGGGGTCGCGTCCTCGCGCTACGGGCGGACTTCCTCGCCCGGCTCGAGCCCTTGCGACGGGACGGAAAGGTCGGTTCTGCCGCCCAGGCCGCCGTCGAAATCGGCCCGAGCGAAGCCCTCGACGCCGACCTCGCTCTCTCTTCCCTTTCAGAAGAAAAACTCGCCGAGGTGCTTGGAGTGCCGCTCGTCGCGCGTGGGGCGGCGGCACCAGCGTCCGAGCAGAGCGGCCTCTACGGTGGTCTCTCGCTCCTCGTCCGCCCGGCGGAAGGCGACAAGTGCCCGCGCTGCTGGCAGGTGCGGAAGGACGTCGAGCGGGACGGGCCGTGCTGGCGCTGCCTCGCCGTCCTCGCGTCGTAGAATCGCTTGGTGCCGCGCCGGCTCGTCTATTTCGGAATCTCCCTCGCCGTCGTGGTCCTGGACCAGATCACGAAGGCGATCGTGGCCGCGCGGATCCCGCTTCACGACACGATTCCGGTCATCCGGGGCTTCTTCGACCTGACGCACGTGAAAAACACAGGCGCCGCATTCGGTCTCTTCGCGTCCCTGAGCTCGCCGGCGCGCGCGACGATCCTGACGGTCGTAGCGGGAGGCGTTTTCCTCGCGGTCCTCGCGTGGTCGCTCACGTCGCCCGTGACGCACACGCGGCTGCAGACGGCGCTCGCGCTCGTCCTCGGCGGGGCCGTGGGGAACCTCATCGACCGCGTTCGCTTCCAGTCCGTGACGGACTTCCTGCGCTTCTACGTGGAGCGCTGGGAGTGGCCATCCTTCAACGTCGCCGACAGCGCGATCAGCGTGGGCGTCGTGCTTCTCGCGTGGGACATCTGGCGGCATCCGCAGAAAGAGCCCGAGACGTGCACCCAGAGCTGATCCGCATCGGTTCGTTCGCGCTTCCGAGCTACGGCCTGATGATGGCGCTCGGCTTCCTCGCGGCCCTGTGGCTCGTGAGGAAGCGCTCACCCGCCTTCGGCGTCGCGCCGGATGTCGCCTCGGACATCGGCATCTGGGTGCTCCTGTCGGGCCTCGTGGGCTCGAAGCTCCTGCTCGTGATCGTGGACTGGCCGCAATACGTCTCGTCCTGGAGCGGCCTGAAAGACCTCGCGCGGGCAGGCGGTGTCTTCTACGGCGGCCTCTTGGGCGCCGTCGCGGCCACGGCGGTGCTCCTTCGGAAGCGCGGGATCCCCTTCTTCACGTTCGCCGATGTCGCGGCGCCGTCCATCGCGCTTGGGCAGAGCCTGGGCCGCATCGGCTGCCTCCTCGCGGGCTGCTGCTGGGGCCGGGAATGCGCCCTCCCCTGGGCGATCACGTTCACCGACCCGAAAGCGCATGACAACGTGGGCGTTCCGTTGGATATCCCCCTTCATCCGACGCAGATCTACGAAGCCGCCGGCACGCTCGTCCTCTGCGTCCTGCTCGTCGTCCTCGAGCGCCGCCGGTACTCCGGCGAGACGTTCGTGCGTTATCTCTTCGGCTACGCGCTTCTCCGCTTCACGATCGAGCTGTTTCGGGGCGACCCGCGCGGCTCGGTGTTCGGTCTGATGTCGACCTCGGAGTTCATCGCGCTCTCCGGCATCGCCGTGGCGGCCGTGCTCCGGGCCCTGCGCCGCAAGACGGCGTCCGCGCCCGCCGCCGCGTGAGCGACGCTCCCCGGCCCCGGCGCGTGATCCGCGCCGATCGGGGTGATGCCGGCGAGCGCCTCGACCGTGTCCTGCTTCGGCACTTGAACGACCTGCCCGAGGCTTCCCGCACGAAGATCCAGGAGTGGATTCGGAGCGGGCTCGTGAGGGTGAACGGAAGAGAGCCGGGAAAGACCTCTGAGAAGGTGAGAGCGGGAGAAGATATCACGATCGAGCTTCCAGCGCCCCCTCCCGCGAGGCCCGAGCTTGTCGCGCAGGATATTCCGCTCTCCATCCTCTTCGAAGATTCCGAAATCCTCGTTCTGAACAAGCCTCCCGGCCTCGTCGTGCATCCCGCCGTCGGGCACCGGGACGGCACTCTCGTGAACGCGCTTCTCCACCGCTCGAAGGACTGGGCCGGTCCCGCCGACCGCCCCGGACTGGTGCACCGGCTCGACAAGGACACGTCCGGTGTTCTCGTCGTCGCGAAGACGGAGCGGGCGATGACAGTTCTCGGGAGAGCAATAAAAGGGAGATTCTTAGAAAAGGAATATCTGGCTGTCGTCTACGGGAGCCCGCTGGTCCGAAAGGGCCGCATCGACCTGGGAATTCTCCGGGACCCGCGGGATCGAAAGCGCATGGCGACTTCGAAGAGCTCCGGGCGTGCCTCGACAACCCTCTATGAAATCCTCTCCGAATCCTCGGGCCCTTTTTTCGGCCTCACGCTCCTGAAGTGCACGCTCGTAACGGGCCGCACTCACCAGATCCGCGTCCACCTCAAGGCGCTCCACCTGCCCATCGTCGGCGATCCGACGTACGGCTCGCCACGGTGGAAGGGGATCAGGGACGAGACGCTGCGCGAGCTTTGCCGGACCTTTCCCCGTCAGGCGCTCCACGCCTGGCGCCTCACGCTCAAGCACCCCGCCACGGGCGAGAGGATGACGTTCATGGCGCCGCTGCCGCGAGACCTAGGCGGGCTGCTGGAGGCGGCTCGGCTTGGTGGCACCGAGCTCGAAAGCTCAACCCGTTGAACAAGAAGGCGTTAAGTCCAGCAAGTCTCAGACCTCGCGTGTTTTTGGTTCAATAAATGTAGACTCTTGTTGATCAGCATGATCTACTGTAGGTTATGTCAGGTTCATTGACCGCAAAACTCCTGCCGAAGGCGAGCACCCACGAGGCGGCGCGGTTCCGAGTGGTGGCCCGTCCCGACGATGTCCTGGTCGCCGCGGCGATCGAGGGAGACGACTTCGCCTTCGAAGACCTCGTCTCCCGCCACAGGCAAACGGCTGTCCGCGTGGCTGGAAGAATCGTCGGGACAGATCTCGCCGAGGACGTCGTCCAGGACGCGTTCCTTATTGCTCACGGGGCGCTGGCGTCGCTGAAGGACCGGACCAAGTTCTCGCGCTGGCTTCTCGCGATCACGCGGTGGCGCGCTTTGCGCGTCGGACGGCAGGAGAGGCAGCACGTTTTCGGGCGGCTCTCGCTCGACGAGTCTCTCCTCCAGACGCTCTCCGATCTGGCAAGCGCCCCGCGGGAGAAGGACTCCACGCACGAGCTCCTGCTCGTGGCACTCGAGAGCATCCCGCCGGAATACAGCGAGGTGATCCGGTACCACTTCCTGCACGGACTGCCGCACCAGAAGATCGCGGAGTTCCTCGACGTGCCGCTCTCGACCGTCAAGTGGCGCTGTTTTCGCGGCAAGGAGATCCTCCGCTGCACCCTCTCGCCCGAACCCACGTGCCCCACGGTGTGCCGCAAAGGCTGCGCGAAATACTCCAACTCATAGAGACACTCAGGCACCTACTGGGTCGTCTGCATCATTTGCCCTTTCAAGCGGCCCTTCCAGACTGAGCCTCTGGTTTTCCTGGGAGGCACATGACGACGAAGGCGCAGAACTCGACGCGGGACGATGCCGGACAGCCCGGAGCGGGGACCCGTCCCGACGAGATCCTGGTCACAGCGGCGATCGAGGGGGACGATCTCGCCTTCGAAGACCTCGTCTCCCGCCACAGGCACGCCGCCGTCCGCGTCGCGGCCGGAATCGTCGGGCCGAAAGATGCGGAGGACGTCGTCCAGGACACTCTCCTCATGGCGCACCGGGCGCTCGCCTCGCTCCGGGACCGGACCAAGTTCTCGCGCTGGCTCCTGGCGATCACGCGGTGGCGCGCCTTGCGGGTCGGACGGCAGGAGAGACAGCACCTTTTCGGGCGGGTCACGCTCGACGAGTCCTCCCTGAATACGCTCTCCGAGCTGGCGAGCGCCCCGCGGCAGAGCGACGTCGGAGACGACCTCCTGCTCGCGGCCCTCGAAAGCATCCCGCCGGAGTATGGCGAGGTGATCCGGTACCACTTCCTGCACGGCTTACCGCACCAGAAGATAGCCGAGTTCCTCGACGTCCCTCTCTCGACGGTCAAGTGGCGCTGTTTCCGCGGCAAGGAAATTCTCCGCTGCACCCTCTCGCCCGAGCCCACGTGCACCGCGGTGTGCCGCAAGGGCTGCGCCAAGTTCCCCAGCTCCTAGGAATCGCCGGCCACCGGCCGTAAGACAGCGGTCCGCGCGCGCGGCCCGGGCGAATCGTCTTCTCACAGGCCGACAGCTAACTTTTCTACTCCGACCCTTCTCTCTATAGGTAGAGGAACACGGCCACGAGCGCGCAGAAACCCCTTCGAGACGATGCCGTACGGCCCCGGGAGGCCCGGACCGACGAGGTACTGGTCACCGCGGCGGTCGACGGAGACGAATTCGCCTTCAACGATCTCGTCTCCCGCCACAGGCGTACTGCCGTCAGGGCGGCAGCGGCAATCGTCGGTTTGAACCACGCGGAGGACGTCGTCCAGGACGCCCTCCTTCTCGCGCACCGGGAGCTTTCGTCGCTCCATGACCGGGCCAAGTTCCTGCGCTGGCTCCTCGCGATCACGCGGTGGCGGGCTCTCCGCGTCGGTCGGCATGAGAGCCGGCATGCCGTCGGGCGCGTCACATTCGAGGAATCCGACCTCCAGACGCTCTCCCATCTGGCGAGCGACCCGCGGCAGACGGAGGCCGGAGACCGGTTGCTGCTCGCGGCACTCGAAAGCATCCCGCCGGAGTATGCCGAGGTGATCCGGTACCACTTTCTGCACGACTTGCCGCACCAGAAGATCGCCGAGTTCCTCAAAATCCCGCTCTCGACCGTCAAGTGGCGCTGTTTCCGGGGCAAGGAGATCCTCCGCTGCACCCTCTCGCCCGAGCCCACGTGCCCGACGGTGTGCCGCAAGGGCTGCGCCAAATACCCCAACCTGTAGGGAGGCGGCTTCCGGCCGTGCCGGCGGTCCAACCAAACAGGCGGGGGGGCCCCTTTGCTTGTCGTCGTGTCCCCACACCTGACTTTTCCCGTGCGCCTCGGACTCTATATAGACAGGTGTAACGGAAAGACCTCTGTTGTACAGAATCTCGCCACGACGCACCCTCCGCGCGGCGGAGAGAGAAAGGAGCCCAAGGTGAAGGACCGTCGTACCGGCGAGGCATCCGGGGCCGAGCCCACTGCGTGCAAGTTCAAGAAGGTGCGCCAGCCGAACCTCCGCCTGGGCGAGAAAGAAGTGGAGGCGCTGATCCAGTCTCTCGAAGCGCGGGGCGCCTCCCATCGCAGCCCGGAAGAGACGGAGTCGCGCCCGCCGGCCACCGCTGACGCCGCGCCACCGAGGGAGGTCGGGCTCGGCGAGAGGATGTCCGAGGAGGATTTCGAGGACGTTGCGCTCGTCCTGAAGATGACGCGAAGCGCCAGCAACGCGAGGCAATGCGGCCTGCGCATTCTCGCCGAAGCGCGCCGGGCCCGCGAGGAGGAGGAGCGGCTGACAAAGGCACTTGCCCAGGTCTCGCGGCGCACCTTCGAAAAGGAGGCCGGGTAGGGCCACAGCGCCCGCCGACCGGCCGGGCGCGAGTCCGACCAGGTCGTGAAGAGCCTGCATCATTGTCCTCCGGCAGGACCGTCCCAGACTGCACCTAAGACTGGGAGGCGCAACATGGCGGCTGGGGCGCAAGAGTTCCAAGAGAGCGAAGCCGTACGGCCACGGGCGGAAACCCGGCCCGACGAGATCCTGGTCGCCTCAGCGATCGAGGGGGAAGAGCTCGCCTTCGAAGACCTCGTCTCGCGTCACAGGCCCGCCGCTCTCCGGGTGGCCACGGGGATCGTCGGGCCGACCCTCGCGGAGGACGTCGTCCAGGAGTCGCTCCTTCTGGCGCACCGAGCGCTCGCGTCGCTTCAGGACCGGGCCAAATTCTCGCGCTGGCTCCTGGCGATCACGCGGTGGCGGGCTCTCCGGGTCGGGCGGCTCGAGAGCCGGCACGCCGTCGGACACGTCAGGCTCGACGATCCCGACCTCGAGACGTTCTCCCACCTGGCGAGCGACCCGCGGCAGACCGACCCCGGAGACGGGGTGCTGCTCGCGGCGCTCGAGGACATCCCTCCGGAATATGCCGAGGTGATCCGGTATCACTTTCTGCACGACCTGCCGCACCAGAAGATCGCGGATTTCCTCGGCGTCCCTCTCTCGACGGTCAAGTGGCGCTGTTTCCGCGGCAAGGAGATCCTGCGCTGCACGCTCTCGCCCGAGCCCACGTGCCCGACGGTGTGTCGTAAGGGTTGCGCCAAGTATCCCGTCCCTTAGGGACGCCGCGCCGGCGGCCCTGGCAAACGGTTCAAAACGCGCCGTCGCGCCTTGTTCGCGGACTTTGCCGGGCACGAGCACGTGGTAAATAACCTGCATCATTTGCTCTCGGGAGCCACCGCTTCAGACTGACCCGCGGACGGCGGCGCAAGATGACAACGAACTTATGGGATTCGAGCGGAGACGAGGCGGTGCCGCGCGCGGTGGAAGCCCGTCCCGACGAGATCCTGGTCGCCGCCGCGCTCGGCGGGGACCAGCTCGCCTTTGACGAGCTCGTCTCCCGCCACAGGGAATCCGCCATCCGGGCGGCGGCGGGAATCGTCGGGTCGACCCACGCGGAAGACGTCGTCCAGGACGCGCTCCTCCTGGCTCACGGCGCGCTCGCGTCGCTGAAAGACCGTAGCAGGTTCTCGCGCTGGCTCGCGGGGATCGCCCGGTGGCGGGCTCTCCGTGTCGGACGGCAGGAGAGCCGGCATGCGGTCGGGCGCGTGGCGCTCGACGGGCCCGTCCTCGAGACGCTCTCCGAGCTGGCGAGCGACCCGCGATACACCGACGACCGGGACGAGCTGCTGATCGCGGCGCTCGAGAACATCCCGCCGGAGTATGGCGAAGTGATCCGGTATCACTTCCTGCACGGCCTGGCTCACAGCAAGATCGCGGAGTTCCTCGACATTCCGCTCTCGACTGTCAAGTGGCGCTGTTTCCGAGCCAAGGAGATTCTCCGCTGCAGCCTTTCGGCCGAGCCCTCGTGCGAAGAGGTGTGCCGCGCGGGCTGCTCCAGGTTCCCCAGCTCCCCGACTTTCCAGATCGCCACCAAATAAGGACTGATCTCCGAGGCCACGGCAGCCGGCCGACATTGCCGCGTCGCTCGCTTCGCGCAGGATTCGCCGCGGGCGAGCAGGTGCTGAGCACCCTGGCTCATTGTGCCGGGGACAGACCCTCTCTAAGTTACTCCAACCTCAGGAGGTGCAGCATGGCCACGAGAGCGCTGAAAGTGCATAGCGTGGAAGCCGCGCCGTTCGGAGTGGAAACGCGGTCCGACGAGATGTTGGTCGCAGCGGCGATCGAGGGGGACGAGCTCGCCTTCGACCGCCTCGCCTCCCGGCACCGGCACGCCGCGGCCCGCGAGGCCGCGAGAATCGTCGGGGCAATCCGCGCCGAAGAGGTGGTGCGGGACGCGCGCGTCATTGCTCGTCGGGCGCTCGGGTCGCTGAAGGACCCAGCCAGGTTCTCGCGCTGGCTCGTGGCGATCACGCGATGGCTGGCTCTCCGCGCTGGAAAGCCCGAGAGCCGGCAGGCCCTCGCGGACGTCACGCTCGAGGAGTGCGTCCTCGAGACACTCTCGGAGCTGGCGACCGCCCCGCGGCGGAACGCCGCCGGGAACGCCCTCCTTTTCCTGGCGCTGGAAGGCATTCCGCCGCAGTACGCCGAGGTGGTCCGGTATCACTTCCTGCACGGCCTGTCGCACGAGAGGATCGCGGAATTCCTGGGGATCCCGCTCTCGACCGTCAAGTGGCGCTGCTTCCGTGGCAGGGAGTTCCTCCGCGGCGCCCCTTCGCCCGAACCCAAGTGCGCCGAAGAGTGCCGGAAGGGGTGCGCCCAGCTCTCCATGGAAGGCCATCCTGGCGCCGTACGAAAGAAGCGGGTCTCGCTGCTCGAGGCCGCGGCCGCGCGCCTCAGATCGGCGATGCAGAGACATGCTCCCGAAGGGCTCGCTCTTCTCGAGCGCCTGGATGTTGGAGCCACGACGTGGATGGCGGGGAACGCCGTCCGGGCGCTCAGGATCAGCCTCGGCGTGATCTTCTTCTGGTTCGGGGTGCTCAAGTTCTTCCCGGGACTCAGCCCCGCTCAGGAGCTGGCGACGAAGACGATCAGCGGACTGACATTTGGGCTGGTCCCGCCCAACGTGTCGATCTACGTCCTCGCGACCTGGGAGTGCGTGATCGGACTGGGGCTCATCTTCGGGGTCTTTCTCCGGGCCACCCTCGCGCTGCTCTTTCTGCAGATGATCGGCACGTTCTCGCCGCTCGTGCTCTTTCCCCAGGAGGTCTTCAGTCACGTTCCGAATGCACCGACGCTGGAAGGCCAGTACATCATCAAGAACCTGGTCCTCGTCAGCGCCGGCCTCGCCATCGGCGGGACTCTGCGCGGCGGCGCCATCGAGGCCGATCCGGAAGTCATCGAGCTGGGACATCAAACGCAGACGAAGGTACGGGAGTCCTGAGCCCGCCGACAAGCCAACTCGAAAAAGGCTGAGCCGGAATTTCCCGGGCGACGGTCTTCGCCGCGCGCGGCGCCTCCTGCGGGCAGAATTTTGTGCTCCGACCTCTAACCTTTCCGTTCTGCTCGGACTCTACCTATTTAGCGAGTTAGCGAGACGACGCCCCCGCGCGGCGAAGAGGGAAGGTGCACTCATGACCGATGTCGGAAACCGCAACCGCGGCTCTCGCCTCGACCGGCGCGATCTCCTCAAGCTCGGACTCGGCGCTGCGGGGGCGGCGGCGCTCGGCGGCCTGACCTGGACCCGTCCGCTGCTCGGCGACAGCCCACCGCCCACGCCGCTGCGGTTCACGCCGTTCACTCGGGACCTCCCGCTGCCGGCGGCGCTCGAGCAGGTGGACCCCTTCCCCACCGCGGTCCCGCTCGATCACACGAAGCCCGTGGCGTTCTACGAGGTCCACATGCGCAACGGGCTGGCCGAGATCATCCCGGGTGTCGAGACCCCAATCCTGGGCTACGAAGGCCTGTATCCGGGCCCCAGCATCCTCGGAAAGACCGGGCGGCAGGACGTGATCCGGCACGTGAACGAGCTCGACATCGAGACGTCCATCCACCAGCACGGCGGGCACAACGCGCCCGACTTCGACGGCTATCCGAACGACTTCATCGAGCCGGGAAAGACGCCGTTCGCGTTCAAGGACTACCTCTACCCGAACGAGCCGGCGGGCGGCGACCCGAACGACAATCCCTCGTCGCTCTGGTACCACGACCACTCCATGGACACCACGGGTCCCAACGTCTACGCCGGGTTGGCGGGCCTCTATCCCACCACCGACGCCCTCGAGGACGGCCTCGTCGACGGACACGTTCTGCCCGCGACGGCATTCGACGTTCCGATCGTGCTTCAGGACCGGCGGTTCAACCGCGACGGGTCGCTCTTTTACGACCCGTTCTCGCACGATGGCTTCCTGGGCGACGTCTACGTGGTCAACGGCAAGGCGCAGCCGCGCTTCCACGTCCAGCCCCGCCGCTACCGGTTTCGCCTCCTCAACGGCGCGAACGCGCGGATCTTCATGCTTCGCCTCTCGAACGGCGCGCCCTTCCTCCAGGTGGGCGCCGACAGCTGGCTCCTGCCTTTCGCCGTTCAGCGCGACCGCGTCCTTCTCGCCATGGCCCAGCGGGCCGATGTGATAGTGGACTTCAGCCACGCGAACGGAAGCGAGGTGTTCCTCGAGAACATCCTCGTCCAGGACTCCGGGCGCGGTCCCGGCGGAGATCTGCGCAAGCCCGACGTGCGAGTCCCGGGCGTGCCGCTCGTGAAGTTCATCGTCGACGTTCCGCTCAGCGGCGAGAAAGAGGCGACGATCCAGGCCGGTCAGGAAGTGCGTCCGCACAGCAGGATCCTGCCGAACGAGATCAAGGCGACGCGCACGTTCGAGTTCAACCGAAGCAACGGCGCCTGGCAGATCAACAGCCGGTTCTTCGATCCGAATCGAACGGACGCGAACCCCCGGCTCGACACCGCCGAGCGCTGGCTCCTGAAGAACGGGGGCGGGGGCTGGTGGCACCCCATCCACATCCACGACGAGGCACACCAGGTCGTTTCCTTCAACGGCCGGCCCGTCCCGCCGGACCAGCAGTTCAAGAGCGACACCACTCTTCTCGGACCGGGCGATCAGGCGGAGGTCTTCATGCGCTTCCGCGAATTCCGCGGCAAATACGTGTTCCACTGCCACAACATCGAGCACGAGGACATGCGGATGATGGGCCGCTTCGACGTGAGGTGACACGATGGCCCGCTCCCGTATCTCCTTCATCGCCGGCGCCGCCGCGGCCTTCTCCTTTCGAAGCCATGGCGCGACGGCCGCCGCGGCGCTCTCGGAGGCCGCGTCGACGGAAGCCCTCGTCGCAGGCTCGCGCCGGCGCTTTCCCAACCCGCTCCTCGTGACAAACACCGGCCGCAAGGTCCGCTTCTACGACGACCTCGTCCGAGGCCGGTTCGTTTTCCTCACCTTCGCCTACACGCGCTGCGCGGGGAAATGCCCCGCCAGCCTGAGCCGCCTGCTCGAGGCGCGCGCGCTCGTCGCGCCGCGCCTCGGGCACGCGCCCGACCTCGTCACGCTGACGCTCGATCCCGAGCACGACACTCCCGAGGCTCTGGCGACGTACGTCGCGGCGCATGGGGCCCCAGCCGGGTGGACCTGCGTGACCGGCGCGCCGGCCGACCTCGAGCGCCTGCGGCGGTTTCTCGGCTTCACCGATCCCGACCCCCGCGTCGACGCCGACCGGTCGCAACACGGCGCCCTCGTCGCCATGGGCAACGACCGGACGGGACGCTGGCAGGTCGCCTCCACCGCCGCGGGGCCCGAGCAGATCGCGCTGCTGGCGCTGCGGACGGCTGGCCTTCGCCCCACCGCCTAGCGCTCTCTTGGCGAGACATCGCGACCGCGCGTTCGTTTTCGAGGTGGACTCGATTCCGGGGTCGGCGGGGACCTGAAAGGCAGGATGACTCATGGGCGATGTCGGAAACCGCAGCGGCGGCTCTCGCCTCGACCGGCGCGATCTCCTCAAGCTCGGACTCGGCACCGCGGGCGCGGCGGCGCTCGGCGCCCTTGCCTGGCCGCGTCCGCTGCTCGGCGACGGCCCCCCGCCCACGCAGCTCCGGTTCACGCCGTTCACGCGCGAGATGCCGGTACCTCCCGTTCTCTCGCCCACGACGGTCACCTCCAGCGAGGCGTTCTACGAGGTGCACATGAAACCCGTGGACCCCAACTCGCCCTCCGCCGAGATCATTCCGAATGTCAAGACGAACAACCTCGTCGGCTACGAGGGCCTCTATCCGGGATCCACCATTCGCGGCCGCATGGGACGGGCGGACCGGGTGCGGCAGGTGAACAACCTCACATTCGAAACGTCGGTACACCTGCACGGCGGCCACAACGAGGCGGATTCGGACGGTTTCCCGAACGACTTCACGTTTCCGGGCGGCTCGAAGGACTACTTCTACCCGAACGAGTCGGCTGGTGGAGACGCGAACGACAACCCCACGACCATGTGGTACCACGACCACGCCATGGACACCACCGGGCCCAACGTCTACCACGGGCTCGCCGGCTTCTATCTCGTCACCGACGACCTCGAAGAGGACCTCGTCGGCTCGGCCACCCTCCCGGCGGCAGCCTTCGACGTGCCGCTGGTGTTGCAGGACCGGCGATTCAACCGCGACGGCTCCCTGTTCTACGACCCGTTCGAGCACGACGGCTTCCTCGGGGACGTTTTCGTTGCGAACGGAAAGGCGCAGCCGTTCTTCCGCGTGCAACCCCGCAAATACCGTTTTCGCATCCTCAATGGCGCGAACGCGCGGATCTTCATGCTCCGCCTCTCGAACGGAGCCCCCTTCCTCCAGGTCGGCGCCGACAGCTGGCTCCTGCCTTACGCGATCCCGCGCGATCACGTCCTGCTCGCGATGGCGGAGCGGGCCGACGTCGTGATCGATTTCAGCGGCTTGTCGGGGAGCTCGGTTTACCTCCAGAACATCCTCGTCCAGAAAGACGGACGCGGGCCGGGCGGCGACTTGAATAACCCCGACCTTCAGTTCCCGGGCACGCCCCTCGTGCAGTTCAGGGTCGACTTGCCTCTCGGCCCCGAGACGGACGCCACCCTCGTCCCCGGTTCTTTGCTGCGCCCGAACACGCCCATCCATCCGAAGGAGATCGTGGCCACCCGCACGTTCGAGTTCAATCGAAGCAACGGCGCCTGGCAGATCAACGGCCGGTTCTTCGATCCGAAACGCACGGACGCGAAGCCCGCGCTCGGGACTGCCGAGCGCTGGATCTTGAAGAACGGCGGCGGGGGGTGGTGGCACCCCATTCACATCCACCTCGAAGCGCACCAGGTCCAGAGCTTCAACGGCCGACCGCCGGCCCTCTACAACTCGTTCAAGAAGGACACCACTCTTCTCGGGCCCGAAGACGAAGCGGAGGTCTTCATGCGCTTCCGCGACCATGGCGCGCGCTTCGTGTTCCATTGCCACAACATCGAGCACGAGGACATGCGGATGATGGGCGTTTTCGACGTGAGGTGACGCGGCGGGACCGAACTCGATTTGCCTTCCTCAACCCCCGGCTTAGTTCCCCTCCCGAGCTAACTTTTCCGTCCGGCCGGTCGCTATGTAGGTGACAGGACCTCTTCTGGCCCCCTGGAAAGGAATCGGGGGGCGGTTCTGGCTCTGCAGCACTCCGGCGCGCTCCGATGACGACCTGAAGGGGGAAGAAAAGTGTACCTCACGGAAAAAGCCTCGAAGCGTCAGATCAAGGAAGCGTTGAACGCGCGGGATAACCGGCTGGAGATCG
>JBGPDK010000064.1:0-16488 GCA_041482235.1 Thermoanaerobaculia bacterium | reverse complement strand
TCCCGGAAGGCGGAGGGGCTGCCGCAGGGCGACGAGCTTCTCGCGGGGGACGCCATACCCGAACTGGCGGCATTTCGCGAGCATGGCCTCTCGTTCGCGGCCGAGATCGCGGCGGGGCAGAAGACGGGCTTTTTCCTCGACCAGCGCGAGAACCGCCACCTCGTGCGGTCCCTCGCGGCAGGCCGGAGCGTTCTCAACCTCTTTTCGTATTCAGGCGCGTTCGGCGTCGCCGCTCTCGCGGGCGGGGCGACGCGCGTCACCCACGTCGACGTGTCGGGCGCCGCGCTCGCCTTCGCGCGGGAAAACCACCGTCGGAACGGACAGGCCGTCGGGGGGTCCGAAGCGCGTGTCGAGACGCGGGAAGCGGACGTCTTCGACGACCTCAGATCCCGCGTCGCGGCCGGCGAACGCTGGGACCTCATCGTGACGGATCCGCCTGCCTTCGCGAGGCGGAAGGCCGACGTGGAGAAGGCGTGCCGCGGCTACAAGGACATCAACCGGCTCGCCTTCCAGCTTCTCGTTCCGGGAGGGTTTCTGCTCGCGTGCTCGTGCTCGGGCCGTATCTCGCCCGACCTCTTCCAGAAGGTGCTCTTTGCGGCCGCGCTCGACGCCCGGCGCCCGGCGCGCCTCCTCGAGCGCCGCGGGGCGGGCCCCGATCATCCCGTCTCGATCGACTGCCCCGAGGGCGACTACCTCAAGGCGTTTCTCCTGTCCGTCTGAGATGCGGGAAGATCGCGCGCGCCGCATGCCGACTCCCGTCGTCGCTCTCGTCGGCCCGGTTCCACCCTGGCGCAGCGGAATCGCGGACCAGGATGCGCGTCTCGTGCGAGCGATGCGTGCGCTCGGCGTGGAAACGCTCGTCGTCACGCACCGGCGCCTCTACCCGTCGTTCCTCTATCCGGGCCTCGAGGACCGCGGTCCCGGCGAGATCCCGGGGGATCTGGGCGAGGTGCATGACCTGCTCGACGGCAGGAATCCGCTCTCGTACGTGAAAGCCGCGCGCTTTCTCGCGGGGCGCGGCGTTTCTCTCGCGATCTTTCCGTGGTGGACGGCGTTCTTCGCGCCGCACGCCGTGGCTGCCCTCGCGACGCTCGGAGCCGAGAGGCCCCAAGCGACGCGCCTCCTCCTCTGCCACAACGTGTTCGACCACGAGGAGAATCCCTGGAAAAGCGCGCTCACGCGCGCCGTGCTGCGGCGCGGCGACTGCTTCGTCGCTCAGAACGAGGAGAGCGCGCGCCAGATCGCCGCGGAGCGTCCGGACGCTCCGATCGCGGTGGTCCCTCATCCCTCCGAGCCGCGCGCGGTGATTCCGGACCGCGCGGCCGCGCGCGCACGACTCGGCGTGCCGGCGGACGTCCCCGTCTTCCTATTCAGCGGCCTCCTGCGCCCCTACAAGGGCTGGGACATATTGCTCGACGCGTTTGCCTCCGTGAGGCGGACGATTCCTTCCGCGCGGCTCGTCCTCGCTGGCGAGCCGTGGGGAGAGGCGCGCGAGCTGCCACGGCGGGCGCCCGCCGGCGTCCGGCTCGAGCTGCGTTCCCAGTCCGAGGAGGAGCGCGCGCAGTGGTTCGCGGCGGCCGATGCCGTCGTCTGCCCCTATCGGCACGCGACCGGCTCGGGCATCGTGGCCGACGCGCTCGCGTTCGGCCGGCCCGTCATCGGCTCCGCCGTGGACGGCCTGCTCGGGATCGTCGAGGACGAGAGGAGCGGGCTCCTTGTTTCCCCCGGCGATGCGGACGCGCTCGCGGCGGCCCTGCGGCGCTTCGTGCGCGAGAACCTCGGGCCGCGCCTGGCGGCGGGCGCCGCCCATCGCCGCGCCGTGTTCTCGCCCGAGGCGCACGCGCGGCGGGTTCTCGCCGCCGGCGGAATCGACGTATGAGATCCTTCGCGCGATGGGCTCCGTGCGCATGTTCCGCGACCGCGTCGTCTCCATGGAGCAGACGCAGGAGATCGGCGAGAGTCACGTCGAGCTCCTGACCGCGCTCGCCGTCGAGGCGCTGCCCGGCTACGAGCGCGCCGCGCACGGCCTCGAGCACGAGCGCGACCACTACTGGCTGTCGCTGTCGAACGCGGAAACCGGCCGGACCTGCCGAGTCGCCTTCACGCGAATGTTCCTCTCGGACGCGAGCCGGCTGCCCGCCGTCGTCGCCGACGCGAACGCGCCCGTGAGGGCGCAGATCGTCGGGTGCATCCGCGACCAGTCGGGCCGGGCAGAGATCCTCGTCGGCGTGGCGGGCCTCCTGACCGAGGAAGAGAGCCGCGAGCGCGAGGAGATCGAGGCCGAGTGGCGAAAGAAACACGAAGCCGCGCAGGCCGCCAGACGCGCGGAGGAAGAGCGCCGCGCGCGCGAGCGCCAGCGCGAGAAGCAGCAGGAAGAGGCGCGCCGCCAGGCCCAGCGCGAGCGGGAACGCCACGAGCGGCCCGCGGCGGGCGGGCCTCCGGGCCAGCAGCCGCGGGACAGCGAGGGCGGGCGCGTGGGCCGTCGCCGGCGGCGCGGCCGCGGCGGAGCGGGAGGCAACGCGGGCGGCGACCGTCCGCAGCCTCAGGCGGCCAGTCGTCCCGCGCTCACTCCTCCGCAGGATTCCCCGCGTCCTCCTCAGCCCGCGAATGCGCCGCTTCCCGAGGCCGCGCGCGCCGAGGGCAGAGGCGGCCGGCGCAGGAGGCGCCGCGGCAGGGGCCGCGGTCCGGGCGGCCCGAAGCCCGGAGGCGGAGGACCGGCGCCGGCCGGGTCTTCCGGCGGATCGAGCTAGGACCGTCGGTCAGCGGCCCGGGAAGTACTCGCGCCAGCGGCGGTCGACGAGCGCGACAGTCTCGGGGTCCGGTTCCACGAGCTTCGGCATCCACGGCTTCGTCCTCGCGTCGATGACGAGAGGCGGCGTGAAGGCGATGTGGTTCCGCACGACGTCGCGCCGGCCGTGCACGTCCGCGGCGGGCTCGAAACGCGTGAAGACGTGCCACAGGAACGAGCGTTCGTCCCGCGCCGCGCTGGCCGCGTCGTCCGCGAGGATGACGAGCGGCCAGGCCGCGACCGCCGGGTCGGCGGCGAGACGTCCCGCGAAGTCGCGGTCGTCCGCGAAAGCCGGCCCGTCCACGACGAGCGCGCCGGGACAGAAGACGGCGGCCGAGCGTGCGCCCGGGGGCAGCGCGCCGCGAAACTCGCGCGGCAGGTCGCGGATCGCGTCCCCGAGGCCGAGGAGCACGCCCTTGCTGCCCTCGTTCACCTTCGGGCCCGTGTAGTCGAGCGTGTCCATGGCGAGGTTGCCGAACAGGAAGAGGTCCGTCTCGAACCGGCAGCGCGCGAGGATGTGCGCGAGAAGGCCCCGGAAGTCGCGCAGGTCACGCCGCGCGTCGGTCACGAGGAGGAACTTCGTGAGCGCGAGCTGCCCCTCGCCGAGAATGCGGAAGGCCGACGTCATCGCCTCGCGGCGGTAACGGTCCTTCACGACGGCGGCGGCGAGAGAGTGGAAGCCCGTGTCCCCGTAGCTCCAGAGGTCGACGACAGTCGGCATCACGATCGGAAACAGCGGAGAGAGCAGCTCCTGCAGCACATCGCCGATGTAGAAGTCCTCCTGCCGGGGCTTGCCGACGACCGTCGCCGGAAAAATCGCGTCGCGCCTCCGGTAGACCCGCGCGACGTCGAACACGGGATAGTCGTGCTTCAGCGAGTAATAGCCGTAGTGGTCGCCGAAGGGACCCTCGGGCTTCCTCACGTGGGGCGAAACGGATCCCGTGAGCGCGAATTCCGCGTCGGCGACGAGGCGGTGGGGATGCGAGGGCACGCGCGTCATGGGGAGCTTCTGCCCGAGGAGGAGCGAGGCGACGAGAAGCTCGGGCAGTCCTTCGGGCAGCGGCGCGACCGCCGCGAGGATGAGCGCGGGAGGGCCGCCGAGGAAGACCGTGAGCGGCAGCGCGGCGTCCCGCGCCTCGGCCTCGTGGTAGTGGAACCCGCCGCCCTTGGCGATCTGCCAGTGGACGCCCGCGGTCTTCGGACCGTGGATCTGCATGCGATACACGCCGAGATTCGACTGGCGAGAGTGAGAGGGGCCCGGCGGGCCGTCCGAAGGAAGCTCTGAATAGACGAGGGGGAGAGTCAGGAACGGGCCGCCGTCCTCCGGCCACTGCGTGAGGGCGGGCAGGCGCGTGAGATCCGGCGCATCCTCCACGACGTCCGTCACCGGCGCACGGGTCGCGCGCTTCGTCCCCACGCGCAGGGCGTCTCCGAAGAAGGCACGGAACGCCCAGAGCTTTTCCGTCGTCGGCGGCAGAAGCTCCGCCGCGGCGCGCGCCGCCGTTTCGACGAACTCCCGCGGCTTCTTCCCGAACGCGAGCTCGAGGCGCTTTGGCGTGCCGAAGAGGTTCGTCACGACGGGGAAGTCCGCGCCTTTCGGGCGCTTGAAGAGAAGCGCGGGACCTCCCTCCTCGATCACCCGGCGGTGGATCTCCGGGATCTCGAGCCGCGGGTCCGCCTCCGCCTCGACGGTGGCGAGATCCCCTTCGCGGCGGAGGACGTCGAGGAAGGCGCGGAGGTCTTTCAGGCGAACTTGTCCGTCGCGGCGACGAGGGCGCGCGTGTTCGGCGGCTCCCAGGCGCTGTGACCCGCGTCGGGCGAGATCACGAAGTCCGCCTCGGGCCACGCGCGGTGGAGGGCCCAAGCGCTGACGATGGGGCAGACGACGTCGTAGCGCCCCTGGACGATGACGCCCGGGATGTGGCGGATCTTCCCGACGTCGCGCAGCAGCTGGCCGTCGACCTCGAAAAAGCCGCGGTTCGCGAAGTAGTGGGCCTCGATCCGCGCGAAGGCCAGGGCGAACTCGTCCTCCTCGTAGTGCCCCGTGAACGAGGCGTCCGGGAGCAGCTTCGACGTCGCGCCCTCCCAGCCGCTCCAGATTTTCGCGGCTTGGAGCCGGACCGCGGAGTCTTCGCTCGTGAGCCGCTTGTGGTACGCCGCGACGAGGTCGCCGCGCTCGGCCTCGGGGATGTGGGCGAGGTAGGGCTCCCAGGCGTCGGGGAAGAGGATCGACGCCCCCTCCTGGTAGAACCAGTCGATCTCCTTTTTTCGGAGCAGAAAGATCCCGCGCAGGACGAGCTCCGTTACGCGGTCCGGGTTCCTCTGCGCGTAGGCGAGGGCGAGCGTCGAGCCCCACGAGCCGCCGAAGACCTGCCAGCGTGCGATCCCGAGGTGCTCGCGGAGCTTCTCGATGTCAGCGACGAGGTCCCACGTCGTGTTCTGCTCGAGGCTCGCGTACGGCGTGCTCTTGCCGCAGCCTCGCTGATCGAACATCACGACGCGGTACTTCTCGGGATGGAAGAAGCGGCGGACCTTCGGGTCCGATCCGCCGCCCGGGCCGCCATGGAGGAATACGACGGGTTTCCCGTTGCGGCTGCCGCTCTCCTCGAAGTAGAGCTCGTGGACGTCCGAGACCCGGAGCCGGTCGGTGCGATACGGCTCGATCGGGGGGTAAAGCCAGCTGACGGGATCCTTGACCGGATGCGGCATGCGAACCTCCGAGTGCATCCTGCCAGAGTCCGGGGCCTCCGCGCGTCAGGCGCGGGGCGCCGGCGCCGCCAGATCGGAAAGCCGGGTGCGCCGCAGGCGTTCGAGGAAGACTTCCCGAGCGGGAGCGAGGAGCGCACCCGCCGGCCCCGCGACGGGGGGAAACGCGCGCTCGAGGCCGTCGCGCCGGTCGAGGGCGAGCGCGACGTCCGCCAGCGTGATGTCCGAGGCGGGCCGCCCGAGGACGAACCCGCCGCCCCGCCCGCGCCTGCTTCTGAGGAGGCCGCGGTCCACGAGGCGGCCCAACACCTTGGAGAGAAAGGGCGCGGGAACACCCGCTGCCTGCGCGATGGCGGTCACGCCGAGCCCTCTTCCGTTCGGCCCCTGCGGGTCGAGGAGGGGCAGCGCCAAAAGCGCGATCTCCTGGGCGCGCGTGAAGAACACGGCGCGTCAGCCGCTGGCGATGTACTGGTACTGCGCGGCGGTGAGCGGAACGACCGAAAGCCGCCCGATCCGAACGAGGGGCGAGTCCGCGAAAAGCGTAATGGCCTTGATCGCGGCAAGCGTCACGGGAGAGGCCAGCCGCCTTCCCGCCGCGATCACGACGTGCGGGAAGGTCGGGCTCTTCGGGTCGGTGTCGGCGGACACGACCGTGGCGAGGCCCACGGCCGCCTTCACGTCTCCCGTGTGGTAGATCACGAGCCGATCGCCCTTCTTCGTGGAGAGCAGGTGGCGGATCGCGGTGGGGTTCTTTACGCCCGTCCACACCGTCTGCTTTTCCCTCACGAGGTCGTCGAAGGAGTAGTCCGAAGGTTCGGTCTTGAGGAGGAAGTCGGCCATGGTCCGACTATAGCGAAGAGGCGACCCTGGACAGCCGCCCCTCAGCCCACCTGCCTCAGGGCGTCGGTGATCTTCGTGAACGCCGCCCGGCCCGCAGGGAAAAGGCCCCCGAAGAACCCCATCACGAGCGAAAAGACGATGCCCGTCATGAGGAGCGCCGGCGTGAGGCGGAAGGCGAATACGACCTCCGAGAACGTCGCGAAGTTCGTCGTGCCCGTGACGCCCGAGAGCGCCAGCTTGACAGCCAGCATGCCGAGCAGGCATCCGAGGACGCCGCCGAGGAGTGCGAGGCACAGCGACTCGAAGACGAACGACAGGAGCACGGAGATCCGGGAGAAGCCGAGTGCGCGCAGCGTGGCGATCTCGCGCGTGCGCGCCGCCACGGCGGCGTACATCGTGTTCATCGCGCCGAAGCAGGCGCCGATCGCCATCACGATGCCCACGAAGAAGCCGAGGAACTTGATCGGCGCGGCCGTGGACGTCTGGTCGTCGTAGTACTTGCGTTCGACCTTGCCCTCGAGCGCGAGGCGCGGATCGCCCGCGAGCCCCGCCTGGAACTGGTCGCGCGCCGCGCGGCCCGCGGTCCGAGCGAGAACGGACGAATAGCCGCCTCGCTTGAAGTCCGTGATCATTCCTTCGACGTCCGTCCAGATCTCGCTGTCGGGCGCGGTGCCGCCGGCGTCGAAGAGGCCCACGACCGTCCAGCGATAAGCGCCGAACTTGATCGTCTGGCCCGTCCCGCACTCCTTGAAGCGGCTCGAGACGCTCCGTGAGACGACGACCTCGGATTTGCCGGGCGTGAACATGCGGCCCTCGACGAGCGTCAGGCCGGGCCGGAGCTTCATGCCCTTTTCGCCGATGCCGCGGATCGTCACGTTCGAGGAGCCGCCGCCCTGTTTTTCGAGGTTCAGCACGATGACGAGCTCGGGAGACGCCAGCGGCTTTCCGTCCGCGTCGGGCGAGATGCCGGGCAGCGTCAGGATGAGCGGGACCTGGTCGCGCGAGATGCCGGACTGGAGCTCCGACTGCGCGTTCTGCCGGAGCACGAGGATGTTGTTCTCCGAGCCCGAGGCCGTGAAGACGCGCGTGAGGCCTTCGCCGAGCGACATCACACACAGAAACACAGCCACCACGAGGCCGATGCCGAGCACGGTGAGACCCGTCGTGACCTTTCGCACGAACAGGTTCCGGACGTTGTACTTCAGCGGGATTCCGAGCATCTCTGACCTCCCTAGGCGAGCTGTCTCAGGCCCTCCACGATGGGCCGCCTGGCCGAGCGGACCGCCGGCACGAGTCCGGCGAGCAGCCCGACGGCGAGCGTCGTGGCGAAGGCGGTGGCAAGGACGTCGGGGTAAATGCGGAGGCCGGCGGCAAGGCCGGCGAGCGGCGAGTAGAGGATGAAGGCGCGGAGCCTCGGGAACAGGCCGAGATAGAGGGCGAGCCCGGCGGTCGCGCCGAGGAGCGCGAGGATGCCGCTCTCGCCGAGGAGGAGC
This sequence comes from Thermoanaerobaculia bacterium, assembly GCA_041482235.1. Taxonomy (GTDB): domain Bacteria; phylum Acidobacteriota; class Thermoanaerobaculia; order UBA5066; family UBA5066; genus Fen-183. Next base: position 8,661 of record JBGPDK010000064.1, on the reverse strand, counting down.
CCGAACAGGATGCGTCTCGGAAACCCGATCGCCCTGAGGACCGCGAGCTCGACGACCCGCTCGCGCGTCGCCAGGGCCATCGTGTTCGCGGCGATGAGAAGGACGACGACCGCGATCACTGCGGCGAGACCGCGGAAGAAGAGCTTCACGTTCCCGAGGAGGGCGATGTAGTTGTTCTGGAACTCCTTTTCCGTTTCGGCGCGGACGGGGGAGGACGAATTCTCGAACAGCGCGTTGATGCGCGGGATGAGCGCGCGCGCCGCCTCGGCGCTCTCGGCCTTCACCCAGATCATCGTGTAGCGGCCGGCCCGGGCGGGGAGAGTCTCGTCGATGACCTTCTGGTCGAAGAAGACGGCCGCCTCGTCGTTGCCCCGGTAGGCCGCCCGAATCGTGAACGTGTACCTCCCGGGCCAGATATCTCCCGTGAGCGTCACCGTCTGGCCGAGGTGCCAGCCGTACTTCTTCATGAGGAGCTCCCCCACGAGCAGCCCGCTCCGGTCGCGCTGCCACTCGTCCGCGGAGCCCGAGATGATCGACGAAGCGTCGAAGACCCCGAAGAAGGCCTTTGGATCCACTCCGAAGCGCTCGAACACGTTGAAGGCCGAGAAGTCGATGTAGCGGCCGCCGAACCAGTTGAAGGGGGTAATGGCCTTCACGCCGGGCAGCTCGCGGATCTTCTCGAGGTGCGCGGCCGGGAGGACGTTCGCGATCGACACCCGGTGCCGCACGGCGAGGCGGTACATCCCGCGCCCCCGAGAGGGATCCGCGTCCAGCATCGCGACGAACGTTCCGAGGAGGCAGATCACGAAGAACGGGAGCAGGATCGAGCCGACCGTGAGGCCCAGGCGCGTCTTCTTGCGCAGCAGGTTCTTGAAGACCAGAGGCAGAAACTTCATCAACCGACTTGTCTCAGGCCGTCGGGGATGGAGCGCTGAGCCGAGCGGATCGCGGGCACGAGCCCGGCCAGGAGGCCGACGAGGACGCTGACCGCGAACGCGACCGCGACGACCTCGGGGAAGAGCCGCATGCCCCCCGCGAAGCCTCCCATGGGCGAATAGAGCAGCCCTTGCCGGAAGCCGGGGAACGCGAGGACGAAGAACCCCACGCCGAGGATGCCGCCGAAGAGCGAAAGCAGGACGCTTTCGCCGAGGATCAGCCCGAGGATCGTCGTCTTCTGGAATCCGAGCGTACGCAGCACGGCGATCTCGGTGACCCGTTCGCGCGCCGTCATCGCCATCGTGTTGCCGGCGATGAGGAGGATGACGAGGACGATGATCGTCCCGATGGAGGTCACGAGCAGCTTGACGTTGCCGAGCATCGATACGAAGCCGTTCTGCATCTCCTTCTCGGTCTCCGTCCGCGTGGGGGCGTCGCTGTTCTCGAACATCGCGTCGATTTCCTTCGGGAGCCGCTGGACGGCGCCGAGAGAGTCGGCCTTGATCCAGTACCAGCCCACGAAGCCCTTCAGGCGCGGGATGGCCTCTTCGATGTACTGGTGGTGGAAATAGACACCGGTCTCGTCGGGCGCCTTGAAGGTCGCCCGGATCGTCAGCTCGAGGTTCGTCGGGTAGATGTCGCCCTTGAGCGTGACCTTCTGCCCGAGCTTCCATTTGTACTTTTTCATGAGGAGTTCGCCCGCGAGGAGCCCCGTGCGGTCCGAGATCCAGTCCTTCGCGCTGCCCTGCACGATCGAGGCCTCGTCGAAGACCTTGAGGAGTCGCTGGGGGTCCGAGGTGGAGAAGCGGGCGAACATGTTCTCCGGCTTCTGGTCGATGTAGGCGCCGCCGAACCAGTTCATCCGCACGACGTCCGTCACGCCGGGAAGTTGCTGGAGTTTCGGCATGTAGGACTCGAGGATCCAGTTCGTGAGCGACACCTTGTGCCGCACGATGAGCCGGAACATCCCCTTGCCCCCCGTCGGATCCGAATCGAGCGTCCGGAGGAGCGTGCCCATGACGCAGATGACGAGGAGCGGCAGGAGGATGGACGCGATCGTCAGAAGCGAGCGCGTCTTCTTGCGGAAGAGGTTCTTGAAGACGAACGGGACGAACTTCATCAGGCCACCTGCCTCAGCCCGTCCACGATGGAGCGGCTCGCCGACCGGAGGGCGGGCACGAGCCCGGCGAGAACGCCGATTCCGACGGCCAGCGCGAAAGCCAGGGTGAGGACTTCCGGGTAGAGATGGAACGTCGCCGCGAGGCTCGACATCGGGGACGACAGGAGGAGACGCCTCAGAGGAGGCTGGGCGGCCACGAAGAGAAGGATGCCGAAGACTCCGCTGGCGATCGCGATGAGCACGCTCTCGCCGAGGACGAGCCCGAGGATCGTCGATTTCTGGAAGCCGAGCGTGCGGAAGACGGCGATCTCCGTGACCCTCTCGCGCGCCGCCATCGCCATCGTGTTCGCCGCGATCAGGAGGATGACGAGGACGATGACCGCTCCGATTGCGGTCATGAGGAGCTTCACGTTCCCGAGCATCGACACCATGCCGTTCCGGAACGCGTTTTCGGTCTCCGTCTTCGTCGGGTACGGCGAGTTCTCGAACATCGCGTCGATGGCCGGTCCGAGGCGCTCCGAGGCGGCCGCGTCCTTCGCCTTGATCCAGATCGTGGAAGCCGAGCCCTTGAAGGACGGGAACCGCTCGTCGAGGATCCGGCGGTCGAAGAAGAGGGTCGCCGACGTGCCGTTCTCGAGGTAGTAGACGCCCCGGATCGTCAGCTCGAGCGTCGTCGGGAAGACGTCGCCGACGAGGACGACCCGGTCTCCCACCTTCCAGCCGTACTTCGTGGCGAGGTTCTTTCCGACGATGCAGCCTGTCCGGTCCTCGCGCCAGCCTCGGGCGGAGCCCTCGACGATCTCGGCGTCGTCGAAGACTTTCAGGAGAGTCTCCGAATCGACGGCGGCCCGCGCGAAGAAGTTTCGCGCGCTCTTGTCGCGATACTGGCCGGAGAAGAAACTGAAGTCGGAGACGGCCTCGACTCCCGGGAGCTGCCGGACGCGCTCCTCGAAGGCCGTGGGCAGGGTGCTCATGATGGAGACCCGGTGCCGGACGACGAGCCGGAACGACCCGCGCGAGGCGCGCGGGTCCGGCGCCTCCAGCGCCTTGAGGAACGTGCCCATGAGGCAGATGACGAGGAGCGGCAGGACGATCGAGCCGATCGTCAGCAGGGTCCGCGTCTTCTTGCGGAACGCGTTCTTGAAGATGAGGGGGAGGAACTTCATCAGGCTTCCGATACCTCAGGTCGAGGAGGCGGAAATCGCCGCCGCCATGCCGACGGCCTTGCCGCGCTCGGCGTGCACGTCCTCCTTGAGCACGCCCTTGTCGAGGTGGACGAGGCGGTGCGCCCGGGACGCCGCCTTCGGGTCGTGGGTCACGATGACGATCGTCTTCTTGAACTCGGAGTTGAGGCGCTCCATGAGGACGAGGATCTCCTCGCCGCTCTTCGCGTCGAGGTCGCCGGTCGGCTCGTCGGCCACGAGGAGCTTCGGGTCCGTGGCGATGGCCCGCGCGATCGCGACGCGCTGCTCCTGTCCGCCGGAGAGCTGGCGCGGGTAGTGGTCCATGCGGTCCGTGAGGCCCACGACCGAGAGCGCGAGCTCGGTCTGCTTCCTCCGGCGCGCACGGCTCAGGTTCGTGAGAAGAAGGGGAAGCTCGACGTTCTCGAAAGCCGTGAGGACGGGCACGAGGTTGTAGAGCTGGAAGATGAACCCCACGTTCGCGCTGCGCCACTTCGCGAGCGCGGCCTCGCTCATCGAAGAGACCTCCTTGTCGCCGACGAGGATGCGGCCCGAGGTCGGGCGGTCGATGCCCGCGATGAGGTTCAGGAGCGTCGTCTTGCCCGAGCCCGATGGGCCCATGAGCGCCACGAAGTCGCCGTCGTCGACGGTGAACGACAGGTTGTCGAGCACGGTGAGAACCTGCGTGTCGCGCGTGTACTGCTTCACGAGCGATTCGATGCGGACCAGGGGGACGGCTGCGCTCATTCGGCTCTCCTCTTCTCGTCAGTCCTTCTTGATGCGGACTCTCTGCTCGGCGCGCCAGGCATGTCCGGCCGACGCGGCATCGGCGACGATCTCCTCGCCGCCCGAAACCCCCGACGTCACCTCCACTTGCGCGCCGGCGGCGGGCCCGAGCGCGAGCGGCTTGAATGTGGCTTTGTCGTTCGCGACGAGGAGCACGCCCTTCTCGCCACCCACCTCGACGACGGAGGCCGACGGCACCATGACCTTCGGCTTCGCCTTCTCGTCGATCTTCGCCTGCGGGCTCAGGAACACGACGCGGCAGGACATCTCCGGCAGGACCTTCGCGTCCTTGTCGGGGATTTCGATCTTGACCTTGACCGAGCCCTTCTGGCGGTCGGCCGTCGGAACGATCTGCCGCAGGCGCGCCTTGTAGGGTTTGTCCGGATAGGCATCGAGCGCGACCTCGGCCGGTTGCCCCAGGACGAGCTTGCCGACGTTCTGCTCGTTGATGTCGGCTTCCATCTCCAGCGAGGAGAGGTCCACGATGACCGCGAACGTCGCGCCCGCCGAGCCCGCGCCGCCGAAGCCCTGAGGCGCGACGGTTTCTCCCAGGAACGCCTTCTTCACGGTGACGACGCCGTCGATCGGAGCGTAGATCTCGGCGTTCTTGATCTGCTCCTGGTAATAGCCGGCCTGGGCTTCGTAAGACGAAGCCTGCGCCTCGAGCGCTTTCACCTGGGAATCCGCCGTGTCGAGGGCCTGCTGCGTTCCGATCTTCTCCTCGAGGAGCTGCCGGGCGCGCGCGCGGTCGAGGCGCGCGTTTGCGAGCTGGGCGAGCGTCTGGTCGCGCAGCGCGAGCGCGGATTTCTTTTGCGCGTCGAGCTCCTGAGCTTCGAGGCGCGCGACGAGCTCGCCCTTCCTCACGCGCTGGCCCTCCTCGAGGTTGATCCAGGCGATTCGGCCGACGGTCTTCGGCGAGATCTCGGCCTTCGAGCGGGCCACGATGTAGCCCGAAGCCGTGAGGATCGTCGAGGCCTGCGTCGGCGTCACGAGGGCCGCGCGCGTGGTCGTGACCTCGAGCGGCCGGAACGTCACGCCCGCGCGCGAGCGCGTGAAAAAGAACGCCGCCACCAGCACGACGCACAGCGTCGCCAGCGCGGGGTAGAGGAAGCGGCGCCCCCCGGGCCCGTCCTCACGTTTGATGCGCAGGCCCGAGAGGTCGGCCGACTTGTTCAGGGGTTCCATGAGCATTCGAGGCTCGCTGGGTACGATATCTGAATCGGATTCGTTTCAGGATGGGAGCTGTTTTCGGCGAACGGGCGTCCGGAGTCGGCGAACGACCGGGGTGCCGAACCGACGGCAGCGATCCGGCTGCTAGGCGCCCTGTCCGGCCTTTTCCTCGGCCACGGCGGCCCGGAACGCCTGCAGGAACGTCTGAAGGTGACGCCGCTCGGTTCGGACGTTGCCGATCGCGACGCGGAGCGTGTACCGGCCCTTGACCAGCGCGTGCGAGATGAACGTGCGGCCGTCCTCGTTGATCCGCGCGAGGATACGGGCGTTCGCCGCGTCGGCGGCTTCGGGGGAGAGGAGGGGGGACGTCCAGCGGAAGGCGACGACCGAGAAGGGCGAAGGCGCCGCGATCTCGACGCCCGGCTCGCGCTCGAGCACGCCGCGGAGGGCGCGCGCGAGGACGATGTGGTTGCGCAGCCGGGCCCGCACGCCGGAGGCGCCGAACGCGCGGAGCGTCATCCACATCTTGAGGGCGCGGAACCGGCGGCCGAGCTGCACGCCGTAATCCATGTACTCGCGCACCGTCTGCCCCTCGGGCGTCTCGAGGTAGTTCGGCACGACCGAGAAGGCGCGGCGCACGCGCTCCATGTGTCGGAAGAACAGCCCCGTGCACTCGAGCGGCACGAGCATCCACTTGTGCGGGTTGAAGAGGACCGAGTCGGCGCGCTCCCAGCCGCCGAAGAGAGGTCGTATCTCCGGCAACGCCGCGGCCGAGCCCGCGTACGCCGCGTCGACGTGGAGCCAGATCCTCTCGCGCTCGCAGAGGTCGGCGAGCTCGGCCAGCGGGTCGACGGACGTGACGGTCGTCGTGCCGGCCGTCGCCACCACGGCCACGCGCACGCGGCCCGCGGCCCGGTCCACCGCGATCTCGCTCTCGAGGGCGGCCACGTCCATCCGGAACGCCGCGTCGACGGGGATCTTCCGCAGGCCCGCAAGCCCGAAGCCGAGGACGACGCAGGCCTTGTCGATCGAGGAGTGCGCGAGCTCCGAGCAGTAGACGACGCCCTGGGGCCGGCCCGCGAGTCCGGTCTTGCGGACGTCGGGATACGCCGCTTCGCGCGCCGCCGCGAGCGCGATGAGGGAGGCCGTCGAGGCCGTGTCCGCGAGCTGGCCGTCGAAGCCCCCCGGCCCCCACGGAAGGCCCACGAGGTCGAGGAGCCACCGCACGACGCCCTGCTCGAGCTCCGTCAGAACGGGCGACGTGCGCCAGAGGATGCCGACCTGGTTGTAGCCCGCCGCGAGAAAGTCGCCCACGACCGCGGGAGCCGTGCCCGTGTTCGCGAAGTACGCGAAATAGCCGGGATGCTGCCAGTGCGTGAGGTTCGGCTCGACGAGGCGGTCCAGGTCGCGCTCGATCGCGTCCCAGGGCTCGGGGTTTTCCGGAGCGCGATGCGGCATTCTCGCGAGCACCTCGCCCGGCTTCGTCCGCGCGAGGACGGGACGCGTCTCGAGCGTCTCGAAGTAGCGCGCGAGGCGCTCCACCGCCGCGTGCCCCATCTCGCGGAACGCGTCCGGCGGAAAGTCGCCGAGAGGCTCGTCCATCGGGCGAAGTCTACGGGATCAGCGCGCTGCTTCGACGCGCACCGAGGCGGCGCCGAAGGCGTCTCCGAGCGCGTCGTGCACGGAGACCTTCAGCTCCCAGCGCCCGGGCGGGAGCTGCAGCGTCACGCCGCGGACGGCTTCGAGGTCTCGCGCCTCGCGGTACTCGGGTCCCGTGTACGAGAGAAACCAGTCGTCGGTGAAGGAGTCGTGCAGCGGCCCGTCCAGGGCGCTGGCCTCCACCGCGATCTGGACGCTCGCGAGCATGGCGTCTTCCTCCGGCCGGAAAGTGAGCGCTTCGTGCGGGATTCTCACGTCGAGCTTCCAGAAAGGCTTCGCGGGATCCTTCGAGGGGAGCGTCGAGAGGCCCTTCCAGGAGAGGCTCACGGGGATCGGCTTTTTCGCCGTGCGGGCCGCTCCCGGCCGGCGCTCGTCCGCGGCGGCGGCGAAGCGCGCGTGCCGCGCGTCCGCCGCGAGGGCGGCCGGCACCTGCGTTTTCTTCGCGCCGGGCCGAAAGGCCGAGCGGGCGAGGGCGTTCACGCCGCCGCGCTTGACGGAAACCCTGACGGCGTATGTCTTCTTCGTGTCGACGCCGGCGAGACGGACGACGAGCCGATAGGTCGCGGAGGCCGCCTCGAGAAACGTCTCGAGGGCCGGACCGAGGTCGTTCGCCGACAGGCGCGAGAGGCCGCCGGTGGCTTCGACGAAGCGCAACGGGGCGTCCTGGAGGTTCTTCGTCTCTTCCCGCCGCTGGCCCGACTCGAACGCGAAGCGGTCCTGCGCGGTCGGGAGGTCCTTTCCCAGGGGACTGGGATCCAGGTAATGGACGGTGACTCCCGAGGCCGCGAGCCAGCGCGCGAGTGCGTCTACCTCGGGAAGCGGGCTCGAGTTGAACGCGAATCGCCCTCCGCCGACGGAGCGCCCGGCCCCCGGAGCCCAGGCCGGCGCCGCCGCACCGAGGCCCCCACCGGGGCCGCTTCCCGCTGCCGTGGGGCTCTTGAGGCGAGCGTCCTCCCCGGCCTTGAGCCTCGCGAGGAAATTGAAGCCGGGCACGCGCTCGACGCCTTCCGAGAGGATGATGAGATGCCGCGGCCCGTCGAGCGACGCGAGCCGCTCGGCGGTCTCGCTCAGGCTCTCGACGGAGGCCTTAACGCGGCGGCCCTCGGCGGCGAGGTAGTCGACGATGGCTTGAACCTGCCGCCGCGTGTCGCTTCCGGGGACCGTCTCCGCCCGGATGAGGTCCTCGATCAGCGCGTCCTCGAGAGAACGTCGGTCCTCGTAGGACGCTGGAGCCATGGGTGGCACGGGCGTTGAGTTGCCCTCGCGACCGGGGCCGGTCGCGTGCGACGTCGTCGTGTCGCCGCTCGACGCGTCGGCCGCCATTGCGTCGACCTCGGCGAGAATCGCGTCGGGCGAGTCCGAGTCCCACACGCGGGCGGCAGCCCTTCCGAAATGGGCCGCGAGGCCGTAGCGCCCCGCGGCGGGATGCTCCAGGGCCTTTCGGATCGCGTTCGCGCAATCGTAGATGGTCCTCTTCGGAAGCTGCTCGAGGTCCACGTAGAAGAGCACGTGCCGCGCCGCGCCCTTCGCGTCGAAGGGCGTCGTCGTCCCCGCGATCCGCTCTTCGGAGTCGGGCCGGCCCGCGCCCGAACCGGCAGCGGGGCGGGACGCGCCGGCCGGCGGCGCCTCGAACGAATCTATCTGCTGCACCTTGCCGGCGACCCTGACCTCGAAATCCGCGGCGGTCAGGCCGAAGACAGGCCGGTTCTTGCCGTCCACGGCGAGGACGTCGAGCGTGAGGACCTCGACCTCCTCTCTCGCGACGACCTCGCCGGGGCGTTTCGGCGGCTCGGAGGGCTTGCCCTGCCC
>JBGPDK010000063.1:0-16717 GCA_041482235.1 Thermoanaerobaculia bacterium | reverse complement strand
TCCTGCGCGACGGCATCGCGAGCGGGGAGTTCCGCCGCGATCTCGACCCCCGCCTCGCCGTGCGCATTCTCTTCGGCGCTGCGGACGAAATCCTCTCGGAGTGGCTGCTGTCGGGGGAGAAGAAGCCGATCGCGAACGCGCGCCAGTTGGTGGGGACGCTTCTCTCGGGATTCGCCGGAGACAGACAAGAAAGATTTGCTTCGAAAGGGAAGAGAGCCGACACGCTCGCCGCAAGGCGCAGGAGAAAACCCCAGTGAGCAGAACCGCATTCGTCGTCCACGGAGCCCGGACGCCCTTCGCGCGCGCCGGCACCGACTTCACCGGCGTCTCCGCCGTCGACCTGGGCCGGGTGGCCGCCGTCGAGGCGATGGCCCGTGCGGGCGTCGAGCCCGCCGCGATCGACCAGGCCATCTTCGGCAACATCGCGACGCCGGTCGACGCCTCGAACATCGCGCGCATCATCGCGCTCCGCGCCGGCGTCCCGAAGGAGAGACCCGCGCACTCGGTCTCCCGCAACTGCGCCTCGGGGATCGAGTCCGTCGTTCAGGCCGCGCGCCTGATCGCGACGGGCGAGGCGGAGGTCGTCCTCGCGGGCGGCGTCGAGAACATGACGCAGATCCCGTTCCTCTATCGCGACGGCGTCAAGGAGGTCTTCACGAAGGCCGGCATGTCCAAGTCCGCGGGACAGAGGGTGTCGGCGTTCTCGAAGATGCCGTGGAAGGACCTTTTCAATCCCGTGATCGGCCTCAAAGAGGGCCTGACGGACCCCGTGTGCGACCTCGCCATGGGCGACACGGCCGAGATTCTCGCGAAGGAGGGCCGCCTCACGCGCGAAGCGCAGGACACGTTCGCGTTGCGCTCACACCATCGGGCCACGGCGGCCCGCTCGAAACTGGCCGAGGAGATCGTGCCGGTGCCCGTCCCGCCTGACTACGATCGCGTCCTCACTCTCGACAACGGCGTGCGCGAGAACCAGACCATGGAAGCCCTCGCGAAGCTGAGGCCCTTCTTCGACCGGAAATTCGGAACCGTCACGGCGGGCAACTCCTCGCAGATCACGGACGGCGGCGCCGCCGTCGTCGTGGCGTCCGAGGACTATGTCAAGAAGCACGGCCTCAAGCCCCTCGGCCGCATCTCGGGCTGGGGTTTCGCGGGCCTCGAGCCGGAGCGCATGGGCCTCGGCCCGTCGCGTTCCACGCCGATCGCTTTGAAGAAGGCGGGCCTCTCGATGAAGGACGTGGGCCTCGTGGAGATCAACGAGGCGTTCGCGGCCCAGGTCCTCGCGAACCTCGACGCCTTCGCGGCGTCTCCCGAGCTCGGACCAATCGCGGACGACATCCTCAACGTGAACGGCGGCGCGATCGCCCTCGGGCATCCGGTCGGGTGCTCGGGGACGCGCCTCATCCTGACGCTCCTCCTCGAGATGCGCCGACGGAAGGTCGCGCACGGCCTCGCGACGCTCTGCGTCGGAGGCGGACAGGGCGCGTCGATCCTCCTGGAGGCAGTCTGATGTCCACCCTCGTCGACGAAACCCTTCCCGTCACGGTCGAGGCCGCCTCGGTCTCGTCCTTCCGGCTCACGGTCGAGCCGGATGGCCTCGCCGTCCTCGTCTTCGACACGCCGGGCGAGAGGGTGAACAAGTTCTCGACGCCCGTCATGAGGGAGTTCGAGCGCGTCGTCGACGTCCTCGCGGCGCGTTCCGACGTGAAGGCGCTGCTGCTTCTCTCTGCCAAGCCGGGAATCTTCATCGCCGGCGCCGACGTGAACGAGATCGCGAAGGCCGACCGTTTGACGGATCCCGAGCTCGTCAGGAGACCGCAGAGAGTGTTTGGAAAGCTCGCGAATCTGCCCTTCCCCACGATCGCCGCGATCGACGGCGCCTGCGTGGGCGGCGGCTGCGAGACGGCGCTCTCGATGGACTGGCGCCTCATCTCGGACTCGAAGAAGGCGCAGATCGGCCTGCCCGAGGTCACGCTCGGCATCCTGCCGGCGTGGGGCGGAACGACGCGCCTGCCGCGGATGGTCGGCCTCGCGAACGCCCTCGACGTCATCCTCACTGGCAAAGTGCTCGACGGAAAGCGCGCCAGGAGGATCGGCCTCGTGGACGAGGTCGTTCCCCAGGCGATTCTCGAGAGCTTCTCGAAGGCGTTCGCCCGCGGAAAGTTCGGGTCGAAAAAGCGCGCGAACGCGGGGCCCGGCGGCGGGCCGGCGCGCGTCCGCGAGCCGAAGCTCGCGGAGAGGTTTCTCGAGGGACCCGGCAAGGGTGTCGTCTTCTCGAAGGCGCGGCGGTCGGTCCTGGGGCAGACGAAGGGCCACTACCCGGCGCCGCTGGCGGCGCTGGCCGTCGTCGAGAAGGGCTTCGGCGGCGACTTCGCGAAGTCGCTCGAGCTGGAGGTCGAGGGCGTCGGATCGCTCATCGGCACGCCGGTCATGCGGAACCTCGTGGGCCTCTTTTTCCGGATGGAAGAGGTCAAGAAGGAGACGGGCGTCGAAGCTCTCGGTGCGCCTGGCGCGGGAGTCAAGCCACGGAAGATCGCGCGCGTGGGCGTCCTCGGCGCGGGCGTCATGGGCGGCGGCATCGCCCAGCTCGCGGCCGACAAGGGGTTTCCGACGCGCATGAAGGACATCAAGCCCGAGGCGCTCGCCCTCGGCTACGCGCAGGCCGCCCGCATCTGGAAGGAGAAGCTCGGGAAGCGCCGGATGACCCGCGCCGAGTTCGCCGGGAAGATGGCGCTCCTGGGCGGCTCTCTGGAGTACGCGGGTTTCGAGGGCTGCGACATCACGATCGAGGCCGTGCTCGAGAAGATGACCGTCAAACAGGCGGTTCTCGCCGACTGGGAGCACATCGCGCCCAGGGCGGCGATCTTCGCGTCCAACACGTCGACGCTTCCGATCACGGAGATCGCCGCGAAGGCGGCGCACCCCGAGCGCGTCGTGGGGATGCACTTCTTCAACCCCGTGCACAAGATGCCCCTCGTCGAGGTCATCTACGGGCAGAAGACGGATCCCGAGGTGACGGCGACGGTCTTCGATCTGGCGAAGAAGATGGGGAAGACCCCGATCGTCGTGAAGGACTCGCCGGGCTTCCTCGTGAACCGCATCCTCGGCCCCTACATCGCGGAGGCGGCGCGGCTTCTTCTCGAAGGCAATTCGATGGAGTCCATCGACAAGGCGATGCGGGCCTTCGGGATGCCGGTGGGGCCGATCGAGCTCCTCGACGATGTCGGCATCGACGTCGCGGCGAAGGCAGCGGGGACGATGGCGGCCGCCTTCCCGGCGCGTATGCCCGCCGATTCGGCTCTCGACAAGCTCGTGACCCTCGGGCGAATCGGAAGGAAGGCGAAGAAAGGATTTTATTTCTACGAAAGGGAGAGAAGGGGCGGCCCCGACCCGGACGCATATCGCGATCTCGGCCTCTCTTCACCTTCTAAGAATCCGAATCCTTCTTCTTCCGGGATCCAGGAGCGCCTCGTCCTTCCCATGGTGAACGAGGCGGCGTTCTGCCTAGCGGAAGGCATCGTCGCGAGCCCCGCGAAGCTCGATCTCGCGATGATCTTCGGCACCGGCTTTCCGCCGTTCCGCGGCGGCCTGTGTGCTTATGCCGACACGCTCGGCGCGAAGGCGATCGTCGAGGCGCTCCAGAAGCTCGCCGCCGAGAAGGGCCCGCGCTTCAACCCCGCCCCGCTCCTGATCGAGATGGCAAAACAAGGGAAGAGATTCTTTGAATGAGAAGAGGAAGGATTCTTTCTGATATTCCCTTTCTAAGAAAATCCGAATTGCGCTGAGGGAGCCGAAATGTCCACAGTCAAAGAAGAGACGATCGCCAGGCCCGAGACCGTCGAGGTCGAATCCTTCCTGAAGACGCTGTTTCAGGGCCGCATCGCGGAGGATCTCGTCTTCCCGTTTCCGGAGATCCCCGCGGACGTGAAGGAGACCGTGGAGGCGTTCGCGGGCGCCTATGCGGAGTTCGACGCGGCCAATCTCGACTCCGAGAAGATGGACGCGGCGCACTTCTTCCCGCGAGAGGCCGTGAAGGCCATGGGCGAGCTCGGCGTCCTCGGCATGACGATTCCCGAGGAATACGGCGGCAGCGGCTTCTCGTCGGCGGCGTACTGCCGGATGACGGAGACGATCGCGCCGCTCGATGCCTCGGCCTCCATCGTCGTCGGGGCGCACCTGTCCATCGGCTGCAAGCCCCTTGTCCTCTTCGGGAACGAGGAGCAGAAGAAGACGTGGCTGCCCAGCCTCGCGAACGGAACGATCATCGCGGCCTTCTGCCTCACCGAGCCGGAGGCAGGCTCGGACGCGGGCTCGCTCAAGACGACGGCCGTCTACGACCCCGCCACGAACGAGTACGTCCTGAACGGCACGAAGCAATGGATCAGCAACGGCGGCTTCGCCCGCTTCTTCTCGGTGTTCGCCCGCGTCCCCTCCGACATCCCCGAGAAGGAAAAGCACAAGGAGATCTCCTGCTTCGCGGTGGTCGCGAACGAGGAAGGCACCTTGAAAGGCCTCTCGCGCGGCGCCGAGGAGAAGAAGCTCGGCCTCTGCGCGTCCTCCACGTGCCAGATCATCTTCGAGAACTGCCGCGTCCCCGCCGCGAACCTCATCGGCGAAAAGGGCCACGGCTTCAAGATCGCCCTCGAGACGCTCAACACGGGCCGCACGTCGCTCGGCGCCGGCTCGGTCGGCGGCTCGAAGATGATGATCAAGCTCGCCGTCGACCACGCGACGCAGCGCAGGCAGTTCAAGACCCGCATCGCCGACTTCGAGATGATCCGCCACAAGATCGCGCGGATGACGGCGACCACGTACGCCCTGGAGTCGATGGTCTATCTGACGGCCGGCCTCGTGGACCGGCACATCGGCGACTACTCGCTCGAAGGCGCCTGCTGCAAGGTGTTCGGCACCGAGGTGCTCTGGCAGAACATCAACGACGGGCTGCAGATCGCGGGCGGCAACGGCTTCATGAACGAGTACCCGTATGGCCGCGCGCTCCGCGACAGCCGAATCAACATGATCTTCGAGGGCACGAACGAGATCCTGCGCCTTCTCATCGCGCTTTCGGGGATGAAGGAGCTGGGTGACTCGCTCAAGGAGGTCCAGGGCGCGCTCAAGAGTCCGCTGGCGCAGCGAGGGATCCTCACCGAGTACGCCCACAAGCGGCTGAAAGGCGTCATCACGCACGACAAGCTCACGAAGGTGCACCCGTCGCTCGCCCCCGAAGCCGACCAGGTCGGGCGGTACGCCGGGATCTTCGCGAACGCATGCGAGACGATCCTGAGAAAGCACGGGAAGAAGGTCGTCGACAAGGAGTACCACCAGGAGCGTCTCGCCGACGTCCTCATCGACCTCTACGCCCAGATCGCGACGCTCTCGCGCGTCACGGCCTCCATCGCGAGGAAGGGCGAAGAGAAGGCGGCGGGGGAGATCGAGATCGCGCGCTGGTTCGGCGCCGAGGCCAGGCACCGCATGGTCGCGAACCTCAAGGCGCTCGACAAGAACCGCGACACGGACTGCACGTCCATCAGCAACCGCGTCTACGAGGCGGGCGGCTATCCGTACGACCTCTGGGCTTAGGACCCTCCTTGCCCTCTTCATCATTCATAGAAACTCTTACACTTCCGACTCCCTTCCCCGTGGGCCCCGTCAACGTCCACGTGATCCTGCGTGATCCCGTCACGCTCATCGACTGCGGGCCGCTGACGGAGGAGGCCTGGGACGCGCTTGGAGCGGGCCTGAAGCGGTTCGGCCTCGGGGTTTCCGACGTGAAGCGGATCCTGCTCACTCACGGCCATCAGGATCATTACGGCCTCGCCGGCAGGGTGTCGGACGCGTCCGGCGCCGCCCTTTACGGCGGCGCGCTCGACCGCCGCAACTTCCGGCAGGAGCGCAACCCCCGCCTCCTCCTCGACAACCTGGCGCGCGGGGGCTTCGGCGTTCTCACACGCTTCGCCGTGATGGCTTCCGTGTCGGGGGTCGACCGCTTCGCGAAGCCGCTCGAGGCGTGGGACGAGCTCGCGGGCGGCGAGACGCTCCCCGGCGACGGCTGGAGCGTTTCGGTGCGCGCGACCCCCGGGCACACGCCCGGCAGCCTCACGTTCGAGATCCCCGAAGCCGGCGTCCTCTTCACGGGCGACACCGTGCTCAAGGAGATCACGCCGAACGCCGTCGTCGACGAAGACCCCGAGGAGCCCGGCCGACCCTTTCGCAGCGTCACGCGCTACTTCGAGACGCTCCGGGAGATCGGGAAGACGAACGCGGGCTCGACTCTGCTCACCGGACACGGCGCTCCGGTCGCGGACTGGGCCGCGCACCGCAAGACGCTCGACCGGCGCTACGGTCTGCGCGTCGGCCAGATCGAACGCGCCCTTGGAAACGGCTGGGCGAGCGTGCGCGATCTCGTGACCGCGATCTTCCCTCGCGTGAAGACTCTGAATGTGTTCCTCGCGTACAGCGAGGTCCTCGGCTTCCTGATGTACCTCGAGGACACGGGGCGGGTCGAGAAGCTCGTCGAGGAGACGCGCGACCGTTACCGGCTCGTGCCGGCCGCTTTACTTTGATATCCTTCGCCGCCGGAGGACCGCCAGATGGCCGATGAAATGAAGGCTTCCACGCCCCTGAGTGCCGGTTCGACAGCTCCCGATTTCTCGCTCCCGGCTCGCTCAGGCAAGACGATTTCGCTGCATGACTTTCGGGGCAGCAAGGACGTTCTGATCTATTTCTACCCGAAAGACGACACCCCCGGGTGCACGCGCGAGTCGTGCAGCCTGCGCGACGGGTGGGCCGAGCTGCAGAAGGCGGGCATCGAGGTCCTCGGGATCTCGCGCGACGACTCCGCGTCGCACAACGCCTTCGCCGCCAAGTACAACCTGCCCTTCGAGCTTCTGACGGATGCCGACCATGCCGTGCACGAAGCGTACGGCTCCTGGGGTCAGAATCCGAATCCCGCCTGGGGAGTCGGTCCGCTCCGCAAGTCGTTCCTCGTGGGGAAGGACGGGCGCGTCCGCCACGTCTTCGACAAGGTCGACACCGAGCACCACGCCGAGCAGGTGCTCAGGGCCGCCGGCATTGCCGTAGCGCCGAAGCCTGCGCCGGCTCCTCCCGCTCCCGCCGCGGCCGCGCCCGCTCCGAAGCCCGCCGCTCCGGCCCCGAGGCCGGCGGCCCCGCCGGCCCCGAAGCCCGCTGCTCCGCCCGCCGCCGCGGTGTCCGCTCCGGCCCCGAAGCCGACGCCCCCCCCGGCCCCGAAGCCGCCTGCTCCTCCGGCCCCGAAGCCGGTGGTTCCGCCGGCCCCGAAGCCCGCCGCTCCGGCGGCCAAGGCGGCTCCCAGGAAGAAGGTCGCTCCGAAGAAGAAGGCCGCTCCGAAGAAAAAGGCGGCGCCAAAGAAGAAAAAGGCCGCCGCCAGGAAGAAGGCCGCACCAAAGCGGAAAGCCGCAAGAAAATCGGCCTCGGCGAGGAAAGCCGCAAAGAGGTCGGCCCCGAAGAGGAAAGCCGCGAAGAGGAAGGCCCCGAAGAAGGCGCGCAGACCGGCGAAGAAGTCGGGCAAGCGGAAGCGCTGAGGCATGTCGAACCGCCTCACGAAACAGCAGCTGAAGACGGACCAGCTCCAGCACGCGCTCACGGACGCCCGTGACTACGTCACGACGCACCGGTACGAGACTACGCGTTGGACACTGATCGCCGGCGGGGCGATCCTGGTCGTCGGCGCGATCTGGGGCGGAATCGTTCTACGCAACAACCGTCTCGCCGCGCGGCTCTCTTCCGCGCTGGCCCTCTTCGACGCGCCCCTCGCGTCCGACACCGCGCCCGCGCCCGGAGCGCGTACCTTCAAGGACGTCGGGGGACGGACCGCGGCGGCAAAGACGGAGCTCGCGTCTCTCGTGAAGGACGCGCCGTCCTCCCCGGCCGGCCGTGCAGCGGCAGTCCTTCTGCTTTCGCTCGACGGCGCGAAGGCGGCTACAGGGACGAACCTCGATGCGGCCAAGGCCTTCGCCAGGTCCGAGAGCGGCTCGATTGCGGCGGGAGTCGCCGCCGTCGCGGCGATCGACGCCGAGGCGGCGGCCGGCCGCCCGAAGGAAGCCCTCGAAACGGCAAAGAGGTATCTCGAGGCCGGTGACTCGCCGGTTTCCAAGGACGTGCTCGTTTTCACGATGGCGCGCCTCTACGAGCAGACGGGACAGAACGTCGAGGCGAAGAGCTTCTACCAGCGCATCGTCACGGACTTCCCCGATTCGCCTCTTCGAACGGACGCGCAACAGCGCCTGGCGTCCCTGTGATTTCCAGGGAGAACCCGGGCTCGGGTTCTCCCTGACCAGACTCCGCGCTGGAGAAGACTCGAGGAAATCCGCTATGAAGGCTCGGGCGATCGTCGTGGTCTGCGACGGCCTCGGCGTGGGAGCGACGCCGGACGCGGCAATGTTCGGAGACGAGGGCAAGAAGACGCTCCAGCACATCCTCCGCGACGGGAAACCGCGCCTTCCTAACCTGACGCGTCTCGGTCTGCTGCACACGATGTACAAAGAGGCGCCCGCCGGCCTGCCCGCTCCCACCGGAGCGTTCGGCCGGCTCGCCGAGGCCTCCGCGGGGAAGGACACGACGACGGGCCACTGGGAGCTGATGGGGCTGACGCTCGACGTGCCCTTTCCGCTCTATCCTGAGGGGTTTCCTCCCGAGGTCGTCGAGCCGTTCGAAAAGGCGATCGATCGGAGGGTGCTGTGGAACAGGCCCGCGTCGGGAACGACGATTCTCGAACAGCTCGGCGACGAGCACGTGAGGACAGGCCGGCCGATCCTCTACACCTCCGGAGACTCCGTCTTCCAGATCGCCGCGCACGAGGACGTCGTTCCGATTGACACCCTGTACGCGTGGTGCCGGGTTGCGCGGGAAATCCTCAAGCCTCCGCACCGGGTCGGCCGCGTCATCGCGCGGCCCTTTGTGGGCGCGAACGGGAAGTACGAGCGCACGCACCGGAGGAAGGATTTCTCAGTCGCCCCCTCGGGCGAGACGCTCCTGGACCGCGCGGCCGCGCACGGGCTGAAGGTGCACGCCGTCGGCAAGATCGAGGACATCTTCTCGGGCCGCGGCATCGCGACGGCGGTGCACACGGAGTCGAACCGCGACGGCATCGAGAAGACGATTGCCGCCATCCGCGACCGCCAGGACGACTTCGTCTTCACGAATCTCGTGGACTTCGACACGAAGTACGGCCACCGCAACGACGTGACGGGCTACGCGAGGTGCCTCGAGGAGTTCGACTCGTTCCTGCCCGGGATGGTCTCCGCTCTCCGGCCGGACGACGTGCTCATGCTCTCCGCCGATCACGGCGGCGACCCGTGCGACGAATCCACCGACCACACGCGGGAGTACGTCCCGATGGTCGCGGCGGGCCCGGGCGTCCGCGGCGGGGCCGACATCGGCACGCGCGGCACGTTCGCCGACCTCGGCGCGACCGTGGCCAACCTCCTCGGCATCCCGCCGCTCGCCGGCACGAGCTTCCTCGCCGCGATCCGGCCGGCCGGCTGAGCGGCGTCAGTCCAGGGTGAAGCGCGGACCCGACGCAGGCGGGCGTGACTCGTGCTGCTCCTTCGTCCAGGTGAACTGCTTCAGGAAGCGCGCGTACTCCTCGAGGGAGATCGGGCCGGGGCGGCTCCTCTCGAGAATCTCGGACTCCTCGGGAGAAAACGAGAACGCGTCGTCGGGAAGGGGCTCAGGGCGGGGCCTTGAGGCGATTGTAAAGCTCGAGGAGCCCGTTTCTTTCGAAGGTCTCACGGGCCGCATTCTGATCGAGTTCGGGTCGATTGAGAAGCACCCGCAAATCCTCGCTGTCGCGAAACACCCGAACGGGCTTGTTCCGGATCGCCTTCACCTTCATTGAGACGAGATGCTCCGGCGCCGGGACGAGAACGGGAAGGCCGTCGGGGCCCGTGAGCGACACCGCGGCTGAGAAGAGCCGTTCGCTCGTCGACCCTTCCACCCAGAGCAAGTCCAGCCTGCCGAGCGCTGGATCCGGGT
The DNA here is from genome assembly GCA_041482235.1 of Thermoanaerobaculia bacterium. Lineage (GTDB taxonomy): Bacteria > Acidobacteriota > Thermoanaerobaculia > UBA5066 > UBA5066 > Fen-183. Next base: position 6,706 of record JBGPDK010000063.1, on the reverse strand, counting down.
GCTCCAGATTCGTGAAGCCTTCGGTGTCGTTGTACGCCTCGAAGCCCTCGGCGACGATCCGGGGGAGAAGGGCGATCCGCGCCCCCTCGTCGAGGAGGAGATCCAGGTCGAGCGTCGTGCGCGCCGAGCCCCACGCCGCGACGGCGAAGCCCCCAGCCAGCATCCAGCGCGCGCCCGTCGCCTCGAAATGGGGACGGAGGAGGGCGATGAGCCGCGCGGCGTCCATTTGTCGATGATGGCACTTCGTCCGGTGGCGGGTCCCCGCCAGCCGGCGATCAGAACCCGGGCGGGCGCTCTCCGGCCACGCCGAACGCCCGCTCGAGCGCGATGCCGGCGCGGCCGAGCGTGCCCTCGTCGAAAAGCCTGCCGATCAGCGTCACGCCGTGCGGGACGCGCCGCGCCGGAGAGAACCTCGGCGGAGGATGGGAGGGGTCGGGCGCCCAGTCGCTTCGCGCTTCGCCGACCTCGATGAATCCCGCCCTGAGCGTCAGCGAGGGATGGCCCGTGAAGTTGGTGATCGTGAGGATCTCGTCGCGAAGCGACGGCACGAGAAGGACGTCGACGAGAGAAAACAGCCGGGCCATCTCCTCCGCCACCTTGCGGCGCAGCCGGTCGGCCTGCACGAAGTCGACCGCGGAGAGGAAGCGCGACTGGCGGAATGTGTTGGGCCACCCGTCCGGCACCTGCATCCTGAGCGCGTCCACGCCGCGGGACAGCGTGAGCTCCTCGAAGGCGGCCGCGGCCTCGGCGAAAAGGACGGTGTTGAGCGAGGTGTAGGGCCAGTCCGGAAGCGACACGTCGACGGGCACCATTCCGATGCGCCGCACGGTCTCCAGGGCCGCGCGGTCAACCTGGGTGGCGGGGCTCTCGTTCATCCACGCGGGGAAGACGCCCACGCGCAGGCCCTTCACGGCGCCCTCGGCTTCGAAGTCGAGCTGGCTGGGCACGCTGGAAGGGTCGCCGGCATCGGGCCCCGTGATGGCCGCGAGCACGAGCAGCGTGTCCTCGACGCCGCGCGCCATGGGACCGAGCTTGTCGAGCGACCAGCAGAGCGTCATGGCGCCGGTGCGCGCCACACGGCCGAAGGTGGGCCTCAGTCCGGTCACGCCGCAGCGCATCGAGGGGTCGACGATGCTGCCTTCGGTCTCGCTGCCGATCGAGAAGCCGACGCAGGCGGCGGCGGTGGCGGCGCCCGGGCCCGCGCTGCTGCCGCCCGAGCCCTCCTCGAGGAGCCATGGGTTCATCGTCTGGCCACCGAACCAGACGTCGTTGAGCGCGAGCGAGCCCAGGCTGAGCTTGGCGACCAGAACCGCGCCCGCGCGGTGGAGCCGATCGACGACGGCCGCGTCGGAAACGGGAACGCGGTCCCGGTACGGTTCGGCGCCCCAGGTCGTGCGGATGCCCTTCGTGTCGAGGAGGTCCTTTGCGCCCCATGGGATTCCGTGGAGCGGCCCACGGTACTTGCCCGCGGCGATCTCCTTGTCGGCCCGCCGGGCCTGCTCGAGTGCCAGCTCGCCCGCCAGGGTGATCGTGCACCTGAGCTTGCCGCCGAACCGCTCGAGCCGCTCGAGATAGATATGCGTCAACCTCTCCGACGTGAGCGCGCGCGATTCGATCCAGTGTGAAAGGGCCGTGACGGGCGCGAACGCGATGTCCTCGTCGCGCGCCGGCAGAGGCCCCGCCGGGACCTTGCTGCGCACGAAGCGATCGCGGGCGGGGCCGATCGCGAGACCGGGGAGCACCGGGTCCCAGCGCGAGGCCGGAGCGAGCGTCGGCTCCAGGGCCACTTTCCGGGGCCCCGTGCGCCGTTCCATCACCGGGGCGATCGCCTGGCGCCAGTTGCCTGCCATCTGCGCCCGGTCGGCCGGCGTGTGAGACACCCGCACGATCTTCTCCGCCTCGGCGAACGTGGCGCTGCTCACTTCGGGCCCGACGGCCGGCGCCGTTCCGAAAGCCGGTGGCGATCCGGGGGGCGGTGCCGCCGGTGTCGCCGGGGGAGTCGGGACCACGTCCGCCGACACATGCTCCGCCGCGGCCGCTCCGACGATTCCCGCGGCAGTCTGGGTGAGGAACTCCCTGCGTGATTTCGACATGATCGTGCTCCACAGGCGGCGTTTGCCCGGGCAGTATCCCACCGGCTGCTTCTATACTGCGTCCAGCCCGGGCGCTGCGAGAGCTCTCACGGGGGAAGGGAAATCTCATGAGACGGCTTTGCGCGTCGGTCCTCGCAGTTCTGACCGCCTCGGGCAGCGCGGCCGCGGGGGATCTGTCCGTCTTCACCGTAGGCACCGCCACGGCCACTCGGGGGCAGAAGGCATTCGGCGCCATCGAGGTACCGGCGGGCGTCGATGCCGGGACGCGCATCGCCGTCGCCGTCGTTCACGGCGCGACGTCCGGCCCGGTGCTCGCCATCGTTTCCGGGGCGCACGGGACTGAGTACGCATCGATCGTCGCCGCTTCGAAGCTCGTCCAGAAGCTGGACGCGGCAGAGATCTCGGGCACGGTCATCCTGATTCCCCTCGTCAACGTCGCCTCCTTCGAGCAGAAGGTGCCGCACGTCAACCCGGTGGACGGAAAGAGCATGAACCGCTTCTACCCGGGCAGGGCCGACGGCACGCAGACCGAGCGGGCGTCCTTCCTCATCACGCGCCAGGTCGTCGAGAAATGCGATTACCTGATCGACCTGCACGGCGGCGACCTGGACGAGGATCTGCGCCCGTACAGCTACTGGACGAAGACCGGCAACGCCGAGATGGACGCCGTCTCGCGCGAGATGGTGCTTGCCTTCGGCCTCGGCCACATCGTGGTCTCGACCGACCGCTCGAAGGACCCCGCGGCATCACGCTATCTCGACAACACCGCCACGACGCGCGGCAAGCCCTCGATCACGGCCGAGGCAGGGCGCGCCGGCACGGTCGAGCCCGAGGACGTCGCCCTGCTCGTGGACGGATGTCTGTCGGTCATGCAGCACCTGAAAATGCTGCCCGGCCCGCCGATGTCCGGCGAGCGTCCGGTCTGGATCGAGGCCGTGAAGACGGTCGCGAGCGAGGAAACCGGCCTCTTTTTTCCGCTCGTCGGGCGCGGCGACTCCGTCGAGAAGGGCATGAAGATCGGGTACGTGACGGACGTGTTCGGGCGAACGGTCTTCGAGGCCCGCGCGCCGGCGGCGGGCATCGTCCTCTACATCTGCTCGGTGCCTTCGATGAGGAAGGGCGACCCGATCGCCAACATCGGCGTCGTGGCTCCGTCGTCTCCGTGAGGGAGAACGCGACTCCGGATCCCGCTTCGAGCGAGGAGCGCGGCTTCTCGCAGCGCTGAGTCAGGGTATTCTTCCCGCTCATTCCCCGGGGGTCACGGAGGATTCGTGGAGCGATTCACCGGGTTGATCGGTCTGGCGGTCGTGCTCGCCGTGGCGTTCGCGCTTTCGAACAACCGTCGGGCGATCCGCTGGCGCACCGTCGGTTGGGCGTTCGCGCTCCAGATGGCCTTTGGCCTCCTCGTCCTCTACTGGGAGCGAGGCAAGCAGGCGCTCGAGTCGTTCTCGAACGGCGTTTCGCGCGCCATCGCCTTCGCGGACCAGGGCTCGGGCTTCCTTTTCGGCTGGCTCGCGGGGCCGATGGATCCCCTCGGCGAAAAGACCGGGATGCCCCTCAGGGGCTTCATCTTCGCCTTCAAGGTGCTCCCGATCATCATCTTCATCTGCGCGTTCTTCTCCATCCTCTATCACTTCGGCATCATCCAGGTCGTCGTGCGGGGCATGGCGTGGGGGATGCAGAAGACGATGAAGGTCTCCGGCGCGGAGGCGCTGTGCGTGGCGGCGAACGTCTTCATCGGCCAGACGGAGGCGCCCGTCCTCATCGCGCCCTACATCGCGACGATGACGACGTCCGAGCTTCTCACGATGATGACGGGCGGCATGGCGCACGTGTCCGGCGCCGTCATGCTCGCGTACGTGACCATGGGTGCGCCGCTGAAGTACCTCATCACGGCCTCCGTGATGGCGGCGCCGGGCACGTTCCTCATCTCGAAGATCCTCTGGCCCGAGACCGCGACGCCCACGACGATGGGCACCGTCAAGATGCAGGTCGAGAAGACCAGCGCGAACTTCATCGACGCGGCCGCGACCGGCGCCTCGCAGGGCATGATGCTCGTCCTCAACATCTCGGCGATGCTCATCGCCTTCGTCGCGCTCATCGCGATGCTGAACGGGTTCCTCGGCTGGGTCGGGCATTTCTGGGGAAACCCCGCTTTCTCGCTCCAGACGGTCTTCGGGTGGGTTCTCGGGCCGCTCGCGTGGAGCCTCGGCGCGCCGAAAGAGGACATGGCGACCGTCGGCAATCTCATCGCGAACAAGACGGTCATCAACGAGTTCTTCGCCTTCTCGATGATGAAGGACGTCGTCGGCAGCCTCTCGGAGAAGGGCAAGGTCATCGCGACCTTCGCCCTCTGCGGTTTCGCGAATTTCTCGTCGATCGGCATCCAGATCGGCGGCATCGGCGGCCTCGCGCCGTCGCGCAAGTCGGACCTCGCGCGGCTCGGCTTCCGGGCGCTTCTCGCCGGGTCGCTCGTGAGCTTCATGACGGCGGCCATCGCCGGCATCCTGATGGGGTAGGAGGGACGAGATGGACCCGAAGCTCTCGGCCGCCGCGGAGTGGCTGCGCGGCCGGCTGCCGCACCCGCCGCTCGTCGGCGTGATCCTGGGCTCCGGCCTCGGCGACTTCGCCGACGGGGTGGACGAGCGCGTGACGATCCCCTACGGCGACATTCCGGGGTTCCCGGCGTCGGCCGTGGTCGGGCACGCCGGAACGCTCGTGGCGGGCACCGTGCGTGGCGTTCCGACGGTCGTCCTCTCGGGGCGCGTCCACTACTACGAAGGCCATCCCATGCCGGCCGTCGTCTTTCCGGCGCGCGTCCTCGGCCTCCTCGGCTGCCGGACCGTCGTCGTGACGAACGCGGCGGGCGGCATCGACCGCTCGTTCCGGTCTGGAAACCTGATGCTCATCGAGGACCACATCAACGCGTTTGGAACGAATCCGCTCGTGGGAACGAACGACGAGGACCTCGGGCCGCGGTTCCCGGACATGTCGGACGCGTACCGCAAGGACCTCCGGGCTCTGGCTCTCGCGGTGGCGAAGAGACAACGCATCCCGCTGAAGCGTGGCGTGTATCTCGGCCTTCACGGCCCGTCGTACGAGACGCCGGCCGAGATCCGGGCTTTCCGCGCGTGGGGCGCGGACGCGGTCGGGATGTCCACCGTGCCCGAAGTCATCGCGCTCAACCAGATGGGTGTCGGCGTCCTCGGGATCTCGTGCATCACGAACATGGCCGCGGGCGTCCTCGACCGGAAGCTCGACCACCGCGAGGTTCTCGAGACGACCCGGCGCGTGAAGGGCGACTTTGTTCGACTCCTGACGTTCCTCGTCCAGGCGCTTGGCACGGGCCGTTCGGGAGCCACCGAAGACGCATTTCAGCCGGCGCCGCGTCCCGCGGCGAGCGGGAAGAGGGCGAAGAGGAAATGAGTTCTGCGCGGCCTCTCACGCCGGACGAGGAGAAACGCCTCGTGGAAGCGGCACGGAAGGCGCGCGCGAACGCCTCGGCCCCGTACTCGGGCTTCAAGGTTGGCGCGGCTCTTCTCGCCGAAGACGGCTCGGTTTTCGGCGGCTGCAACGTCGAGTCGGCTTCCTACGGCCTCACGGTGTGCGGCGAAAGGACCGCCGTCTTCAAGGCGATCTCGGAAGGAACGCGGAAGTTCCGCGCGGTCGCCGTCGTGACGGACGCCGATCCGCCCGCCGCGCCCTGCGGCGCGTGTCGCCAGGTGCTCTGGGACCAGTGCCGCGACATCGACGTCGTCCTCGCGACCCCCACGCGCGTCGTCAGCCGCGTGCGGCTGGCGACGCTGCTGCCGCTCCCGTTCGAGTTCGAGGGGCCGAAGTGAAGCAGAGAGAAAGAAAGAGAAGAAGAGATTTCTTTGAAAGTGAATAGGGCAGAGGGAGCGCCAAAGCGCGCGGCAGGCGGATGCCTTCGGGAAGTGTTCGAAGAGAGACGGAAGATTTCTTTGAAGGTGAATAGGGCGATGGAGGCGCCGCGGCGCGCGACGCACCCCTCGGCTCTCGCTTCGGTCTGTGCCGTCATGGCCCTCGCGGCTTCGCTGGCTGCCTTCGCGCAGGCGCCACACGCGCCTTCTAAGCAGAAATCCCCGGTCTCTTCGATCGATACGCTTGTCACCGCGGCCCACGTCCTGACGATGGACGGCTCGGATCGCGTGTTTTCTCCCGGTGCGGTGGCAATCGCCGGGGGGAAGATCGTCGCCGTCGGCACGCCCTCCGATCTCCTCTCCCGCTATCGTCCGAAGCAGAAAATTTCCCGTCCTCATTCGGCCGTGCTGCCCGGCCTCGTCAACACGCACACGCACGCCGCGATGAGCCTGTTCCGCGGCATCGCGGACGATCTGCCGCTCATGGACTGGCTCACGAAGTTCATCTTCCCGGCGGAAGCGAAGAACGTTTCGCCTGCGTTCGTGAGGGCCGGGACGACGCTTGCGTGCCTCGAGATGATCCGCGGCGGCACGACGACGTTCGCGGACATGTATTACTTCGAGTCCGACGTGGCCGAGGCCGTGAACGCGTGCGGGCTGCGCGCCGTGCTGGGCGAAACGTGGCTCGACTTCCCGGTCCCCGACCACAAGGACCTCGCGGAATCGCAGAAG
>JBGPDK010000062.1:0-17041 GCA_041482235.1 Thermoanaerobaculia bacterium | reverse complement strand
GGCCGCGGGAGAGATGGACGGCGGATTCCCGACGACCGCGTCGGAATCCCAGTCGAGGCCGGCGTAGCCGGCGACGGAGTTCCGCATCTTCTCGAACACGTCACGGGCCGTCCACTGCGTGTCGAACGCGTCCCAGCGCGTGCCGAGATGCAGCAGGATCTCGAGGTCCGTGCGCACGACGGGGGGCGACATGATCGCCGTGTCCAGGCGCTGCACGAGGCCCTTCGCGTTCACGAACGTGCCCTCCTTGCCGGAGAGCGGCGCCGAGGGCAGGACGATGTCGGCGGCATCGGTCAGCGCGTTCCGCTTGCGGGCATGGACGATGAGAACGCTTGCCTGCCTGAGGAGAGCGACGAACGCCGGGTCGGCGCACTTTTCGCTGAAATCGGCGTCGGCGATGTAGAGGACCGCGGGGATAGAAGAAGAAGAGGAAGACGAAGAAAGAGACGAAGACAAAGATTTCTTAGAAAGTAAGAGAGACAGGGCGGACGAATCGCCTTCTTTGGTGCGCTTCAAGCCGGCGGCTTCTGCGCCGCGGCTATTCGGCGCGGCCTCCGTTCCGTAAATCCACCCGTCAGCCTTGTTCTTGATCCGCCTTTTCGGCCCCACGTCCACGACGAATTCGGGGGTGCCCACTTTCAAAGAATCTTCAAACAGCGCCTTCAGAAGCCAGTTTTCCTCAGTCGTCAGCTTCGCCGAGCCGAGAACGAGAATTCTCCCTTTCTCAGCAAATCTTTCTTTCTTCTCTTTTCCTTCGATGCCTTCGGCCGGCTCATGGGATGCCCGGTCGATCGCGATCTTCACGGCGTCGAGCGCCTCGCCCCAGTTCGTCTGCTTGCGCGCGTCGCCTCCGGCGACCCGGATCTCGGGCTTCGTGAAGTCCTGACGGTTCAGGTCCTCGGCGCGGAAGCGGCCGTAGTCGCACATCCAGAAGTCGTTCACGGCAGGCTGAACGCGCGGGAGGAAGCGGTAGACGACGCGGTCGCGGTGCTCGATAGAGATGTTGCAGCCGATCTCGCAGCCGTCGCAGACCGAGCGAGTCTTGTCGAGCCACCAGACGCGCTTGCGGAAGCGGAACTCCTTCGTCGTGAGGGCGCCCACGGGGCAGACGTCGGCCGCGCAGGAAGAGAGGTCGTTGTCGAGCGCATGACCCTCGTGGGTCCAGACGAACGTGTGTCCGCCTCGCTCGACGAACGTCAGCTCGCCCGTCCCGGTGATCTCCTCGCAGAAGCGAACGCAGCGCGTGCACTGGATGCACCGCGTCATGTCCGCGATCACGTGCGGGCCGATCGGGGTGCGGTCGTATCCGGGAAACTGCCGCCTCTGCTCCGACGTGCGCGAGACCGGCAGCCCGGCGCCCACGGCGTTGTCCTGCAGCTTGCACTCGCCGGCCTGGTCGCAGATCGGGCAGTCCAGGGGATGGTTGATGAGGAGGAACTCCATCGTCGCGTTGCGCGCGGCGAGAGCTTTCTCCGTCGAGGCCTTGATGACCATTCCGTCGCGCACGGGCACCGTGCACGAGGCCTGGATCTTCGGCACGCCCTCGACCTCCACCATGCACATGCGGCACTGGCCGACGATGGACAGGCGCGGGTGATAGCAGAAGTGCGGCACGTCGACGCCCGCCGCGCGGCACGCCTCGAGCGCGTTCGCGTCGTTCGGGACTTCGACGACCCTGCCGTCTACGGTTACCTTCGCCATTACGAGTGAATCCCTGCCGCCGTTCTCTGAGCCACTTTATTCGTCAACTCTTCCGTCGCAGCAAGCGCGAAATCCGGATGGTTGGATTTCGCGATGTACGCGTCGAACTCCTCGCGGAACTTCGAGATGCCCGAGAGCACCGGGGCGATCGCGGCGTCCGCGAAGACGCAGATCGTCATGCCGTTGCCCATCTGGCTCGCGATCTGGAGGAGGAGGTCGAGGTCGGATTTCTTTCCCTCGCCGTTCACGACGCGCTTGAGCATTTTGTGGAGCCAGGGCGTGCCCTCGCGGCAGGGCGTGCACTGGCCGCAGGACTCGTGCGCGAAGAACTTCGCGATGTTCGCCACGGCCTTCGGGATGTCCGTCGTCTCGTCCATCACGATAATCGCGGCCGAGCCGAGCATCGACTTCGCGGCGGCCACGCCGTCGAAGTCCATCGGCAGGTTCTCGACCTCTTTCGCCGTGAGCATCGCCGCCGACGCGCCTCCCGGGATCACGGCCTTGATCTTCCGCCCGCCCTTGACGCCGCCTGCCATCGCAAGGAGCGTCTCCCAGGGGACGCCGATCGGCGCCTCGTAGACGCCGGGCTTTTCCACGTGGCCCGAGATGCAGTAGAGCTTCGGACCCGTGTTCTTCTCGTTGCGGCCGATCGACTTGAACCAGTCGGAGCCGCGGTCGAGGATGTGCTTGACGCAGCAGAGGGTCTCGACGTTGTTCACGACCGTGGGGCAGCCCCACACGCCGGACACCGCCGGGAACGGCGGCTTGATGCGGGGATGCCCGCGCTTGCCCTCGAGGCTCTCGATGAGCGCCGTCTCCTCGCCGCAGATGTACGCGCCCGCGCCGCGGTGGATCGTGACGTCGAGGTCCAGCCCCGAGCCGAGGACGTCCTTTCCGAGGAAGCCTTTCGCGTAGGCGCTCGCGACCGCCTTGTTGAGCAGCTCGGCGACGTGGACCATCTCGCCCCGGATGTAGAGGTAGGCGTGCTTCACGTCGAGAGCGAAGCTCGCGAGCATCATCCCTTCGAGCACCTGGTGCGGATCGGTCTCCATGAGGAGCCGGTCCTTGAACGTGCCGGGCTCGGACTCGTCGGCGTTGCAGAGAAGGTAGACGGGCTTGCCGCCGCGCTTCTCCTTCGGCGGCACGAACGTCCACTTCATGCCGCAGGGGAAGCCGGCGCCGCCGCGGCCACGCAGGCCGGAAGCCTTGACGAGGTCCGTGACCTTCGCGGGCGTCCACTCGCCCGATTTCGAGCCGGCCAGCACTTTCTTCCACGAGGCATAGCCCCCGTCCGCGAGGTACGTCTCGATCGACGCCGAATCCGGCCTGCCGAGGCGGGCGAGGAGAACCGGCTCGATGGGCGAAAGGCCGCTCACTTCAGGCTCCCGAGGAAGGCCTCGAGCTTGTCTTTCGTGATCACGAAGTGGTCGTCGTCGTTGACCATCACGGCGGGCGCCTTGTCGCACTGCGCGAGGCACTCCACCTCGACGACCGTGACCTTCCCGTCCGGCGTCGTCTCGCCCGGCTTCAGGTCGCCGAGGCGCTTGCGGCATTCCGCATAGACCTCGCTGGCGCCGTTCAGGTGACAGGAGATCGACGTGCAGACCTGAATGAGGTGCCTGCCGACCGGCGCCCGGTTGTACATCGTGTAGAAGGTCACGACGCCCCAGACGAAAGCGGGCGACAGCTCGAGAACGGTCGCGACGTAATCCACGGCCTCGCGCGAGATCCAGCCCCATTCGCGTTGCGCGAGCCAGAGCGTCGGAAGCAGCGCGGCCTGCTTCGTGGGGTAGCGGGAGAGCAGGTGCTCGAACTCGAAGCGCGCCTCGCTCGAGAAGGAGAGCGCCCGGCCGCACGAAAGCGCGCCGTGCTCGCCCACGCGCGGATTCCCGGCCTGTTCGGCCACGGGGACATTGGATCCACCGCTCACGTCAATCCCAGTCGAACGCGCCCTTCTTCCAGAGGTAGGCGAACCCGAGGAAGAGGACGAAGACGAAGATGAGCATTTCGACGAAGACCGGCCAGCCGCCCTGCCGGAACACGACAGCCCACGGGTAGAGGAACGCGGCCTCGACGTCGAACAGGATGAAGATCATCGCCACGATGAAGAACTTGATGCTGATGCGCTTGTGGCTGTCGTCCAGCAGCGGCATTCCGCTTTCGTAGGGCGAGAGCTTCCGCACCGTGCGCACCTTGCGGCCGATCAGCGTGTTGAGGACGAGGAGCAGGACGCCAACGCCGACCGCGCCCACCATCATGAGCAGAATCGGCAGGAAGGCCAGCGGAGTGCCCATGCGTCGCTCGTGATACTTTTCACAAAGTAGGCGCGTTCGTCAACCCCTCATTCGCATGTCAGGCGATCGTTCACATTTCCTGCGGGGCGGCCCCGAGGCTTTCCGTCCAGCCGCTCTCGTCCCCGCGTACCGCTGCTCCGGCACGGTCGGCAGCGTCGTGCGGGGCCTCCGCGCGCATCTGGCGGAGGTCCTGGTTGTGGACGACGGGAGCGCCGACGGCACGGCCGCCGAGGCCCTCTCCGCCGGAGCGCGGGTTCTCGAACGCAGGGAAAACGGGGGGAAGGGCCGCGCTCTCAGGGACGGGCTCGCCGACCTCCTCGCGCGCGGCGTCACGCACGTGGCGTTCGTGGACGCCGACGGCCAACACGATCCGGACGACCTTCCGGCGCTGCTCGCGGCCGCACGCTCGGGCGCGGACTTCGTGGTGGGATCGCGCCTCAAGGATGCCTCTCCGATTCCCAGGAAGAACTACTGGGCGAACACGATCGGCGACCGGGTGCTGTCTCGCATGACGGGGCTGCCGATCGAGGACGGCCAGTCGGGCTACCGCCTGATCGCGAGCCGCCTGCTGCGACGTCTGCGGCTCCGCGCGAATCGCTACTCCATCGAGAACGAGATCCTCATCAAGGCCGCCCCCTACGTCGAGCGCTTCGCGACCGTGCCTGTGAAGACGATCTACGGCCCTGCCCGCTCGCACTACCGGCCGTTTCGGGACACGTGGGTCACGTCGTGGCTGAGCGTTTACTACAAGACGCTCGACTCGGATCTGTCGTGATCCGTCCGTCGCACGCGTCATAATCCCCGGGTGTCCGTCTCTCCCATCCTGACCGTCGATGTCGAGGACTGGTTCCATGTCTGCGGGCATCCCGCTTATTCGGACCCGAACACCTGGGCGGGGCGCGAAAAGCGGGTCGACGCCGGGGTCGAACGCATCCTCGCGCTCCTCGACGGGACGGGCTCCACGGCCACGTTCTTCGTCCTCGGCTGGATCGCCCGGCAGAGCCCGTCGCTCGTCCGGCGGATTGCGGACGCGGGGCACGAGATCGCCTGTCACGGCGACCTCCACCGCCGCGTCTTCGAGATGACACCCGAGGAGTTCCGCGAGGACCTGAGGAGGAGCCGCGACACGCTGCAAGAGATCGTGGAAAAGTCCGTGACGTCCTTCCGGGCGCCGGAGTGGTCGATGAAGAGCGCCGCGAACCCGGCCTTCGAGGTCCTCGTCGAGGAAGGTTTCACGCTCGACTCCTCGCTCACCACCGCGCCGCCGGTGGGCCGGCCCTCGAATCCGGCGCGGCCCGCGACGCTCGAAACCGCCTCGGGCCCGATTCTCGAGGTTCCGCCGCTCATGGGCACGTTCTTCGGCTTCCGCGCGATGTGGGGCGGCGGCGTGTGCGCGCGCCTCACGCGCGAGAGCCGCGTTTCCGCCGCGATCGAGCGGGCCCTCAGAGGCGGCGTCCCGCCTGTCCTCTATGCGCATCCGTGGGAGTTCGACGGTGCCCACCCGCCGATGCCGGGCCTCTCTCCCATTGAGCGTCTCGTGCACTTCGCGGGCCGCACGCGGACGGAAGGGCGCTGGCGCCGTCTGCTCGCGCGCCATCGCTTCGGGCCCATCTCATCCGTTCGGATGGAAGACAAGAAAGAAGAAAAGATTTCTGCGAATGGGAATACAGAAAAGAAGACTTCTGTGAGTGGGAAGAGAGACGGAGTCGCCGCGTGAACGCTCCTCTCGTCGTCAGGGGGGCATCCTCGTCCGCCTTCGCGGCCCTTTTCCCGGGTCAGTTGTCCGAAAAGGCCGGGATGGGGGAGGCGTTCGCCCGGCGGTACGACTTCGCGTCTTCTCTATTCGAAGAAATCTCCCGCCGCTCCGGAGTGCGCATCGCCGACACGTTTTTCGGTGAGGGTGCGAAGGACCTCCACGACGACCTGCCCGCGCAAGTCGGCGTCTTTTCGGTCTCGCTCGCGGCGCTCGAGACGCTGCGCCGCATCCGCCGCCTCGAGCCGGCGGCCGTGGCGGGGTACAGCCTCGGCACGTACGCCGCGTTCGTGGCCGCGGGCGCGCTCGAGAGGTGGGCCGCTCTCGACGTTCTCCTCGAGGCCGAGCGCCTCATGTCCGAGGCCTCGAGGCGGGGCGAGCTGGACGGCGCGATGGCATACGTCATCGGCCTGGGGCGCCCGGCCGTCGAGGGTGCGCTCGCGGCGCTCACGCCCGACCGCGCGCGCCTCGCGATCGCGACGGAGAATGCCGCGGCGCAGTTCGTCCTCACGGGCGAACGGGCGCTCGTCGCCGCGGCGGTCGAGGCGCTACGGCCGAAGGCGCTGAAGACAGATTTGCTTCCGATCAATACCCCGATGCACTCGAGCAAGCTGAGTGCTGTATGCAATGGCCTGCAAAGTTTCTTAGAAAGGGGTGTGAGGGTAAAGCAGCCACAGGCCGCTCTCTTCGCTCCCATGCTGGGACGCCGGGTGGCAGATGCTTCGGAGGCTGCCCTCGTACTTTCTAAGCAAATTTGCAGACCGTCGCTCTTTGCGCCGACGCTTCAGGCGATGCACGGGAGCGGGCTGCGCCGCTTCGCCGAGGTGGGGCCGGGCGACGCCCTCACGAAGATGACGCGTTGGACGCTCCGCGACGCGAAGATCGCGCAGCCGGCGCTGGAAGATCCGGGGGCGATCGAGGTGTTCGCCAAATCGCTCGCCCCTCCTCCTCTCTTCCCCTTCAAGGAGAAATCCATCGCAGCCCTTGTCGAGGCAAAGCAGGATCCGCGAGGGTCCGAAACCAGATGAACTCTCCGAACCCCCTGGTTCGAACGCGCGTCGCCCTCGTCAGCGGCGCGTCGCGAGGCATCGGCCGCGCCATCGGCGAGCGGCTCGCCGCGGACGGATACCACGCGGTTCTCACGTATCGCGCGGACGCGGCGGGAGCCGAAGAGGCCGCCGCCGCGATTCGGGCGGCCGGCGGAAGCGCGGAGGCCGCGAAGGCCGACGTGACGTCCCCGGCCGACATCGCGGCTCTCGCCGACCGGCTCGACAGGGAGCGCGAGGGCGTGGACGTGCTCGTGAACAACGCCGCCGTTCTGAAGAACGGCCTCTTCGCGCTCATGCCGGATGCGAACTGGAACCTCGTGATCGACACCGCTCTCGGCGGCACATATCGCATGACGAAGGCCGTGATGCGCGGGATGCTGCGACGCCGGTGGGGTCGCATCGTGAACATCTCGTCGCTCGCGGCCTTCTCGGGCAGCGCCGGGCAGACGAACTACTCCGCCGCCAAGGGAGCGCTCGTCGCCTTCACGAAGTCGCTCGCGGCCGAGGTCGGCGCGTTCGGCGTCACGGTGAACGCGGTCGCCCCCGGTTTCGTCGAGACCGAGATGATCTCGTTCCTCACGAAGGAGGCTCGCGAGGATTTCCTGAAGCGCGTTCCCGTGCAGCGCTTCGGCCGGCCCGAGGACATCGCGCCCTTCGTCTCGTTCCTGTGCACGGACGGCGCGGGCTACCTCACGGGTCAGACGATCCGCATCGACGGCGGCTTTGTCGGCTGAAGAGCGCATCCGGGGGCTGCGCTCGTATACTCTTCGGCTCCGGCCAACCCGGGAGGAGAGTACGTTGTTGCCAGACGACCTGAAGAGAAGAGTGAAGGAGCTGATCGTCCGCCAGCTCAAGCTCGAAATGGACCCCGCGACCATTCCCGACGACGCGCCGCTCTTCGGCGACGCAGACGGGGGCCTGGGGCTGGACTCGATCGACGCGCTCGAGCTCGTGCTCGGCGTCGAGAAGGAGTTCGGCATCAAGGTGCAGGACGAGGAGGTGGGCGTGAAGGCGTTCGCTTCCGTGAACGCGTTGTGCGACTTCGTGCGCGAGAAGGCGGCCTGAAAGCGTGAACTTTCAGCCCCTGCCGCACACGTTTCCCTTTCGCTTCGCGGACCGGGTGATCGAGCGGACCGGCCCCGCCCAGGGCCGCGTGCGGGCGTCCGTGACGGCCGACGGCGCGGCGGTGAGGGCCACGGGGTTTCCGGGGGCAGCGCTCGCCGAGCTCGTGGCGCAGTCGGCCCTTCTTCTCGAGGGCGGCGATCCGGCGCTCTCACGCAAGGGCTTCCTCGCCGGCATCTCCGGATTCTCGGTCGAGCGCCTGCCCGAGCCGGGTGATGTTCTGACGGTGGACGTGGCGATCGCGGGGCGGCTCGGCGACACCGTCAAGTTCGAAGGCGTCGTGCGCGATGCCGAGGGGGGCGCGGTCGCGCGCTGCGCGGTGACCGTGAAGCAAGGGCTCGCCTGATGGACTCCGGCACCTTTCCGCGCGGCTCCGGCCTCTTCGTGAAGAAGAAGGTCGCGCTCGCCGGTGCGCCGGCGGGGCTCCTGCGGGGCGCGGCCGCTTCGCTGGAGGCGGCGGGCTACTCGGTCGTCGCCGCCGAACGGCTCGAGGACCTCCTCTCCATCCCGGCCGAGAAGGTCCCGGACCTAGTGATCCTGGACAACGGTTTCCCGCCGGAAGGGGGTGTGGCCGCCTGTCGGAAGCTGCGCGAACAGGTGCACTGGCGGACCGTTTCGATGATGCTCGTCGTGCCGACGGGCGAGCCGCACCTCGAGGAAGCGCTCGTGCCGGGGGTGAGCGACTTCCTGCTCGCCCCGTTCCCCCCCGAAGAGCTTCTCGACAAGACGAAACGCCTCACGCTCATCCCGGCGCGGCGCGAGCTGAACACGGTGGCCCGCGTTCGCGGCGGTCGTGCCGACGGCTCGCTCGTCTTCGGCAAGACGCTGAACGTCTCGGGGAACGGGCTTCTTGCCGAGTTCGAGAGCGCCATCGAGATCGGGCGCATCGTGGAGATCGAGTTCTTCCTGTCCGACGATCAGAAACCCCTGAACGCGAAGGGCCGGATCATGCGGCGGACGAGCCAGCCCGATCACTTCCACCCGGCATACGGCCTGAGGTTCACGGAGATCTCCGAAGAGGACCAGGTTCGCATCGACGCTTTCGTGACCGAGCGAGAGCGTGCGGGCTTTCGCCGCTGATTTGACGCGGGTTGGCGCGGGCTTTATCCTGCCGCTTCGCGCGAAAGTGGCGGAATTGGTAGACGCGCAAGGCTCAGGACCTTGTAGCCCTTACCGGCTGTGGGGGTTCGAGTCCCCCCTTTCGCACCATTCCCCCAGCCACCGACCCGACGAAATCAACGGTTTACGTCGGAAACACGCGGATACTCCGCCGGTCTAGACTGGGCGTTTCGGAAACAGAAGCGGCGAAAACCGCACCTGGCAGGAGGAGATCGATGATGAAAGCCCGTCTCGCCATTCTCGTTTTCCTACTTGGCTCGGCGGTCGCCCTCGCGGCCAAGCCCGACAGGTCGGGCTGCAGCGACTACGCGCTCTTCCCGACGCGAATGCCGAACTACCGGATCGGGTCCTGCGATGTGAAAGAGTTCGACGCTTATACGTTCCGCGTCGCGAGCGGGAAGAAGCAGACGGTGGAGGGGAAGTTCACCTTCATCACCTACGTGGTCGACGACCGGAAGGACGACCAGTCCGGGATCGCCGTCGTGCGGAACTACGAGACGCGAGAATCGGGGATTTCTTAGAAGGTGAAGAGGGGCCGCGGCGCCGCGAGCCGCGCCCCGGTATTCTTACCTTCTAAGCAGAAATGAACGATCCTAAACTGACAAGAGCGATTCTCGACGCGCTTCATCCTCGCGGCTCGCGAATCCTGCCCTTCTCCGATCTTCAGCAGAGAATCCTTGGCTCCTTGCCCTCCGAGGCGTCCGTGGCTGCGCTCCGGGCGGCCGTCGCCGACCTCGAGCGCCGCGGTGAGATCGTCCGCGTCAAGGGCGAGAAGCTGTCGCGCATCGAATTCACCGACTTTCGGGCCGGAACGCTCGCGATCCGCGGCGAGGGCCGCGCCTTTCTTCTCTCCGGCGAGCCGGGCATCCCGGACACTCCCGTGACCGCCCTCGGCAGCGCCTTGGACGGCGACGTCGTCCTCGTGCGCGTCGAAGAGCCGAAAGCCGCGCCGAAGGCCGCGCCGAAGGGGGCGGCGAAGGGACGGCCGCCTCGTTTCACGCCGCGCCCGCCGGGTGTCGTCGTGAAGGTCCTCGTGCGGCGCCGCGAGACCGTGGTCGGGAAGATCGCGCGCTCCGCCGAGGGCACGTTCGTCGTGCCGTTCGACCGCCGGATCGACGCCCGGCTCGCGGTGCCGGACGGGAAGGACCTGGCCGCGCCCGCCGGCATCTTCGTGGAAGCGCGGATCACCGCGTATCCCGACGACCGCCGCCTCGCCCTCGCCGAAGTCCTCGAGGTCATCGGGTTCGAGGGCGACCCCGGCGTCGACGTCGAGGTCGTGGCCCGCAAGTGGGGAATCCCGCGGAAGTATCCCGAAACGGTCGTCGCCGAAGCCGAGGCCTCGAGCGGAGTCGTCGGGACCGACGAGCGAAAGCTGCGGGCGGACTTCACGGGCCGCACCATCGTCACGATCGACGGCGAGACCGCGCGCGACTTCGACGACGCCATCGAGGCGGAAGAGGCGCCCGGCGGCGGATTTCGCATCGGTATCCACATCGCGGACGTCTCGCACTACGTGCCGGTCGGTAGCGCCCTCGACGCCGAAGCGTTCGAGCGCGGCACGTCGGTCTATTTCCCCGACCGCGCCATCGCCATGCTCCCCGAGCGCCTCTCGAACGATCTCTGCTCCCTTCGCCCGAACGAGGAGCGTCGCACCGTCTCGGCGGTGCTCACGCTCGACAAACACGGGGAGACTGTAAAGGCAGAGTTCTTCAGAAGCCTGATCAAGAGTCGAGCGAGGATGACTTACACGCAGGTAGGAAAGCTAATTGACGATTTCTTAGACTCTTCACCTTCTAAGAAATCTTCGTTCTCTCCGGACATCACATCCATGCTCCGCGTGGCCCATAGGGCTGGGGGTCTTCTCCGAGCAAAAAGATCCCGCCGCGGCTCCCTCGATTTCGACCTGCCGGACGCCGACGTGATCCTGGGCGAGACGGGCGACGTCGTCGCGATCGTGCGAGCCGTGCGCAACGAGGCGCATCGGCTCATCGAGGAGTTCATGCTGGCGGCGAACGAGGCGGTCGCGAAGCATCTCGAGTTCGTTCCGACGCCCGCTCTCTACCGCGTGCACGACCGCCCGGACGAGAGCCGCCTCGTGGACCTCCGCGTCGTGCTCGGCCCGCTCGGCTACGACCTTCCCGAAGACGAGGAAGAGGTCACGCCCGCCACGTTCCAGGCCATTCTCGACCAGGCCGCGGGAAAGCCCGAGGAGCGCTTCGTCTCGGATCTCGTCCTGCGCTCCCAGAAGAAGGCCATCTACTCCGAGGAATGCCGGGGGCACTACGCGCTCGCGGCGAAGCATTACTGCCATTTCACGTCGCCCATCCGGCGCTATCCGGACCTGCTGGTCCACCGGGCGCTCGTGGAGTGGCTCGCGGCGCGCCGCCCGCCCGCCGCCGAAGTCGCGGATGGCCGCACGCGCTGGTTCCACGAGGCGGCGGCGCACTGCTCGGCGCGCGAGAGGCGGGCCGAGTCGGCCGAGCGCGAGGCCGTGTCGTGGAAGAAGTTCGTGTTTCTGTCGTCGCGTGTCGGCGAGGAATTCTGGTCGTACGTGTCGGCGGTGGTGGGCTTCGGCCTCTTCGTCACGCTCGAGGACATCTACGTCGACGGGCTCGTCCCCATCTCGTCGCTCGGGGACGACTTCTACCGCTACGAGGACGTCGAGCACCGTCTCGTGGGCTCTTCGACGGGCCGCATCTACCGCCTCGGAGACCGGCTGCGCGTGAAGCTCGTCAAGGCCGATGCCGAGAAGCGCGGCCTCGACTTCGTGCCCGTGGGCGAGAGCGCCCCGCCAAGGCGGAGGAGCCGCGTCGAGGCGATTCAAAAGCAGCAGCAGGGGCGCGGCCGCCGGCCGTCTCCGGCTCCGCGCGGGCGGACGCGGCGGCGACGCTGACGCCGTGACCAGCTTCCGCGTCGTCCTAGTCGGCCGCCCGAATGTCGGGAAATCGGCCCTCTTCAACCGGCTCGCGCGCGAGCGGCGGGCGCTCGTGCACGACCGTCCGGGCATGACGCGCGACGCCCTCGAGATGACGGCCAAAACCCCGTCTGGACGCCCTTACACGCTCGTCGACACGGGCGGGCTGGACCTCGACGCCGCGGGCGGCTTCGCCGAGTGGACGAGCGACCGGGCGCTCGCGGAAGTCGCGGACGCCGATCTCATCCTCTTCGTCCTGGACGGCGTGGCCGGGCGCCTGCCCGAGGACGAGCGCCTGGCCAAGCGGCTTCACGCGCTCGGTAAGCAGGTGGTCGTGGCGTGGAACAAGTGCGACACGAAGGCCGCGGCCGAATCGCTCGCGGACGGATTCGCGCTGGGCTTCCCGAAGGTCGTGGGCGTCTCGGCGCTGCACGGCACGGGCGCGGACGAGCTTCTCGAGGCGATCGAGGAGGCCCTTCCCGCCGATCTGGACCCGGACACGCGCACGGAGCCGCTCCCGATCGCGATCGTGGGCCGCCCCAACGTGGGGAAGTCCTCGCTCGTGAACGCGCTCGCCGGAAAGGACCGCGTCATGGTGTCGGAGATCGCCGGCACGACGCGCGACTCGATCGACGTGCGCCTTTCGCGCGGCGGCCGCGAATACGTTTTCGTGGATACCGCGGGCATCCGCCGCAAGGGCAAGACGACGGATTCGGCCGAGGTGCTCTCGATCGTCGCGGCCCGAAAGTCCATCGACCGGGCGCGCCTCGTCGTCATCGTCTTCGACGCCTCCGCGGGCATCACGGCGCAGGACGCGACGATCGCGGGCTACGCGGAGGAGGCCGGCCGCGGCGTCCTGCTCGTCGCGAACAAGTGGGATCTCATCGAGAAGGACCGCACGGTGACGGCGGAGCTCAAGCACGACGTCGAGCGCCGGTTCATCTTTCTGCGCAAGGCTCCGTTCCTGCCGCTCTCGGCCACGACGGGGAAGGGCGTCCAGCGCCTCCTCCCCGAGGCCGACGCTCTGGCGAAACGGTTCGCCACGCGGATGGGAACGGGCGAGCTGAACCGCCTGCTGCAGAAATCCTTCGAGCGCGAGTCGCCCCGCTCGCGCTCGGGCCGCGACCTGAAGATCCGCTATGCCGTGCAGGTGGGCGCAGAGCCGCCGCTCGTGCGCCTCTTCGCCGACCGGACCGAGGCGCTGCACTTCTCCTTCGAGCGCTTCCTCCAGAACCGCATCCGAGAGAAGTGGAGCCTGAACGGCGTGCCGCTGAAATTCGTGGTGAAGAAGGACGACTGACCCTTCGGATCGGCCCGTCGATGTGCTAAAAGAGCGTGACGAAGTTGCTGACGAAATGACGCCGACGACGAGCGAAAACACCGAGGTCCGCTACAAGATCGGGGACGTCTGCCGCATCGCGGACGTGCAGCCCTACGTCCTCCGTTACTGGGAGTCGGAGTTTCCCGTCCTCGCGCCGGACCGGTCGGTCCAGGGCCCGCGCACCTACAGCGCGCGCGAGCTGGATCTCATCGGGCGGATCAAGCGGCTGCTCTACGACGAGGGCTACACGATCGCGGGCGCCAAGAAGCGCCTCGAGAGCGAGGCGTCGGGCGCGGGACCGGCGGACACGAACCCCGCCGTCGTGCCGCTCGACGACTCCAGGAGCGAGGAACCGAAGAGGAGCGGAAGGCCCTCGGAAAAGGTGCCCGCGCGCGCGCGGCCCACGTCGAAAGTGGGCCTGCCGCTTTTCGTCGAGACCTCGCCCGTCGGAAGCCAGCCGGCCCCGGCGGGAGCGACCTCGGGCGTCGCCCCGGCCAAGGCCGGCGTGGCGCAGGCACCGGATCCCCGGATCGAGCGCGTCGTCGCGGAGCTCAAGGAGATCCTCGAGATCCTTTCGCGCGGCTGACGCGCGCCCGCTCAGTCGGGGATCATCACGACCAGGAAGCGGTCCCCCTTCCAGAACGCCGTCGGGTCCTTGACCGCGAGCTTCGACGACCTCGAGTTCGGGCCGCCGTCCACGATCTCGTAGCTTGCCGCAGGCTGTCCCGTGACGATGCGCACTTTGCTCGCGGGCGCGGGGATCGGTACCTCCAGCTCCGTGGTGACGTCGATCTCGCGGAACACTCCCGGGTCGAACTTGCCGGTCTCGATCCAGCGGCCGCCGAGGCCGAGGACCGAACCCCTCTTCTCGACGACGCCTTTCGCCTTCAGGAGGTTCTTTCCGGCGACGGCCACGTAGGCCGTGTTGAGCTCCTTCGTCCTCTGCGCGATCTGGGTCTCCCCCTCGTGGATGGCCGTTTCCTTCTCCGCGAGGCTCGTCGCCTGCGTCTCGATCGTCTTCGAGAGGTCACCGACCCGGCTCTCCAGCGCGGCGACCATGGTCGCCTTCTCCTCGAGCGACCGTTTCAGCTCGTCCGCGAGCTGCGCGAGGGACGCCATCTGGACACCGTTTGCCTTGTTGGTCTTCTCGAGCCGCGCGAGCTTCTGCAGGTTCTGGCGGATCGCGTCCCGGACCATCCGGATCTCCGCGTCGAGCCGATCGCGGCGCTCGCCCTTCGCGTTCCCTTCCTGGGCCACGCGAATAGACGACTGAATGACCTTCAGCTCCTTGGCGCGGATGTCCTCGAGACCTTTCTGCACTTCTTCCAGCGTCGCGTTCGCCTCGGCTGATTCGGACTGGATGGACTGCAGCTTGTCCGCGAGCTTCTGCTTCTCGTCGGCGAGCTGCTGCTTTTCGACGCGGAGCTGGTCGCGCTCCTGCTTCGACGAGCAGCCCCCGGCCGCGAGCAGAGCAGTGAGCGCGCCCGCGGCCACGATGGCCCGGGTCCATCCCGTTCCCAGTGGCATTTTTTTCAGTTCTTCCATTTGACCCTCCTGTGGCGTGGAGGCTGCCGCAAATCGCATACCGGACCACGCGAATTCTGTGCGCGGCGTCACAGTCGGCGGCATGGTATAAACCGCTACCCCCGAAGGGCTTCCGCTCTTCGATGCTGTCCTCGGTCGGGACGTGGCGCAGCCTGGTAGCGTACTTGAATGGGGTTCAAGGGGTCGCGGGTTCGAATCCCGCCGTCCCGACCACTGATTTCGGGCGAATGCGTCCAATCATGCCGTGACCGATCTGTCATGCCGTGCTCCTACACGATTCTTCCGGAATCCCGGTTCGTCTATACCCGCGGCTGGGGCGTGGTCACGGATGCGATGATCCTCGCGCAGGCTCATGCGCTGAAGAGTGATCCTCGGTTTCAGCCCTCTTTCGCCCAACTCTATGATCTCCGCGAAGCGACTCTCGCCTTCACTTCCGCAGGTGTCCGCGAAGTCGCCGTGGTATCGCCGTTTGGCGTCGGCGCTCGGCGCGCGTTCGTCTCCGGCTCCTCGGATTCCCTTTTCGGGATGGTTCGGATGTACGAGGCCCTGCGCGAATCGGTCCCGGACAGCGTCGAGGTCTTCCGCAGCGCCCACGAGGCTCTGCGCTGGCTGGGAACCAGCGCCCCACCGGGTTGGGAAGACGTCCCCGCCCTTCCGCCAGACTGGCTCAGCGAAGCAGGCTAGCGGCCACAGGGGTTCAAGGGTCGCGCGTTCGAATCCCACCGTCCCGACCATTGAATCCGAAATGACATACACGCCGCCGGCAGAGGCGGCGTTTTTAGTCTTACGTCAGATGCAGCCGATTCGAGATGGAGGGGCTTGACAACTTTTATCGTCAATGCTGGAATCCCGGTCATGGACGTCGACGTCATCGAGGATCCGGCTGCGGCCATCGTTGCCCTCGATCCCGTGCGCGCGCGTCTCCTGGCCGAGCTCGCGACCCCCGGCTCGGCGGCCACGCTCGCGCCGCGCGTCGGCCTCGCCCGCCAGAAAGTGAACTACCACCTGCGTCTCCTGGAGGCGCACGGCCTCGTGAAACAGGTCGAGGAGCGCCGCTGGGGCGGCCTGACCGAGCGCTTCGTGCAAGCGACCGCGACGTCGTACGTCGTCTCGCCCTCGGCCATGGGGCACGCGGCGTGCGATCCCGGTAAGACGCGGGATCGCCTGTCCGCGCGTTACCTCGTCGCGCTGGCCGCCCGCCTCGTGCACGAGGTGGCAGCCCTCGCGAGGAAGGCCGACGAGACGGGCAAGAGGCTGCCCACGCTCGCGCTCGACACCGAGATCCGATTCCGCTCCGCCGCCGAGCGCGCGGCGTTCACCGATCAGCTCACCGCCGCCGTCACGGACCTCGTCGCGCGCTACCACGACGCCTCGGCGCCGGGCGGGCGCTGGCACCGGCTCGTGGTGGCAGCTCACCCCATGCCGATCGAAAAGAAGAAAGAGGAGGCTCCATGTCCATCCTGAAGGAACCCGGAAAGCGGTTCATCCAGCTCGAGATCGAGGTGCCCGGCACGCCCGAGGAAGTGTGGCAGGCCATCGCCACCGGCAACGGCACGACCGCGTGGTTCACGCGCGCCGAGATCGAGGAGCGCAAGGGCGGAGCCGTCGTCCACTACATGGGCGGCGGCGAGTCGAAGGGCGTGGTGACCGGGTGGCAGCCGCCGCACCGCTTCGCGTGCGAGGCCCCGAACTACATGCCCGGCGCGCCGGCGCTCGCCACCGAGATCACCGTGGAGGCGCGCTCCGGCGGCACGTGCGTCGTGCGTCTGGTCACCAGCCTCTTCACCGACGCTGCCGACTGGGACGGACAGCTGGAGAGTCTGGAGTCCGGCTGGCCGGCCTTCCTGCAGGTGCTGCGCGTCTACCTCGCCGGCTTCGCGGGGCAGCGCGCCGCGATGGCGGAGCTTGCGGGCATGACGGAAGGACCGGCGGACCGCGTCTTCACGGAGTTGAAGGAAGCGCTCGGTCTGTCCGGAGCCGCCGTCGGCAGCCGTGTGAAGGCATCCGCCGGGTCACCGTCCTTCGCCGGAGTCGTGGAGCGCTCGGACTCGCACGCGGTCGTCGTGCGCATGGAGTCGCCCATCCCGGGCGCGGCGGTCCTCGGCACAGCCGACTGTGGCGGTCCGGTGATGGCCTGGCTAAACCTCTACGCGTACGGAAGCAATGCGGAGCGCGACGTGGAAAGCGCCGCGGCGCCCTTGCGCGCGTGGATGGCGCAACGGT
>JBGPDK010000061.1:0-17238 GCA_041482235.1 Thermoanaerobaculia bacterium | reverse complement strand
TCGTGTAGTACGGCTTTCGGCGGAGGCCGCACAGGCATCGGTCGTCTTCGGGAATCAGAACCGCACTCTCTCCAGCCTGGTCAATGCACAATCCCTTCGTGACACCTGGACCAACGGGAACTACTGGTTCGAGGTCGCAACAGCAGCTACGAACACCTTACTCGGAGATCCCACACTAGCCATAATGCCGGTGGCCGGCATGGAGCTTCCGACTGGGGAGTTTTCGATCATTCGCTGGGCGGAATATCCGGAGGCGCTGCCGAGGCCCGTTGGACCCGTTCGGATTCTTCAGGGCGAGGAGTACCAGGCCGCGCGACAGGCTGCGAACAATGCAAACCGCGCCCTTCACAGAGCCGATCCATCACTGGTTGAGAAGCAGATTCACGAAGTGACGCCGGTGAAGTTTGGTGGCAGCCCGACTGATGCAGCAAACAAGGTTCCGCTAACGAGACAGGAACACACGACGGCCACGACTTGGTGGAGCCGAGTTCTTAGAAGCATAAAGGTCTCTGAGTGATCCGCTTCAATAACATCGCGGTGGGGCGTGGGCACAGCTCACCACACACCGCAGTCAGACGCGCCGCGTTGTTAGTACATTCGCGCGGCATCGAGTGAATCATGACTTGGCGCCACTATAAGAGCACCGTCGAGGGCCGACGCGGCAGCGTGCTCCTCGATACTGGATTTGCTTCGCGGCTGCCGCCAGGCCAGCTCACCGAGCTTGGTTGGTTCGGCGTCTACTGTCGGCTGGACCCTGGGGGAGCGTACTGGCATCCCAGCGAAACGGACGCTCTCGATGCAATCGAATCTGACCTGTTACGGCTCCGCGAGGGGGTTGGGCAGGGAAACGCCGTCTACGTGCGGCGCCTGGATACTCGGGGTATCCGGGAGTACTACATCTATTTCAGGGTTGGCACCGACCTCCGCGGCATCCTCGCGCGCTTGCAGCTTCTCCATCCGGGTTACCGAATCGAATACGATCAGCAGCCTGATCCCGCCTGGGATCGTTACAAGGCGTGGTTGAGCGAGCGGCGAAGCGCTTGAGATTCAGATCTGCCGAGCCGCCAGTCGTCGCAAGCCGAGGTATGGCGAAGGGAAGGGCTGAGAGAAGAGCCGGGGGTCAGATCTGTGTGAGGTGGCGATGAGTAGTTACGGGAGCGGCGAGCGAGGGGCGGCCCTGTGCTGGGGCGTTGGCCTCGGAGTGTGTGTCGCAGCGTCGCTGTTTTCGTTGTACGCCATCGCGCAAAACAGCCTGACCGTGACGCAGTCGGTAAGCGAGGGGTCGAGTGATTTCGGCCCCCCCTATCGCCTGCTCACGTACACGTTCACTGTCTCGGGGCAGCCGTCTCAAGGGACGAATGTCTTCGTCACGGCGGTAATGCCGCGCAATATTGCGGGTGTGCCCAGCGGCTCGGATTGCGCCGTGAACGCACTTACGGTGACGTGCAAGGTCGTGGGGGGGCATGCGACTGTGACGGTAAACGCGTCCGGCCCCGCGACGCTCGTCACGAACGTGGGCGCATTCGCATATGGGCCCGGGGTGTTTCTCTATGGTCAGGCAGCTCCGTATACAGCCACGCTGACGGTGCCGCCTCCGACGCCGACGCCGACTCAAACCCCCACTGCGACACCGACTGCCGGCCCTCCTACCGCCACGCCGACCCGGACACCGACGCCGACGCGCACGCCGACAGCGACTCCGACGCGAACGCCCACGGCTACTCCGACGCCGACCCCCACCGCCACGCCGGCGGCCCCCGCCCCACCGACGGGCGCAACCGCGACGTTTACGGGCGCTTCGGTGGTTGTGACATGGGTGGCGCCGGGCGGCTCGATCCACCACTACGAAGTCTGGCGGATGGCCTCGACCGCGCCGAACACCTTCGTTCGCGTATTGCCAGACGTAACTGCCACAACGTACACCGACTCGGCTGTGTCGCTGTCAGCGGCTTACGTCTACAAGGTGGTCGCCGTAAACGCCCTACTCGTTCGTTCAGCTGACAGCAATCGCGATCTCGCCTACACGGCGGCGTTTGCGGATGACCCGCTCGTCGCCAACGTGACGCTCATACGGGCGCAGCACATACTGGACCTGAGGCAGGCCGTGGCGGCTGTTCGTCAGAGCGCGGGGTTCACCGAAGCCCAATGGACCGAGCCCGGCCTCGGGGCTGGAACGTTCGTGCGTGCGGTTCACGTTCAGGAGCTGCGCTCGAACCTCGATCCGGCGCTGACCGCTCTCGGTCTTGCGACGGCCACCTATACAAACAGCCCAGTGACCGGCGGCGTGACGATCGTAAGAGCAGTACACATCCAGGAGATACGGACTAGACTGAAATGATTGCAGCTATTTTTGGCCACGATCAATTGAAGCGTGAGACATTCCACTCGACGCACTTCGGCAGCAGGCCGATTGAGGTGACAGCATGAAGAGGAGCGGCATCCATCATAATCTCGGCCTGGGAGCCGCGACCGTCCTAGTAGCGAGCTGGCCTCTCTTGGCGCAAACGCCCGTAAGCGGCGGTGGGACCGGCCAGACCTCGTTCACGCAAGGGTTCATTCTCTTCGGCGCCGGCACGAACCCCCTGTTATCCGATGCGAGCCTCTTCTGGGACAACCCGAACAAGAGGCTCGGCATCGGCACCACGACGCCAGGAGCGCTTCTTAGCGTTTCGGCCGACATGGCGCCGGTGCTTCGGCTAAACAGCGCTACGGCTGCGGTAAATCCAAACTGGCCGACGATTGACCCACTTGGAAAGATCGAGTGGTACACGAACGACCCCTCACAAAACGGGACGGGAGTGGGCGCGTCCATTCAGGCGATCCCCGAGAACGCTTTTACGTCCCCGTATACGGCTACGGGATTAGCCTTCTCGACTCGACCGAACGCGACCGCCGCCGCAGAAGTGATGCGGATCTCAGGCATCGGGAACGTCGGGATTGGAACTACGACTCCTGCGGCCAAGCTCGATGTCAATGGGTTGACGAATCTTGGCGGACGAACGAACGTCGGCTCAGAGTACTACAACATTCTCGAATACAGGGGCGGCGCCACGCCGACGAACGGTTACAAGATCGTCACGCGGATACCATTTGTAGACAACGTGCAGATGCCGATCATCGACCTCGTCGGGTATGCGTACGGCAGCGGCGATACGATGAGGCTGCAACTGTCATGGTACGTGTACAACGGCGGCTGGACGCACGCCGCGTATAGCACTGGCGGCAGCCTCAATCCGCCCTCAATAACTCTCGCGAATGAGTCGGGGTACGTCAGTATCTTCATAAACGGGCCGTCGTACTACATGCGCTTCAACGTTCGGGCGACAAAGACCTTAGCAGAAGCAGCAGGCTGGTTCGACGGATGGTCCGTCGTCGATGCGTTACCAACAGGATCGCCTCAGGTGGTTCTAACACCCACAAACAGGTTCGGAGCTTTGTCCTCTCAAACGACAACGACACTCGCCACACAGGGCGGCAACGTCGGCATCGGAACGACGACGCCCACCAACAAGCTCCACGTGGCGGGGAGTATCACGGTGGACGGCAACATAAACGCGAAGTATCAGGATGTGGCGGAGTGGGTGCCGTCGTCGGGGGTGGTGCCGGCCGGAACCGTCGTGGTGATCGACGGCAATCGGTCGAATGCGATCCTGCCGTCGAGCGCTGCATATGACACGCGGATCGCGGGTGTCGTCACGGACACGCCAGGGCTGCTGCTCGGGGAGGCTGGAGAAGACAAGGCGAAGGTGGCAACGACGGGTCGGGTGAAGGTCCGTGCGACGGCGGCAAACGGGGCGATCCGGATGGGAGACCTGCTCGTGACGAGCGATCTGCCGGGGCTGGCGATGAAATCGGTGCCGGCGAAGCTGGCTGGCTTCGAGATGCACAGGCCCGGGACTCTGATTGGGAAGGCGCTCGAAGCGCTTTCGGAAGGTGAGGGCGAGATCCTTGTGCTTCTGAGTCTCCAGTAGAGGCGGCTCCCGAACGGGGACTTCGCCGCGTAGAACCTGCCGAAGGGCTGACATTGGATCGTTCTAGGTAGTATCCGGGCTTTCCGATCTCGCCGTGGGAGCTTCGGCTTGGAGCCCTCCGCGTATACTTCGACGTCGAGAGAGAACCCGTGCCGCTTGTCTCGATTCTGGCCATTGGCCGCAAGGAACGAGAGGCGGTTGCGATCGCGGGAAAGGTCCTGAAGCTATGAAGACAATCGAGCTGAAAAGGCACCGCCCGCGGTCTTCACGCTGGCGAAAGGGACGAAGAGGGAGTCCTTCGTCTTCACCGCAGATGGCAGACCGGTTGCGGCGTTGATCTCCGTTCGGGAGATCGATCGCGAGACCCTCTCACTCAGCCTCAACCCCGACTTCATAGGACTGATTCAGCGCTCGAGGGGCAGCCTCGAAAGAACCGGAGGCACGTCGCTTCGGGAAGTCAGGCGGCGCCTTCGGGTCGCGGGGGGTCCCACTCGGAAGGTGCGCGGACGACGGCGTAGCTCCGCACGGGGGACACGGGGTTCTCACCCCCTCCCTGCCTCGAGCCGCCGCACGTACCAGTCGACGCCGTCCTCGAGAGAGACCGGCTTCTTCTCGAATCCCTGTGCGCGCAGGCGCTCCATCTTCGCCTCCGTGAAGTACTGGTAGCGCTCGCGGATGTTCTGGGGCGTGGGGACGAAGACGATCCGCTCCGGCACGTCGAGGGCGGCGAACACCGCCTTGGCGAGGTCGAGAAACGTCCGCGCATTTCCGGTTCCCACGTTGTAGATGCCGGCCACGACCGGTGTCTTGAGCGCGTACCAGATCGCCTCGACCGCGTCGGAGACATCCACGAAATCCCGCGCCTGGTGGCCGTGGGGGATGCCTTCGCGGTGCGATTCGAAGAGGCGGATCTCGCCGTTCGCCTTCACCTGATCGTAGCCATGGAGGACGACGCTCGCCTGCCCGCCCTTGTGGCGCTCGCCGAAACCGTAGACGTTGAAGAAGCGAAAACCCGCCCACATGGGGGGCGTGCGGCCAGCCGCGGCCTCCTCGAGCGCCCAGAGGTCGAAACGGCGCTTCGACTCTCCGTAGGGGTTGAGGGGCCGAAGCCGCGGCACGAGGGCGTCGGCGTCGTCGAAGCCGAGGCTGCCGTCCCCGTAAACGGCCGCGCTCGACGCGTAGACCAGGGGCACGCCGAGGCGGCGCCCGGCATTCCAGACCATCTTCGAGTAGTCCAGGTTGAAGCGCGTCAGGAGCGCCTCGTCCCGTTCGGTCGTCGCGGAGATCGCTCCCATGTGGACGATGCCCGCGAGGTCGCGGCGCGACTCCGAGAGCCAGCTTTCCAGCTCGTCGATGTCCAGGAGAGTCCCGAAGTCGAGCCGGGCGTGCTCGGGCCGGCTCGCGAACGCGTCCTTGCGGTCGACGCTGACGACGGGCACGCCGCGGGCGTTGCAGGTCTCCACGAATCGGGCGCCGATGAAACCGGCGGCGCCGGTGACGAGAAGCGTCTCGGGTGCGCTCACGCCGCCGATCCTACGGGATCTCGCTTGGCATCTACACGTCTTCTTCCTATGCTCCCGCCATGACGATCAGCGCGTTCGTAAAGCACCATTTCCGCCACTTCAACGCCGCCACCCTCGTGGACGCGGCCGAGGCCTGGAATGCGCTCCTCGCCGGCGGCGGCAAGATGTTCCTGACGATGGCCGGGGCCATGTCCACGGCCGAGCTCGGGCTTTCGCTCGCCGAGATGATCCGGCAGGGAAAGGTCCACGCCATAACGTGCACGGGGGCGAACCTCGAGGAGGACGTCTTCAACCTCGTGGCGCACGACCATTACGTGCGCATCCCGCACTATCGCGAGCTGAGCCCCGCCGAGGAGACCGCGCTTCACGCGCGGCACCTGAACCGCGTGACGGACACCTGCATCCCGGAGGAGGAGGCGATCCGCCGGATCGAGCGGGCCGTGCTCGACGAGTGGAAGGCCGCGGACCGGGACGGCACGCGGTACTTCCCCCACGAGTTCATGTACCGGATCCTCCTTTCGGGCAGGCTGAAAAAGCACTACCAGATCGACCCGAAGGATTCGTGGCTCCTCGCGGCGGCCGAGAAGAACCTGCCCATGTTCGTGCCGGGATGGGAGGACTCGACGCTCGGCAACATCTTCGCGGCGCACTGCATCGAAAAGGAGATCGCGAACGTCCACACGGTGCGGTCGGGGATCGAGTACATGACGGCCCTCGCCGAGTGGTACACGGCGACCGCGCCGAAGACCCCCGTCGGCTTTTTCCAGATCGGAGGAGGCATCGCGGGCGACTTCCCGATCTGCGTCGTCCCGATGCTCCACCAGGACCTTCGGCGTGACGGCGTGCCGCTGTGGGCGTACTTCTGCCAGATCAGCGATTCCACGACGAGCCTCGGGAGCTACAGCGGCGCGGTTCCGAACGAGAAGATCACATGGGGCAAACTGGGCGAGAAGACGCCGAGGTTCATCATCGAGTCCGACGCGACGATCGTGGCGCCGCTCGTCTTCGCCTGCGTGCTGGGGTGGTGAGTCGCGTGAAGAAGGCGCCGTGAGAGCTCTCCGGGTGACGGGCGTCGGCGCCGCCGCCGTCCTCGGGATGCTGGGCCTGCACCAGCTCGTGTCCGCGCTCATGGGCCGAGGTCACGCGGCCGACCTGCCGCGCCTCGGGCGCGTTCCGGACTTCGCGTTCGTCTCCGAACGCGGGCGTGAAGTCGCGGCACGCGACCTCGAAGGGAAGGCCTGGGTCGCGGATTTTGTCTTCACGCGCTGCGGCGGTTCCTGCCCGATGATGTCCGAACGGATGTCGGCGCTCGCGGCCGAGCTGAAAGACGTGCCGGGTGTGCGGTTCGTCTCCTTCGACGTGGACCCGGAGCGCGACAGCCTCGCCGATCTCGTCGCCTATTCCCGCCAGCACCGCGCCGATCCGGAGCGTTGGATGTTCCTCAGCGGCGACCGGCCGGCCATACGCTCGCTCGCGGGCGAGGGCTTCAAGCTCGCCGTCGAGGACGGCCACGAGGACGACCCGGAGCCGATCCTCCATTCTTCGCGCTTCGTCCTCGTGGACGGGAAGCGGGAGATCCGGGGCTACTACGACGGGCTAGAAACCGTGAGCTTCGACAGGCTCGTCGCGGATGCACGGCGCCTCGCGCGCGATTGACGGCCCCTATACTTCGCCCGTGCCGATCCTCGAGGCGCACGGCCTCACGAAGACGTACCGCCTCGGGAGCGAGAAGGTCGTCGGGGTCGCCGGCGCGACGCTGGCGCTCGAGGCCGGGGAGTTCGCCGCCATCGCCGGCCCGTCGGGCAGCGGGAAGACCACGCTCCTGAACCTCCTCGGCCTTCTCGACGTGCCGGACTCCGGGACCCTTCTCTTCGAAGGGCGCGACGTCTCGGGCCTTCCGGAGCGCGAACGAGCTCGGCTCCGGCGCGAAAAGCTGGGCTTCGTGTTCCAGGCGCAGCAGCTCGTGCCGGTTCTTTCCGCGGAAGAGAACGTGGCGCTCGCGCTCTGGATCCGCGGACTCCCGGAGGACGTGTGCGCGTCGCGCGCCCGCGCGGCGCTCGCGGCGGTGGGACTCGCGGGGCTCGAAGGCAGGCGTCCGGACGCGTTGTCGGGCGGGCAGAGGCAGCGCGTCGCGGTCGCGCGCGCTCTCGTGGGCGAGCCGCTGCTCATCCTCGCCGACGAACCGACGGCGTCGGTCGACTCCGAGACCGCGACACGCCTCCTCGACCTCTTCGAGGAGCTTCACCGCGCGCACGGCGTCGCGTTTCTCTTTTCGAGCCACGATCCGCGCGTCATCGAGCGCGCCGGGCGAAGGATCAGACTTTCGGACGGACGCATCGCCTCGGACGAGCGCGTGGACGCCGGGGCGCGGGTGCCGGCGTGAGCCGGTGGTGGCGCCTCGCGGCGCGGAACCTCCTTCGCCACCGGCGGCGGACGCTCCTGACGGGGTCCATCGTCGTGGTCGGCTTCGTGGCCGTGACGATGACCGCCGGCTTCGTGTCCCAGACGTTCTCGTCCCTCAGGGTCGCGACGATCCGGGCGACGGGCGGCCACCTGCGCCTCCTCGACCCGCGCGCCGCCGGCAAGACCGACGACGAGGCGGCCGTCCTCCTGCTCGACGACTGGCAGGGCATCGCGGCGGTCGTGAAGAAGGACCCGCGCGTCGTGCAGGCCATGCCGAAGCTCTCGTTCTTCGGGCTCGTCGCGAAGGGCGAGAAGAGCGCAGCGTACATGGGCACGGGAACCATTCCCGCGCTCGAGAAAAACGCCTCTCTCGCGTCGGACACCGTCGTCTCGGGCGCCTTCCTCTCCGATCCGGACGCGGACGAGGTCATGCTCGGGTCGGGTCTCGCGCGCGCGATCGGCGCGAAGGCGGGCGAGCTCATCACCGTCATGGCCACGACGCCCGACGGCGCGCTGAACGCCGTGGACGCGTCCGTCGACGCGGTGCTCTCGTATCCGATCAAGGAGATCGACGACCGGCTCCTCTTCCTGCCGTACGGTGCGGCCTCGAAGCTGCTCAAGTCCGAGGGGAAGGCGAACACGCTCGTCGTGCTTCTGAGGGACGACGCCGACGTGGACGCGGCCGCGCGCGACCTCTCGCGGAGCCTCGCTCAGGCCGGGCGCCCGGTCGTCGTCAAGACCTGGCTCGAAACAGCGGCGTTCTACAAGCAGGTCAAGCTCCTCTACATCGCGATCTTCTTCTTCATGGGACTCGTCCTCTCGACGGTCGTCATCCTCGCGACCGCGAACACGATGACGATGTCGGTGTTCGAAAGGACGCGCGAGATCGGGACGCTCCTGGCCATCGGCATGGAACGCGGGCAGGTCCGGACGCTCT
The DNA here is from genome assembly GCA_041482235.1 of Thermoanaerobaculia bacterium. Taxonomy (GTDB): domain Bacteria; phylum Acidobacteriota; class Thermoanaerobaculia; order UBA5066; family UBA5066; genus Fen-183. The sequence goes on along the minus strand of JBGPDK010000061.1, from coordinate 8,404 downwards.
TCCTCCTCGAAGGGTTTCTTCTCGGCGTCGTCGGGTCGGGCGTCGGCTCTCTCGTTTCGTTCCTCCTGCGGCTGGCCCTGAACGCATCGGGCATCATGCTGCCGCCTCCTCCGGGAGGAACGCGAGGAAACGTCCTGCACGTGGACTTCATTCCGCTCGCTTATGGCACGGGCATCGCGATCATGTCGCTCACGCTGCTCGTCGCCGCGTGGTGGCCCGCGCGCCGCGCGGCCCGGCTGAATCCCGTCGAGGCGCTGGGGCATGTCTAGAGGGCTCCCTCTTGCCTTTCTAAGCAGAATTCTCTTTCTTTCTCTTGTCTTTGCCTTCGCGGCCTACGCCGAGGACCCCGCGGCGCTGCTGCGCCGCGCGGAGCGCGTGAAGGACGCCTGGCCGGAGGTCGTCCTCACGCTCCGCGTGACGACGACGAAGCCGGGGGAGCCCCCGTCGACGGGGACGTTCGCCGTCGATGCGAAGGGCCGGGAGAAATCGCGGATCCGCTTCCTGAACCCGTCCGACGCCGGGAAGTCCGTCGTGCAGGTGGGTGACGACGTCTGGCTCGTCCTGCCGAACACGCGGAACCCGATCCGGGTGCCGAAGAGCCACCGGCTCAAGGGCGGGTTCTCCGCGGCCGACATGTCGCGCACGCGCTTCGCGGAGGACTACGACGCCGTCGTGGAGAGAAGCGACGTGCGCGACGGGAGGAACTGCGTCGTCCTCCGGCTCGCGGCGAAGGCCGGGAAAAGCCCCTCGTATCCCGTCGTCCGCGTCTGGATCGACGAGAAGGAAGGCCTCTACCGCAAGGCCGTGTTCCTCGTCTCCTCCGGCAAGACCGCGCGGGAGACGACGTTCGACGAATACCGCCCGTACCATGGCGTCCTGTCGCTCGCGAAGATGACGATCGTGGACGCCCTGCGCCAGGGCACGACGGTCGTCGAATACCTCGACTACGAAAAGAAGAACCTGCCGGACGCGCTGTTCGAGGCCAGGTCGGCCCCGCCTCGGTAGTTGGCCGCGCGGAGGGCGCGACGGCGGTTCACTCTGCGATCCTGATCCCGGAGGCCTTCGGCGAGAGAGTGATGGACTGAGGCAGGTGCGCGCCGTCCACCCACACGATGCGCTGGGCCTCGACGTCGTCGAGGAGCGTCCGGCCCGCCGCGAGGAAGGCCGGGTAATTGCGAACGAGGGTGACCTTTCCCCAGCCCTCGGCTCTCTTTGCGGCGGGCAAGCTCACGGCCCAGACGTACAGAGGCACCCGGAGCTTCGCGAGGTAGCGGCGCACGACTTCGGGCGCGAGCTTGCTCGCATCGGGCGAGCCGCCATAGACGAAGAGCACCGCGCGGGCGCGATTCCGTGCCGAGGCCGACAGCGCCGCGACGCTGATGGCGTCGGCGAAGCGCGGTTTCGTCGAGACGGCCGGCGCATTCACGATCGTAAGGAGGCCACGGAGGCCCCGGCCTCCCCACTTCCCCGCGATGTAGTCGCCCGAGCGCATGAAGATGTCATAGCTCTCCGCAACCTCGTCGGCCGGGCGCGTGACGGGCCAGCAGAACCGGATCTTCTGGCCGGTCCGGGCGTCGAGGCTGCCGAACGTTCCCTGCCCCATGTCGAAGAGCGGCGTCCGCGCTTCCTCGTCGCGGACGACGACGATCTCACCGGGACCCTCCTCGACGGCCGACACGCGCGCCGGCTTCCCGTCGGCGAGGAAGGCGCCGTCCAGGTCGGCCGCCGTCCTGCGCGGCCCCGCGAGGAGCGCCGGGATGCCCGTCAGCTCCGCCCGGGCCTCGTCCACGTCGCGGCCGCCGAAGATGATCTCGGCCGACGCTGCGAGGTTGTCGGGAAAGTCCAGGTCGGCCCGAAGGAAGTGGACCTGCTCGGGAACATAGTCGGGAAGGGCGACCTCGCGCGACGGCTCGAGCGGCACGGGCCGGCCGTCGAACGTCACGGCGATGCGCTCCGGAGGCGTCCTGCGAGTGCTCTGCCAGGTCAGCCGCGCCCTTCGAGCTCGTCCGCCCGAACCGGGCAGGAGGATGAGCGACGCCTCTGCGAGCGGACGGGGCAGGTTCACCATCTGGCGCGCCCGCGCGACCTCGGCGCCGGCCGCGTCGCGCCCGATCGCGAGGAGCTCGTGCGGCTCCGGCTCGGGGCCGAGGTCGACGGAAACCTTCCAGGGTGCCTGCGTGAGCGTCGCGACCGTCAGGCCGTCGAGCCTCAGCTCCACCGCCGCGACGCCCGGGCCGACGGCGACCTCGACGGGCCGGATGCCCATCGTGAGGCCGAGAAGCAGGGTGACGAACGTCAGCATCGATGAAGTCGACTTGTCCCCACCGGAACGTTACGGAGCCGGCCGGCCCGGAACCAGAGCATGATCATGCCGGACGGGATCTTCGAGCCGAAGACCGCTTCCTAAGGCTTCGGCCCCGCGGCCCGGAGCCGCGCGGCGTCCGCAGTCCGTCCCGCCTTCTCGTAGGCCTCCGCGAGCGAGCGGCGGACGAAGCCATCCTCGGGGTCGAGCCTGTGAGCCGTCTCGAGCTCGGGAACGGCCTCGTCGATGCGGCCGTCGGCCAGGAGCACCCGCCCCAGCCCGCTCCGCGCGGGGCCCGAATTGCGGTCCAGGTCCACGGCACGACGGACCTGCTCGAGGGCTCGGGTGTGGTCGCCGGCTGCGAGGTAGTGCTCGCCGAGGTGGACGTTCCAGAAGCCCAGCGGGTCGAGCTCGAGAAGGCGCTTGCTCAGCGCGAGCGATTCGTCCCAGCGCTTCTCGTCCATGAGGAGATGTGAGTACCAGTGGAGGGCGGGCAGGGAGTTGCCGTCCAGCTCGAGCGCCCGCTTGAATTCCCGCTCGGCCTCGCGGGAATCGCCGGTCAACATCGTCGCGTGTGCCAGGACGGCATGGGCGTCCGCGAGGTCGGGGTCGAGCTCGAGCGCCTTGCGCGCCGCCGCCTTCGCCTTCTCGTAAGCCTCCGGAACCGGCCGCCGCTCTGTGTACCCGAAGGCGTCCCAGACTTCGGCGATTCCGCACCAGGCCCGCGAATACTGCGGATCGGCGTCGAGGGACTTCTGGAAATACTCGAGCGCCTTTTTGAGGTCGGCATCGCTGGTGTGCGCCCAGTGTTGCCGGCCTTTCAGCCACAGCTCGTACGCCTCGCGGCTCTCCGTCTCCCTCCGGGCGAGCCGCGTGCGATCCTCGCCCGAGAGGGAAAGGTGAAGCTTCGCGGCGACGGCGCTGGCGATCTCCGCCGGCAGCGTCGCGATGCTCTCGAGAGGGCGCTCGTACTTTTCGCCCCAGAGGTGCCGGCCGTCCCGCGCGTCCACGAGCTCCGCGGCGATCGAGAGCGTCCCCGCCTTTCCGACGGCGCGGCCCGTGAGGACCGCCTGAACGTTGAGCTCCCGCGCGGCCGCGAGCGGGTCCACGTTCGGGCGCGCGAAGCGCGCGACCGCGCTCGCAGCCATGACGCGCAGGTTCGGCGCCTGGGAGATGCGTACGATCACGGAGTCGGAGACCGATGCGCAGACGTCGGCGATCGCCGCGTCGCTTCCCGAGGTCGAGAACGGGAGGACCGCGAGCGACTCGATGGGTGCGGAGCGGCGGGAATGAAACAGGAGGACCGCACCCGCGGCGACAGCGGCGAGGAGGATGGCTGCCGCGGGCGAAGCGGAGGGGGCGGGGGGACCGCACGACGGGAAGCGCAGGGCTGGTTTCGGACGTGGCGGAGCGCGCTCCGCTCTCGAGGGCCCGTCCCACCGCGGCCACGTCCTTCGGCCGGCCCGCCGGGTCCTTCTCGAGACAGCGCGCGACGAGATCCCGCACGTCCGAAGGCGTCCCGGAACCGAGACTGCCCCAGTCGGGCGTGCCCGCGAGGACGGCCGCGAGCGTCTCCGTCGCACTGCGGCCCATGAACGCGCGGCGACCCGCGAGCATCTCGTAAAGGACGCAGCCGAAGGCCCAGACATCGGACTGCGGCCCGACGAGCCCGCCGCGCACCTGTTCGGGGGACATGTAGCCCACCGTGCCCACGGTCGCTCCCACCCCGGTGAGCGCCGAGGCGGTGTCGGCAGTCGAGAAGTCGTCGGCCGGGCCGCCCGAGGCCGCCGATCGCGCCAGGCCGAAGTCGAGGATCTTCGCCCCCGACGGCGTCAGGAAAACGTTCTGCGGCTTGAGGTCCCGGTGGACGAACCCCAGCTCGTGGGCGCGCGCGAGCCCTCGCGCGACGTCCGAACCGATGCGACGCGCCTCGGCCTCCGAAAGCCGTCCTCTGGCGATCCGCGCCGCGAGCGTCTCGCCCTCCAGGAGCTCCATGACGAAGTACGCCACGGAGCCCTCAGTCCCAGCGTCGAAGAGCGTGCACACGTTGGGGTGCGTGAGGCGCGCCGCGATCTTTGCCTCGCGTGCAAACCGCCGCAGTGCGTCGGGGTCCTCCCCGTGGCGCGCGCCGACGACCTTGACCGCCACCTCCCGCTCGAGGCGCGTGTCGTGCGCCCGGTACACCTCTCCCATACCCCCGGCCCCGAGCGGCGCGAGGATCTCGTAGGGCCCGAGGCGCGTCCCCTTCTCGAGCGTCACGTCTCGGGCGCCGCCACGCCTGTCTTCCTCGACATCAGCGCCACATAAAGAACGCCCGCCGCGAAGAAACCCACGAACCACGCGTAGTCATAGAGAGGCCTGAGGAACGGGATCACGAGTCCTCCCCACGCGAGGAAGCAGCCAACCACCGTCGCGACGACTGCGGCGGCGTTCCAGCCGCCGTACCTGCCGTTCGGGAGGTACAGGCCCTTCAGGTCGAGCGTCCTCTTCCGCACGATCCAGTAGTCGGCGATGAGGACGCCGGCGATCGACCCGAGGCCGCCCGAATAGCCGAGGAGCCAGGTGAAGATGTAGCCCTTCGGGTCGGCGAGGAGGCGCCAGGGCTGCATCGCGATGCCGAGGAGGCCCGTGATGAGGCCGCCCGTCTTGAACGTGATGTACCGGGGGAGCGCGTTCGCGAAGTCGTTCGCGGGCGAGACGACGTTCGCGGCGATGTTGACGGCGAGCGTCGCGACGACGACCGAGAACATCGCGACCGCGACGACGAGCGGGTTCGTGAATTTCCCGACGAGCTTGACCGGGTCCCAGATCGCCTCGCCGAAGATGATCGCGCTCGCGCTCGTGATGAGGACGCCCATGGCCGCGAACGCGAACATCGTCGTGGGCAGCGCGACGGCCTGGCCCACGACCTGCTCCCTCTGGCTCCGCCCGAAGCGCGTGAAGTCCGGCATGTTCAGCGACAGGGTGGCCCAGAAGCCGATCATCGCGGTGAGGGACGGGATGAAGACGGGGAAGAACTCGCCGAACGTGCGGAACTTCCCGGGCTGCGCGAGGAGCGGCCCGAGCCCGTTCGCCTTGTTCACGGCCCACACGAGGAGGACGACCGTCACGGCGAGGACGTACGGCGCGGCCCAGTTCTCGACCTTGCGGAGGAGATCCATGCCGCGGTAGATGACGAAGATGTTCAGGCTCCAGAAAAGCAGGAACGAGAGCCATTCCGTCGCGGTGTGGCCGGAGAACCCGGCGCCAAGGAGCGTGGGCCAGCCCGGAAAGATCGCGGCGAAAAACGTGTGCAGCGCCTCCCCTCCGATCCAGGTCTGGATACCGAACCACCCGCAGGCGACGACGGCGCGCATGAGCGCGGGCAGGTTCGAGCCCGCGGTGCCGTACGCGGCGCGCGCGAAGACGGGGAAGGGGATGCCGTACTTCGTGCCCGGATGGGAGTTCAGGAGGATCGGCGCGAGGACGATCGTGTTGCCGAGGAGAATGGTGAACAGCGCCTGCTTCCAGTCCATCCCGCTGTTCATGAGGCCGGAGGCCAGCATGTACGTCGGAATGCAGTGCGCCATCGAAATCCAGAGCGCGGCGTAGTTGTACGTCGTCCACGTACGCCTCGAGACCGGGACGGGCGCGAGATCCTCGTTGTAGAGCGGACTTCCTTCGATGGCGGACGCATCCGCCAGCTCCACCCGCCCGTCAGGGTGGGCGATCTCACCCCCGTTGCCGGCCATCTCGCGGGAGGAATCGTACCAGCCGCTCGCGTTCGAGCCTCGATGGTCCTATGCTCGGCATTCCCTGTCTTCGGAGGTTCCTGAGAGGGGAGGACGCGATGGCCGCCGATCTCTCGGTCGTCTTCACCGGCATCCGGTTCGACAACCCCTTCCTGCTCGCCTCCGCGCCGCCCACCGAGTCCGACACGAACATCATGCGGGCCTTCGAGGCGGGATGGGGCGGTGTCGTGACGAAGACCATCGGCCTGCATCCCGTCGTGAACGTCGCGGGGCCGAAGACGAAGTTCCTCAGGGCGGACACTCTCTCGCCGCGCATCTCGATGAAGGCGCGCCCCGACTCGGTCCTCCACTCCTCATGGAACTGGGAGCTCATTTCCGACAAGCCGCTCGACTGGTGGGTGGGGCGCCTCTCGAAGATCAAGAAGGCGTTCCCCGGGAAGGTCCTCGTCGCCTCCATCATGGCGGGCTCGGGCAACGACAAGGAGCTCCACAACTGGCAGCTCCTCGCGAAAACCTGTCAGGACGAGGGCGTGGACGCCCTCGAGCTGAACTTCTCGTGCCCGCACATGGACCGCGACGACATGGGCTCGAACATCGGCAAGAGCAGCGGCCTGACCTCGACCGTCACGCAGGCCGTGAAGGAAGTGGCGAAGGTCCCCGTGTGGTGCAAGCTCACGCCCTCGACGACGGACATCGTCCTCGAGGCGGGCGCGGCGTTTCACGGCGGCGCGGACGCGATCACGTCGTCCAACACGTTCCCGTCGATCCCGCTCGTCGACCCCGAGACGCTCGAGTTCGAGATGAACGTCGACGGTTACACCTCGAGCGGCGGCCTCGGCGGCCCGGCCATCCTGCCGCTTGCGCTCGCGAAGATGTCGCAGATGACGCGCGCGTTTCCGGACAGGGCTTTCTCGGGCATCGGCGGCATCTCGGACTTCTCGCACGCGCTCAACTACTTCCTCCTCGGCTGCGGAACCGTGCAGGTGTGCACCGCCGCGATGCTGGACCACGCGATCGGCCCGAACGTGATCCGGACGCTCAAGCAGGGGATGGCCGCATTCCTCGAGAAGAACGCGCATCGCGGCTGGAGGTCGCTGGAGGATTTCCGGGGCCAGAGGCGCGACCACGTCGTGCCCCAGTCGCAGATCCGCCGCCCGAACCCCGGGGAGTACCACGGCGGGCACGAGGCCGAAGGCTACGCGGGGCCCGAGCCGGCGTTGGACGCCACGGGCGCGCGCCGCGGCTGAGGAACTCTACTCGTACCGCAGCGCTTCGATCGGGTCGAGGCGCGAGGCCTTGAGGGCGGGATAGAACCCGAAGCCCACGCCGACGATCGCCGAGAAGACGACCGCCATGACGATCGCCTGCGGCTGGATCGCGACGGGCCAGCCCGCGAAACGCGCGACGAGATGCTGGATCCCGAGCCCGGCCGCGACGCCCACGGCGCCACCCGTCACGGCGAGAGCGACGGCCTCGACGAGGAACTGCGCCTGGATGTCGCGCCCCTTGGCGCCGATCGCCATGCGCACGCCGATCTCGCGCGTCCGTTCGGTCACGGAGACGAGCATGATGTTCATGATCCCGATCCCGCCGACGAGAAGCGACACGCCCGCGATCGACCACAGGAGCGCGCTCATCGTCCGGCTCTGGGCCTCGGCCTGCTGGATCATCTCGGTCTGCGACCGGATGATGAAGTCGTCGTCGGCGTTCTTTCCGATGCGGTGGCGCTGCCGGAGGAGCGCCGTGAGCTCCTCTTGCGCGCGCGCCACGAGCTCGTCGGAGGCGGCCGAGACGAGAACCTGACCGACCGCCGTCGTGCCCATGATCTTCTTGCGCACGGTCTCGTACGGCGCGACGACGAGGTCGTCCTGGTCCTGGCCCTGCGTGGAGCCGCCCTTCGACTCGAGGACCCCCGTGACCCTGAACGGGATGTTCTTGATGCGGATCATCTTCCCGACCGGATCCTCGTCGCCGAACAGGTTCGTGACGACGGTCTGGCCGAGCACGCAGACCTTCGCGGCCGCGTGGTCGTCCTGATCGGTAAAGAACTGGCCGGAGGCGAGGTTCCACGAGCGGACGAGCGGCCAGTCGACCTGGGCCCCCTGGATGGACGTCGACCAGTTCTGGTTCCCGTAGATGACCTGTGCGACCGTCCGGATCGAGGCCGAGACGTACGAGACGGTCGACACCTCCCGGCGGATCGCGTCGACGTCGTCCTCGGAGAGCTTCGAGCTGGCCCCGAAGCCGGCGCGCGCGCCCGACGACGTCACGCTCCCGGGGATCACCATGAGGAAGTTCGTTCCGAGGGACTTGAGCCGGTCCTCGGTCTGGATGCGTGCGCCCTCGCCGATTCCGACGACCGCGACGACGC
>JBGPDK010000060.1:0-17509 GCA_041482235.1 Thermoanaerobaculia bacterium | reverse complement strand
GTGAAGAAGGAAACGCCGACTACACTTCCCGGATCCGCCGGAGGTGTTCGTGAACCCGTCTCGACGCCGATGCCCGTCGCCCGTGCCCGCCGCCGCATTCCTTCTCCTCGCCGGCTCGGCCGCCGCACAGCCGTTTTCCGAAGCCCTCTTCTCGGAGATGCGGTGGCGGATGATCGGGCCCTTTCGCGGCGGGCGCACCGTCGCGGCGAGCGGCGTTCCCGGGAACGCGAACGTCTTCTATGCCGCGGCGAACAACGGCGGCGTCTGGAAGACGACGGACGCGGGCCGCGTGTGGAAGCCGATCTTCGACGACGAGCCCACGGGCTCGATCGGCGCCCTCGCCATCGCCCCGTCGCGCCCCGACACGCTCTACGTCGGGAGCGGCGAGGGCCTGCAGCGGCCGGACCTCTCCGTCGGCGACGGGATCTACAAGTCGACGGACGCGGGGAATACATGGACGCATCTCGGCCTTCGAGACGCGCAGCAGATCGCCTCTCTCGCCGTCCACCCGCGCGACCCGGACCGCGTTTACGCGGCGGTGCTCGGGCACCCGTACGGCGCGAACGCCGAGCGCGGCGTCTTCCGCTCGACGGATGGCGGCAGGACGTGGGCGAAGGTCCTCTACAAGGACGAGAACACCGGCGCCTCGGCCGTTACGCTCGACCCGTCGAATCCGGACGTCGTCTACGCCGTGCTCTGGGCCGCGCGGCAAGGCCCGTGGGAGAACGGCGAGTGGCAGGGGCCCGAGAGCGGCCTCTTCAAGAGCGCCGACGGCGGCACGACGTGGAAGAAGCTCACGCAGGGCCTGCCCACGTTCGCCGAAGGCCTCGGGCGGATCGGCGTTTGCGTTTCCCCGGCCGATCCGCGGCGTCTCTACGCCACCGTGGACGCATCGCCCGAAAAGGCGGGCATCTACGTGTCGAACGACGCCGGGGAGAGTTTCACGCGCGCCAGCGGCGAGCCGCGAGTCTGGGGCCGCGGCGACGACTTCGCCGAAGTGCGCGCGCATCCGAAGAACCGCGACGAAGTCTGGGCCGCGAACATCGCGACGTACCGATCGACCGACGGCGGAAAGACGTTCACGCCCGTGAAGGGCGCGCCGGGCGGAGACGACTACCACACGATCTTCATCCACCCGGAGAACCCCGACGTGATCCTGCTCGCGTCCGACCAGGGCGCGACGATCTCCGTGAACGGGGGCGTTACATGGAGCAGCTGGTACAACCAGCCGACGGCGCAGCTTTACCACGTCTCCACGGACGACCGCTTTCCGTACTGGGTCTACGGAGGGCAGCAGGAGAGCGGCTCGGTGGGTATCGCGAGCCGCGGCGATCACGGCGCCATCAGCTTCCGCGACTGGCATCCCGTGGGCGCGGAGGAATACGGGTACGTCGCGCCAGACCCCCTCGACCCCGACGTCGTCTATGGCGGCAAGCTCACCCGCTTCCGCCACTCCACGGGTGACGTGCAGGACGTCTCGCCCGCACCGATCCGCGGGAAATACCGGTTCCTCAGGACCGCGCCGGTGATCTTCTCGCCCGCCGACCCGCACGTTCTCTTCTACGCGGGCAACGTGCTCTTCCGGACCGCGAACGGCGGGAGAACCTGGGACGTCGTCAGCCCGGACCTCTCCCGCGAGGCGCCGGACGTTCCGGAGTCGATCGGCGTCTACCGCAAGCCGGAGATGGCGACGCAGCGGCGCCGCGGCGTCATCTACACCGTCGCGCCGGCAAAGAGGGACGTGAACGTGATCTGGGCCGGCACCGACGACGGCCTCATTCATCGGACCGCGGACGGCGGGAAAACGTGGGCGAACGTGACGCCGGCCGCGCTCACGGCGTGGAGCAAGGTGTCGCTGATCGACGCCTCGCCCTTCGACGACCTCACGGCCTACGCGGCGATCAATCGCTTTCGCCTCGACGACCTCGGGCCGCACGTCTACCGGACGCACGATGGCGGAAAGACGTGGAAGAAGATCGTGAAGGGCCTGCCCGGCGACCCGGTGAACGCCGTCCGCGAGGATCCCGTCAGGAAAGGCCTCCTCTACGCGGCGACGGAGCGCTTGGTTCACGTCTCGTTCGACGACGGCGAGAGCTGGCAGCCGCTGCGCCTCAACATGCCGGCCACGTCCATCCGCGACCTCGTCGTTCACGGCGACGATCTCGTCGCCGGGACGCACGGCCGGGGCTTCTGGATTCTCGACGACGTCACGCCGCTTCGGCAGCTCGATCGGAAGACGGCCGCGGAAGCTCCGTTCCTGTACGCGCCGCAGACGGCCGTGCGCGTGCGAAGGAACCGAAACACGGACACGCCGCTCCCGCCCGAAGAGCCCGTGGGCCAGAACCCGCCGGACGGCGCGATCCTCGATTACGTCCTCGCGGAGAAGCCGGCGGCGAAGGTAACGCTCGAGATCTTCGACGGAAAGGGCGGGCTCGTGCGCCGCTTCGCGAGCGACGACGAGCCCGAGCCGCTCGTCGAGCCGCTCGTCGTGCCCGCATACTGGGTGCGCCCGCCGCGCATCCTCCCGGCGGCGCCCGGCATGCACCGCTTCGCCTGGGATCTGCGCTTCCCGCCGCCGCCCGCTCTCGAGCACGAGTACCCCATCAGTGCGATCAAGGCCGACACGCCGCGTGAGCCGCTCGGCCCGTTCGTTCTGCCGGGCATATACACGGTGAAGCTCACGGTGGACGGAAGCGTGTTCGAGCGGCGTCTGACGGTGAAGGTGGACCCGCGCGTCACGATGTCCTCCGCCGACCTCGCCGCACAGCTCGCGCTCGCGCGCCGGATCACCGCGGCGCTCGAGAGGCTGGACGCGGCACGGGGAAAGGCGGGCGCCGCTGTCGCCGCGGAGTCGGAAGGGCGCAGCTCGCTCGAGGCGAAGCTGCTTCATCTTTACGAAATCGTCGAAGGCGCGGACGACGCGCCGACTGCCCAGGCCGTCGACGCGGTCGACGAGCTCGAGAAGAACGTGGAGGCGTTCCTGGCCCCCGCAAGGTCGTCCGGCGAGCGCTAGACGGAGGAGGCGAGCACCGCCCGTGCCACTTCTTTCCCGTCCATCTCGCGGGAGAGGAGGACGCGCGTCGCGTCCGAGGCTTCCTGGCCGCGCGCGAGCAGCACGTCCGAGCCCCAGCCGAGCGCCGTCGCGTGGTTTCCGGCAACCTCTTGGAAGAGGTCGAAGAGGGCGGGGAGGCGCAGCTGCGCGTCGGGCCCCATTTCGCTCGCGCGGATCCGGAAGCGCTCGCGAAAGGACGCGTTTCTCGCGCCGGCGCTCATCCTCCGGCCGCGTGGCGCACCGCGAGCTCGCGGCGCTTTTCCCAGGTCTCGCGGGCGAGTGCGACGTCCTCGAGGAACCAGCCGAGCTCCGAGAGAAGCAGAGCCTGCGGGCCGTCCACGAGCGCCCGGGCAGGGTTGGGGTGGAAGTCCACGAGCACCATGTTCGCGCCCGCGACGACGCCCTGCGCCGTGACGTGCATGAGGTCGGGAATGCCGTCCGGCGCGCGCTCGCGCGAGCCGACGGAGTGCGACGGGTCGATGCAGACGGGAAGGCGCGTGAGGCGCTTGATGACGGGCACGTGCGCGAAGTCCACGAGGTTGCGGTGCGGATCTCCGAGGTTCGTCTTCACGCCGCGCAGCGCGAACACGATCTGCGACTTGCCCTCGCTCGCGAGGTACTCGGCCGCGTTGAGGGACTCGTTCAGCGTGATGCCGAAACCCCGCTTGACGAGCACAGGGAATTCCGGCTGGCGGCCCACGGCCTTCAGGAGCTCGAAGTTCTGGACGTTGCGCGTGCCGATCTGGAGCATCACGCCCGTGGGCTTCCCCGTCTTCTCGAGGCACTCCGTGATCTCGTCCACGTGGCTTTCGTGCGTCACCTCCATCGCGATGACGCGGATGCCGTACTTGCCCGCGAGCGTGAAGACGTCCTTTAGGCAGCTCTTGCCGTGGCCCTGGAACGAGTAGGGGTTCGTGCGCGGCTTGTAAGCGCCCATGCGCGTCGTGGTCTGGGAAAAGCCCTGAAGCGCGCGGAACATCGCCTCGACGTTCTCGTTCGTGTCCACGGCGCAGAGGCCCGCGAAGACGTTCAGGTTCTCCTGCGAGAACTCCACGCCGTTGTACGTGAAGCCGCTCGCGCGCCGGTCGTCCTTGTGACGCCCGAGGACGCGGTACTCCTCGGACACGCGCACGACGCGCTCGACGCCGGGCAGCAGCCGGATGTCCTCGAGGGCGAGGCGATGCGTGTCGCCGATGAGGTAGACCTCGGTGACCGTCTTCTCGGCGCCCTTCACGCGATGCACCTTCACCTCGATGCCGGGCAGGCCGCGCAGCCGGTCGAGAAGGTCGCGTTCGGCGGCGGCGTTCGCCGCGAGGGCGGCTTCGAGGAGGACGATCACGGCGTGCTCTCCGGGAGGCGGTCGACGCGGCCCTTCTTCGTCGTGCGGGCCGGGTAGGAGCCGAGCACCCTGAGATACGGGCACTCGGCGGAAAGCGCGGCGACGGCGCGCGTCGCAGCGTCCTCGGTCTCGGCGCCCTCGAAGTCCACGTAGAAGAGGTACTCCCACGGATGGCGCGGAACGGGGCGCGACTCGAGCTTCGTGAGGTTGAGCCCGTGCGCGTCGAGGAGATTCAGGCAGTGCGCGAGGGCGCCGTGCCGGTGGGGCGTCGAGAAGACGAGGGACGTCTTCGTGGGAATCCGCGGGTCGGGGGTCAGGTTGAGAGCGGAGACGACGACGAACCGCGTCCAGTTCTCCTCCTGGTCGGCGACGTCGCGCTTGAGCACCTCGAGACCGTTGCGCTGCCCGGCCTCCTCGGAGGCGATCGCGGCGAGCGTGGGGTCGCCCGTTTCTTTTACATGCCGCGCGGCCTCCGCCGTGTCGACGAACGGCACGGCCGTCACGCCGGAAAGCTCGGCGAGGAAGTGGCTGCACTGCGCGAGCGCCTGCGCCTGCGAGACGACGTGCGTGAGCCCGAAGAGCGGCGCGCCGGGCAGGCCGAGGAGGCAGTGGCGCACCTCGAGGATCTCCTCGCCCACGATCTTCAGCTCCGTGTGCCGGAGGAGGTCGTACGTCTCGTTGATCGAGCCGGCCGTCGTGTTCTCGATCGGGAGGAAGGCGTATCCCGCCGCGCCCGATTCAGCTTCATAAAGGGCGCGCGCGAACGTCGGAAAGCCGCGGAACTCCATCGCGCCCTCTCGATCGCCGAAGTACTTCCGCGCCGCGACGTGGCTGTAGGCGCCTTCGCCGCCCTGAAACGACACGCGATGGGCGTTTCCGAGCGCGTGTTCGGCGACCTTTCGATCGAGAAGCGCCTCCTCCTGCACCTTCACGGACATCGCGATGACCTCGCGGAAGATCTCCGTGGCGCGGAAGGGGTCGAGGCCCAGCTCGCGCGCGATGGACTCGACGCGCGCCAGGAGGCGCGCTTCTCGCTCGAGGTCCCGCAGAAACGGCGCGCGCTTCGCTTTGTGGCGGCCGACCTCCGCGACCTGAGCGAGGCGCGCGGCCAGCGTCTCGAGAAGCCGGCGGTCCGTCTCGTCGATGCGCGCTCTCAGGGTTTCGAGCTCGTCCATGGGGAGCGTCATCTTACCGGGCCCTTCGAACGGCACTGGTTCCCGTCCACCGCTCGGCCATGGCGGATCTCGCCTTCGACCGCCGCGCCGCGCGGGCCTAGAATCTCCGGGATGCATCCGAGGATGGCCGAAATAGCCGCCACTCTCGACGAGACGCGCGCCGCGGTTCTGCGCGCCGTCGAGGGCCTGTCGCCGGACGACGCCGCGCGACGCCCCGAGGCGAATGCCTGGAGCGTCGACGAGATCCTGACGCATCTCTCGCTCGTCGAGCCCGGCGTCGCGAAGCGGATCGCCAAGAGCGTCGGAAAGGCGAAGACGGAGGGGCTCGAGCGCGAGACGTCCGTCGAGTCGGTCCTGAGGTCCCTCGACGGCCCCGCGCTCGAGACGCTGCGCGCGAAGCAGGTCGCGCCGGAATTCGTGGAGCCGAAAACCGTTCTGAAGCTTCCCGAAGCGCTCGCCGCCCTCGCACGCTCGCGTGAAAGTCTGAGGGACGCGATGGCCGGGGCCGATGGCTGGGCGCTCGAGACGGTCGTCGCGCCGCATCCCCGCCTGGGCACGATCGACATGTACCAGTGGCTCCTTTTCCTCGGCCATCACGAGCGCCGCCATCTCGCGCAGCTCGAGCGCACCATCGCGGCCGTCACGGCGCGTTGAGGCGTTCGACTCTGCTATCCTCACTGGTCCGATCGAGTGCGGTGGGAGTAGCTCAGTCGGTAGAGCGTCGGATTGTGGTTCCGAATGTCGCGGGTTCGACCCCCGTCTTCCACCCCATCTCCTTTGAATCGCCGCGCGCCCGTAGCTCAGCTGGATAGAGCGTCAGACTCCGGATCTGAAGGCCTCCGGTTCGAATCCGGACGGGCGCACCAACGTACCTACCGTTCGTTCAGCGAGGAGCTCTTCAGCGCCCCGGGGCGGGGCGAAATCGGGCTCCTCCTCCTGCGGTATGCGAGGACCTCTATTCCGACGCGCGGCTGGTCCACGTAGACTGAAGGCACATGAAGCGACCGCCGGGATCGAGGCGGACCGAGGAGCCTCGCCGGGAGAGCGAACGCGAGATGCGGACCCTCCTCGACGTTCTGCGCCGCGAGAAAGAGCGGCTGAACAGGGCGTCGATCGCCGGCCGGGTCGCGCTGTGGGAGTGGGACCTTTCCACGGGAGACGTGGAGTGGACCAGCGGCGTGGACTCCATGCTCGGCTTTCCGCCGGGCGGGCTCCCGAGGACCGTCCGGGGGTGGGGAGCGTGCATTCACCGGGAGGACCTGCCCGCCGTGATCGGCGCCCTGGACCGCCACCTGAGGAGCAAGGCCCCCTACGAAGCCGAGTACCGCGTCCGGCGGGCCGACGGCGAGTACGTCTGGTGGCACGACGTGGGATACGCCGAGCGCGACGGCGAGGGAAAGCCTTTCCGGATGGCGGGAACCTGCGTGGACATCACGGAAACCAAGCGCACGGGAGAGGCCATCCGCATCAGGGATACCGCGCTCGCTTCCTCGAGCAGCGCGATCCTGCTGGCAAACTCGCTGGGCGCCGTGACGTACGTGAACAGGGCGTTCCTCGATCTCTGGGGTTTCGGAAGGGAAGCCGAGGTTCTGAATCGTGACGTGAAGGAGTTCTGGGATCCGGAAGAGAATTCCGCGGAGCTCATCAAGACTCTCCAGGACCAGGGAGGCTGGATGGGCGAGCTGAGGGGGCGCCGGAAGGACGACACGCGCTTCGAGGTGGAGGCCGTCGCGAGTCTGGCCATCGACGACGCCGGCAGAACGATCGGCATCATGGGGTCGTTCGTCGACATCACTCCCCGCAGGCGCGCGGAGTCCAAAATTCAGCGCCTGGCCGCGGCGGTGGAGCAGGTGGCCCAGTCGGTGATCATCACCGACACGAGCGGGATCATTCAATACGTCAATGCCGCCTTCACCGCGACCACGGGCTACGCGCGGGAGGAGGTCTTCGACAAGACGCCGGCCGTCCTCAAGAGCGGGCTCCACGACCCGGCCCACTACGAACGCCTCTGGAAGACCATCCTGGCGGGACAGACGTGGAAGGGCCGGTTCACGAATCGCAGGAAGGACGGGAGCCGGTACGAGGTCGAGGCCACGATCACGCCGGTCAGGGACCGCCTGGGAAGCATCACGAGCTTCGTGGGCCTCGAGGAGGATGTGACCGAACAGCTCGCCGTGCGAAAGAGGCTCCAGGAGCAGGAGAAGCTCGCGGCGATCGGAGGCATCGCGGCGGGCATCGCCCACGAGGTCAAGAACCCCCTCTTCGCCATCTCGAGCGGCATCCAGCTCCTTCAGGAGGAGCTCGTGCTCGACGACGAGCAGCGCAAGACCTTCGACATCATCTTTCAGGACGTCATGCGCATGGACCGCCTCGTCCGTCAGCTCCAGCTCCTGAGCGCGCGGCCGCGCCTCAACAGGTCCGTTCAACCCGTCGCGGATCTGATCCAGGCGGCGATCACGCTCAACAGAGGGCTCCTCGCCGAGAAGTCTCTCAAGGTGTCGGAGTCCATCGCACCGGACCTGCCCGATCTCGTGGTGGACCGGGACCAGTTTCTCCAGGTTCTCGTCAATCTCGTCCAGAACGCGATTTTCGCGTCGCCGCGGGGCGGCCGGATCGAAGTCACCGCCGAGGCGGGGCCGGATCGCGCCAGCGTGATCATCAAGGTGAGGGACGGGGGGCCGGGAATCCCGGCCGACGTCAGGGAGAGAATCTTCGAGCCCTTCTTCACCACCAAGAAATCCAGCGCGGGCATGGGGCTCGCCATCTCCCGGCGGATCGCGCTGGACCACGGCGGTTCGCTGACGGGCGAGAATCACCCGCAAGGGGGCGCGGTGTTCGTCCTCGAGCTGCCGGTGGAACCGGTGGAGGAGCCGGTGTGAGCGGAAAGCTCTTGATCGTGGACGACGAGGAGTCCATCCGCGCGAACCTGAAGCGCTACTTCAGCCGCAAGTCGATGGACGTACTCACCGCGAGCACCGGCGGCGAGGCGGTCGGGATCTGCGGCTCGTCGATGGTGGACGTCGTGCTCCTGGACCTTCGGCTCCCGGACATGGACGGGCTGGAGGTGCTCGGCCAGATCAAGGCGACCTCTCCGCAGACGGGCGTCATTCTCATCACGGCCCACGGCGACGTGGACACGGCCGTCAAGGCCATGCAGATGAGGGCGGACAATTTTCTCCTGAAGCCCGTCGACCTGAGGGCCGTCGAGGTGCTCGTGAACAAGCTCCTCGAGACCTCCCGGGCACGGACGGAGATTCTCTACCTGAAGGCGAAGGTGTCCCGCCTGTCGGGCTTCACGGGTCCTTTGAAGCCGCGTTTTCCCGCCCGGCTGTCCGAGACGATCCACGCTCTCGCATCGAGCCCGACGACGAGCGTCCTGATCCAGGGCGAGACCGGAACGGGCAAGGGAGTGGCGGCACGGCTGATCCACGAGCTGAGCGCGCGCGCGACACACTCCTTCGTGGACATCAACTGCGCGACGCTGACCCCCGAATTCCTGGAGTCCGAGCTCTTCGGCCACGAGAAAGGGGCGTTCACGGACGCGAAGGACTTCAAACGGGGCATGCTCGAGCTGGCGCACGGAGGAAGCCTCTTTCTGGACGAGATCGGAGAGCTTGCGCCTTCCGTGCAGGCCAAGCTCCTCCACGTGATCGAGGAGAAGAGATTTCGGAGGCTCGGCGCGACGGCCAATCTCCAGGTGGACGCGCGCCTGATCGCCGCGACGAACGCCGATCTGGAGCGCTCCGTGAAGGCCGGGACGTTTCGGAAGGATCTCTTCTATCGCCTGAACGTGATGCCCATCCTCCTTCCGCCCCTGAGGCAAAGGCGGGAGGAGATCCTGCCCCTCGCCCGGGACTTCCTCGAGGAGTTCGTCTCCGCCCAAACCCGCAAGAAGATCCGCGGCCTCACCCCTGAAGCCGAGAACGCCCTTCAGACGTATGGCTGGCCGGGGAACATTCGCGAGCTCCGGAATGTGATGGAGCGCGCGGCGCTGTTGTGCGACGGAGACGCCATCGGCGTCGGGCATCTCCCGGACAGCCTGACCCGACAAGCGAAGGCCGTGGGATTCGACGGCGGGGAGAACCTCTCCATGGAAGCCATGGAGCGCGACCACATCCGGAAAGTCCTCACGCTCTGTGAAGGCAGCCGCTCGCAGGCGGCAAGGCTCCTCGGGATCCACCGCTCCACTCTTCTGCAGAAGATCGGCAAGTACGGGCTCGACGGCTGACCGACTGACGCAGGGCCTCCCTGTCTGATTCTCCGGCAGGCGGATTTTCCGACAGACTCGGAGGGGCCCCCTCCCAGGTTTTCCGGTCCTCCTCGGCGCTTCTCGAAACGCCCTCAATTCCTTGCATCCGCGGGTCCTGCCGCGCCGGCCGACCGGTCATTCATTCCTAGGCACGCCGTGTGCTCAAAGGGCTGGAAGATGACACCGCCTGACCTCGCATCGAGGAGCGTTTTCGAAGGGACACTCGAATACATTCCTCTTGCCGACATCATCCAGATGCTCCAGGTCGGGGCGAAGAGTGGGGTCCTGTTCCTGCGGCGCGATGACGGGCAGAGCGCCGTCATTGCCTTCCGCAACGGCGCAGTCATTCAGGCGGTCCACCGCGAGTCCTACCAGACGCTCGGAGACTGGCTTGTCGACGGCGGAGCCATCAATCGACTCGACCTCCAGGAGGCCCTCACGTACATGACCCGCTTTCCGGGCATGCGAGTGGATGACGCCCTGGTCGAGCTCGGCAGCATCACAAGGGTACGGATCGAGGACGAAGTGAAGGCGCAGATGGCAGAGACGATCGAGCAGCTCATCGGCTGGACCGACACCGAGTTCGAGTTCCGGATCGGAGTCTCGTCGCCGGCGGGCGGCCTCGACATCGATCTCGTCCACGAGAAAGGGGTCTCGCCTCAGCACCTCCTGCTCGAGGCGAGCGCCCTTCAGGAAAAGCGAAACCGGGAACGCGACTTCCTCGAGAAGGCTCTCGAGACCTCGACAGCGAGCCCGACCCGGGAGCAGAAATGAAGCCGACTCAGCGCGCGGAGAACAGCGTTTTCGAGGGAAGGCTCGAGGACGTTCCCCTGGCCGACATCGTCCACGTGCTCCAGGTCGGCTCGAAGAGCGGTGGTCTGCTCCTGCGGCGCGGTGACGGGCAAACGGCGGTCGTCGCCTTCCGGGACGGAGCCGTCATCCAGGCCATGAGCACCGAGTCCTACCAGTCGCTCGGCGACCGCCTCGTCGCGAGCGGAGCCATCAAGAGGGCCGATCTCCAGGAGGCCATCGATCACATGACCCGCTTTCCCGGCATGCGAGTCGGTGACGCCCTCGTCGAGCTCGGTTTTGTCAGCCGCGAGGGGATCGAGGACGAGGTGGCGGCGCAGATGGCCGAGACGATCGAACGGCTCATGACCTGGACGGACACCGGGTTCGAGTTCCAGGTCGGATTCGTCTCTCTCCCGCGAGGCCTGCCTCCCCTCGCTCTCCTTCACGAGAAGGGCGTCGAACCTCGGCGCCTGCTGCTCGAGGCGAGCCTCCTCAGGGACCGGCGGAATCGGGAGCACCTCGGGGCGGGGGAGGAGATTTCGACGCCTCCGCGGGAGGCCCAGAGCGAAGCCGACAAGACGGGAGCTCTGGACGACGAAGTCGAAAGAATCCTCCGCCGGTTCAACGACGGGGGCGCGCCGGCTGGCGCGGGAGTTTCTTCCGAGTGATCCGCTGAGTCCGTCCGGCTCGTGTAAAATCAGCGAACTTGCCCGGGAGCTCTCCTTGGCAACTCCGGACGCCAATGCGTTTCCTCAGTCCATTTCTTGCCGCCGTGCTCCTTCTGGCCGCCTTGCTCGGAGCGTGCGATTCCGACTCGCCCTCGGAGCCGAATAATGGGCGTGCCAGCCCGACGCCAACGGCCGCTGCCATAGGGACTTTCGCGACGCCGCCGCCGCTGGGGACGCCCGGACGCGGGATCACCCCGACCCTGACGGGGACTCTGTCCACGACCTCGACGCCCGGCATCGGCGCGACCTCCATCCCGCCCACGGCCACTCCGACTTCAAGCAGTCCGACCGGAGTCCCGACGTCCACTCCCGCCACGCCCACCCCCTTCGCGGGCACGCCCACAGCGACGCCCTTCACCGGAGCCCTGACACCGACGGTCCCGCCGACGCCGACGCCGCTTCCGACCTTCCCGCCCGTCCCCACCCTCCCGCCGACGCCCACCTCTCCGTCAGGGTCACCCACGTTCCCCCCGACGCCCACCTTTCCGTCAGGGCCACCCACCTTCCCGCCGACGCCCACGCTTCCGACGGCGCCCACGCTCCCCCCGACGCCGACGCCGTTCTGAGCTCCGGCGGGTTCCGGCGCTAGCATCGACGCCATGGTGCGCCCCCCCGGCCGTTCTCCCGCCGCCGCCGCCCTGCGAACCTCGCCGTACTCGAGTCTTCTCGCGAAGATGGCGACGCATCGAGGCGAGGTCTTTCCGCTGCACGTGGGCGACACCTGGAAGCAGGCGCCCGAGGGCGGACGGCCCGAGGAGCTGCCGCGCGGCCTCCCCGGCATCAATCGCTACACCGACATCCATGGCCTGCCGGAATTGCGCGACGCGATCGCGGATCGGTTGCGCTCGCGCACGGGCAGTCGCGTTTCACGTGAAAACGTTCTCGTGACGGGGGGCGCCACCGCGGGCCTCATGGCGGCGGTCGGCGCGCTCGTGTCGCCCGGCGAGGAGGTGCTTCTTCTCGCGCCGCGTTGGCCGCTCATCGAAGGGCACGTCCGCATGGCGGGGGCGACGCCCGTCGAGGTGCCCCTTCTCCTCGGCGACCTCTCCCCGGAGGCCGCCGTCGCCGCCGTCGAATCGCGCGCGACGGAGAAGACCGCCGCGCTCTACGTCAACACGCCGAACAACCCCACGGGCCGCCTGATTCCGGCCGGCACGCTCGCGGCGCTCGTCGACTGGGCCCGGCGGCGCGAGCTGTGGATCTTCGCGGACGAGGTCTACGAGGACTACGCGTATGCGATTCCGCATGCGTACGCGCTTGGACGCGCGCCCGAGCGGACCATTGCCGCGCACTCGCTCTCGAAGGCGTACGGCCTCGCGGGCGCGCGCTGCGGCTGGCTGGCCGGGCCCGAGGCCGCCCTCGTCGAGGTCGCGAAGCTCGGTGCGCACACGATCTACAGCGCGCCGACGGCATCCCAGTATGCGGCGCTTCGCATCCTCGCGGGCGCGGGAGACGCCTGGGTCGCGGAGGCGCGAGCCGAATACGCCGCCACGGGAGCGGAGGCCGCGCGCCGGCTCGGCGTCCCGGCGCCCGAGGGCGGCACGTTCCTGTTCCTCGACGTCGCCGATTCCCTCGGTGCGCGCGGCCTGATGGGCCTCCTCGAAGACTGCTCGGACGAGGGACTCTTCCTCGCGCCCGGCCCGAGCTTCGGGCCGTTTCCGACCTACGTCAGGCTTTGCTACACGGCTGTCCCGCCGGAGGCGGCCCTCAGGGGCGTGGACATCCTGGCGAGGAAGCTGGGGCGTCTTTAAACCTTTCTGGGAAAATACTTTCTATCGATCTGCGTTGTGTCGACTCATATCGGGGAATAGCCCGCGAAAGGGGGGCGTTATCAAGGTCATGTCAGAAACCCTGACTCTCCCCGTCCTTCCCCTTCGCAACGCCGTCCTCTTTCCGGGCGTCAGCTTTCCGATCTCCGCGGGGCGCGCCGGAACACTGCGCGCCATCGAGTTGGCCGTGCGTGAGCCGGACGCCCTCATCTTCGCCGTGACGCAGCGCGAGGACGTGGAGCGCATCACGCCCGAAGGCCTCTACACGATCGGCACGATCGGGAGCGTGGGCTCGGTCCAGCGCGGGCCCGGCGGCATGCGGCTGCTTCTGGAAGGGAAGCGCCGCGCCATCGCGATGCGCGTGGTCGAGAAACCGAACGGCATGCTCGAGGCCGTCCTCGTGGATGCACGCGAGATGGAGCCCGCCGATCCGAAAGACCCGCTCTTTTCGGCCCTTCACAAGGAGGCGCGCGAGCGCGCCGCCGAGCTCGGCACGAAAATGGGGCTGCCGGACGAAGCCGTGGAGCAGTTTCTGGCGCAGGCCGCCGAGCCGGGCCGACTCGCCGACCTCGTCGCGGGCTACATCGACATCCCGACGCCCGAGAGGCAGCAGCTTCTCGAGACCCTCTCGGTCGAGGACCGCCTCCGCCGCGTGCTCGTGCACGTGCAGCGGCAGATCGGCGTCCTCGAGGCGCAGGAAGACATCCAGTCCAAGGTGAAGGAGCAGATCGGCGACCGGCAGCGGGAGATGCTGCTGCGCGAGCAGCTCCGGGCGATCCAGAAAGAGCTCGGCGAAGGCGAGGGCAAGGACGCCGCCGACCTCGAGGAGCTGAAGAAGAAGCTCGCGGCGCACCCGCTGCCCGAAGACGCGCGCAAGGAGGTCGACCGGGAGCTGTCGCGTCTCGAGCGCATCGGACGCGAGTCGATGGAGTCGCAGGTCATCCGCACGTTCCTCGAGACCGTCGCCGAGCTGCCATGGGGCGTGCGCAGCGACGAGAAGCTGGACGTGAAAGAGGCCTCGCGCATCCTCGACGAGGACCACTACGCCCTTGCCGACGTGAAAGACCGCATTCTCGAGTTCCTCGCCGTGCGCCAGCTGCGCGCGGCCGCCAAGGAACCCGGTGTGCCGGGCAAGGGCCGCATCCTCCTCTTCGTCGGTCCCCCCGGCGTCGGCAAGACGTCCATCGCGAAATCCATCGCGCGGGCGATGGGCCGCAAATACGTGCGCATCGCCCTCGGCGGCGCGCGCGACGAGGCCGACATCCGCGGCCACCGCCGGACGTACGTCGGCGCGATGCCGGGCCGCATTCTGCAGGGCCTGAAGCAGGCGGGCACGAAGAATCCCGTCTTCCTGCTCGACGAGGTCGACAAGCTGGGCGTCTCGTTCCAGGGCGACCCCGCGAGCGCGCTGCTCGAGGTGCTCGATCCCGCACAGAACGACTCGTTCACGGATCACTACCTCGGCTTGCCGTTCGATCTGTCGGAGGTGCTCTTCATCGCGACGGCGAACCTCCTGCAGGGCATTCCCGCGCCGCTCCTCGACCGGCTCGAGGTCGTCGAGTTCTCGGGCTACACCGAACGGGAGAAGCTCATGATCGCGAAGCAATACCTCGTGCCGCGGCAGCTCGGCGAGAACGGTCTCGAAGCGGGCCAGCTCACCCTGACCGACGGCGCGATCGCCGAGGTCATCACGAGCTACACGCGCGAGGCGGGTGTGAGGCAGCTCGAGCGCGAGCTCGGAAAGCTCGCGCGCAAGGTCGCGCGGCGGATCGCGGCCCGCGAATTGGCGACGCTCGCCCTCGACGACGCGGACGTCTTCCCGCTTCTCGGCAAGAAGCGCGTTCACCCCGAGAAGAAGATCGTGACGGATCAGGTGGGCCTCGCGACGGGCATGTATTACACGCCGGCGGGCGGCGACATCATGTTCATCGAGGCCATGCTCATGCGCGGCAAGGGCGAGGTCGTCCTCACCGGTCAGCTCGGCGACGTCATGAAGGAGTCGGCCCGCGCCGCGTGGACGTACGCGCGCTCGCACGCGGCCAATCTCGGCATTCCCAACGACGCCTTCGAGCGCGACCTCCACATCCACGTGCCGGCCGGCGCGATCCCGAAGGACGGGCCTTCCGCGGGCATCGCGATGGCGACGGCGATCGTCTCGGCCCTTTCGAGGGTTCCCGCCCGCCACGACATCGCGATGACGGGCGAGATCACGCTCTCGGGCCGCGTCCTGCCGATCGGCGGCCTCAAGGAGAAAGTCCTCGGTGCCGTCCGCGCGGGGATCCGGACGATCGTCATTCCGAAGGACAACGAGCCGGATCTGGCGGACCTTCCGAAGGAGATTCGCGAGGTCCTTACCGTGAACGCGGTCGACGATCTCGGCGAGGCGCTGGCCGTGACGCTCCGGGGAGCCGCGTTCCGCGGCGGCCTCCTGCTCCTGCGCGGGGACGGGCCGACGCCGCAGACGGGCGTCGTCTCGAACTGAGGCGGCGCGCCCTCAGGCGCGTGCGGCGCGGGAGCGGAGGAACTCGCGGTGCCGCCTTGCGACCCGGGGCAGCGTGGCCGGGTCTCCCGGACCGAAGGGCAGCACCCAGAGCGCGCGGTAGAGCGCCTTCTTCGCGCCGGGAGGCAGCGGCAGCGCGGAGATGCGGCTCCACAGGCGGAGGCTCGCCTGCCTCACGGGCATGAGGCGCCCCACGGGGCGGATGTTGCGCGCGAGGACGATCGGCGTGCCGAGCGGCCCCCTCAGGAATTCCTTCCAGGCGAAGCGGGAGAACGGGATCGGGGTACTCATGGGCGCAGTTTCTCATGGACACCGTCCCGAAGGAACCGCCGCTCGAGGAGCACGAAGGCCGGAATCGACAGAGCCGCCAGGACGGCCGCCGTGCCGTAGGCGGCCTGGAAGCCATGGTGCTGGATCACGGCGCCGAGCGCGACGGAGCCTGTCCCGATGCCCGTGTCGAACGCCGCGAGGATCGCGCCGAAGGCCGCGCCGCGCCGCGCGGGGTCGACGTGGCGCGTGACGTGGGCGACATAGACGGGGTAGACGTTTCCGAAGCCCGCGCCGAAGAGTATGGCCGAGACGACGAGAAGCGGGCGCGTCGTGGCCAGGGCGAGGATCGTGAACGCGGCGGCGACGAGGCCGAGGAGCGGCAGGATGACGCGGCGCGGCCCGACGCGGTCCGCGAAGCGGCCGAGAAACGGACGCACGAAGAGCACCGTGAGCGAGAAGACCGTGAAGAACAGGCCTCGGGGAGAGAGGCCGTTTTTCTCCGTCCACATCGCCACGAAGCTCGTGACGCCGCCGTACCCGAAGCTGCAAAGGAAGAGGCTCATCGACACGGCGAGGACAGGCCACTCGATGAGATGCCGCGTGAAGAACGGCGCGCCGGCCGCCGGGGGCGGTCCCTCGGATTCCGGCAGGCTCCACGCGATCGCCGCCATGACGAGGTTGAGCGCCCCGACGGACGCGCAGAGCGCGATCCACCCGTGCCTGTAGATCTCGAGGCCGACGACGGGCGCGAACGCGGTCGCGAGCACCGTCGCCATGCCCCAGTACCCGATCCCCTCCGCGCGCCGTCCCGGCGGGATGAGGCCCGTGATGTACGCGGCAGAGGCCGAGAGAAGGCCCGACCAGAAGAGCCCGTGAAAGAAGACGAGCCCGATGAGAACCTGCCAGCTCGAAGTGAAGGCATAGGCCACGGAGAAGCACGCGATCGCGAAGCTCGAGACGAGGAGCATGCGGCGGCGGCCGACGCGGTCCGCGAGCGCGCCCGTGAACGGCGCCGACAGAGCCGAGGCATACGTGAGGAGGCCGAGGAAGAGTCCCGCGGCCACGGTGCTTCCGCCGAGGTCGAGGATCCGGAACGGCGCCGTCGGCAGAAGCTGGAAGAGCGACAGGAACACGGTGAACGTGAACCCGCACATGAGGAAGAACGGGCGGGAGAAGAGGCGTTCATTTCCGGTCACGGCGGCAGTCTAGTGACCCAGCAAAAAAGGGCCGCCCCGTGGCGGCCGGAGGAGGTGACGTGCGCTGGGCGCCTCCATCGCACGCCACGTGCCAGCCGGATCGCGCCGAAACGGCGCCGGCCTACGCCTCGAGGACGATGTCGAACCGCTCGTGGTGCAGGTGCTCGTCGCTCTGGACGTGGACGGGCATGCCGATCCGCTCCTCGAGCTCCTCCACGAGGCGCCGCTCCTCTCCCACGAGCGCGCGGTAGATCTCCGGGTGGACGCGGAGAACGAGGGAGTGCGCTTCCCCGACCTCGACGCGCTTCAAGACCTCGCGGCGGATCTCGAGGACGATCGTCGGAACGCTCTTCGTGCGTCCCGAGCCGGCGCAGTAGGGGCACGGCATCGTGAGCGCGCGCTCGAGGCTCTGGCGCTGCCTTTTTCGGGTGATCTCGAC
>JBGPDK010000059.1:0-17525 GCA_041482235.1 Thermoanaerobaculia bacterium | reverse complement strand
CTGATGATGCGGGGGCTCTTCTCGGAGGGAACCGTCCGAGACCTGCTCCCCGAGGAGCGTCTGAAAGGGGCTGCGCTGGTGGACCCGATCGCCCGCATCGAGGAGCTGGGCCTGCCTCACGGTGTCTCGAGCCGCCGCATGGTCAGCTTTCTCGAGACCTCGGTCTACCTCCACGATCAGCTCCTTCGGGACTCGGACGCAATGAGCATGAGCCACGCTCTCGAGCTTCGCGTTCCGCTCATCGGCCTGCCGGTCGTCGAGGCGGTATCCCGGTTGTCCGGAGCCGTCCTCGCCGGAACCCGGCCGAAAGAGCTCCTGGGGCGCGTGGCGAGGAATCTCCTGCCCCACAGCGTGTTCGAGGGTCCGAAGCAGGGATTCACCCTGAACTGGCAGAGGCTTCTGCCCGCGCTGCGGGCGGAGCTGGCGGCCCGGCCCCGGTTCCTCTCGCCCCGGGCGACCGAGCGCATCTGGAACGCCTGGCGGCATGGCCGACTGGGATTCGCCTATCCGTTCGGGTTGCTCGTTCTCGAGCGGCGGCTCGCCGCTCTCTCGGGCTCTTGATGGACAGCATCGCGCTCGCGCTGGTGGCGCTCAACGGCATCGTTCTCGCGGTCCCGTTCTGGTACCAGTGGCGTAACAGGGCCTACGACCTCTTCCACCCGATGGTCTGGTACTCGGTGATGTACGGAGTCCCGATGATCCTCGTCAAGGGCACCTCGCTCGCGCTCGGAGCCCGATCGGTCACGATCGAGCTGGCGTCCGATCCTGTAGAGAGCCTCCGTCGCGCCCTTGCGTACTCCCTCGTAGGATCCGTCTGCCTGATGGCCGGCTTCTGGGGTTTCGGCATCCGGGGTCCCGGGATACCCGCCCTCCTCAGGCGGTCCCGAACGTACCGGCCGGGCGTCGTCGTGGCGTTTTTCGCAGTCGCCACGGTGGCAACCGTGTTCCTCGCCTCCGAGGGCGCGTTCGGCTCGAGCCTTTCGGGAGAGATGGATCTGAATTGGGTGAGGATCAGCTGGCTGAGGCCCGTCACTCTCTGGGCAGGGTACTCGCTGTTCCTCATGATCTTCATGGCGGCCAAGTCCCGGAGCCTTGTCCTCAATGCGGTGGCGGGTGCGCTGATCGCCGTCAATCTGGGGTTCGCCGCCGTTTCGGGTTCGCGCGCCGCTATCCTCGCGACGGTCCTGTGGGGTGTCGCCGCCGTGACCTATGCCCGCTTCCCCGTCCGGCGGATGCGAACGGTCCTGAAGTGGGGCGTGATCGCGGCGGCGGCGCTGGTGGCGGGGATGCTCTTCATCACCCCCTACCGCATCCTCCGTCAGGAGCTCTTCGGGACCGGCCGACGAGTGTCCTTGGGCGAATCCGCCGGCCTCATGTTCAAGAGCGCCGAAGCCGTTCGGAATCTGGGGGGAGGAGAACGAACCGAGTTTCTGGCGAGCTCGTTCCTGGAGCGCTTCAGCCCGATCGAGAATCTCGCGGTGACGCTCGGCCGGCTGGAGGAGCTGCGCGACCTCGAGGCGAAAAAGGGCATGGATCACAACATCCGGAAGGAGTTCCTGTGGGCTTTGGTGCCCAGGGTCCTTTTCCCCGCCAAGCCGCTCATCGGGACGTTCGGATGGGACTTCTCCCAGGTCTATCTGGACGATGAAGAGATGACTACCTCCAACGGACCGACGGTCGTCGGCGACCTGTACCGTAACTGGGGCATGCCGGGCATCGTCCTCGGGATGGCGTTCATGGGGGTCGTCCTCCGCTGGCTGTACGAACGTCTCATCGTGGAATCAGCGGGCTTTCCGATGGCGGCTCTGTGTTTTGTCGCCCTCTCCCGTGTGAGCTGGGAGGCGATGTTTTCGCCCTTCTTCACGGAAGGCTCCCGGGCGCTCGTCCCGCTGCTCGGGATGACGCTCCTCCTTGAGGCGACGTCCCGACTGTCATATACTGGTGAATGGAAACCACCTGAGCGGGATGCCCCGTCCGCGCCGTTTCCGCTCCCTCCTGAGAGGAGGTCTTAAGTCATCTGCATCGGTGGGAAATCCGATGAAGGTGCATATCCTGATATGGGTGCCCATATGAATCCTCGCTTTCGAAATCGATTGGCCGGCTTTCTCCTGCTCGTGGGATCGTCTTCGAGCCTGTAGCTGCTGGCGCAGGACGAGAAGAACGCAGAAGAACGGGCTGCTGTCTCCCCGGTGAAGGCCGGGACGGGGGACGAAACCCTCGCGCCGTTGCCGGTTCCGGAGAGACAGTTCGGGATGGACCGTCCATCGCCTCCGCATACGCTCTCGCTCTTCGGACCAAAGACCGGGCGCCGCACCGCCTTGACGGCTCCGACGGTGTTCACGGGGGACGTGACGGCTCAGCGGTTCTTGGCGCCAATACCTGATGGATCGTTCTCGCTCTGGTCGACGGACTCGGGACCCAACTCGGATGGATCCCAGGACGGGATCTCCTCGTGGGGATTCAACATGTTCGCCGGGGGTTTCAAGGTGGACCCGCTCAAGGCGGGAATGGTTCTGGAGTTCGAGAGCGGCTACCTGGTTCCAGGGGCACAGAAGCAGGCGGAGGCCTACATCCAATTCGAGAATACCGACAATACAATAGTGCGCCCCTTTCAGATCGAGATACCGCTTGCGGGTGCGCGAATGAATCACCCCGTCATGTTTACGTTTGGGGACTTTTTTTCATTCGGGAATTGGGATGGCTCGAAGCAGTGGGTCAAGGTCTACGATCTGGGACTCGCGATCGCTCGCAACCTTCCGCTTCTCTTCACCAATACGAACGATTGCGCCGGCTGTGGTCTCGAGGTCGGGCTTAAGCCGTTCGGACCAGGGGAGTTGGCGGTGATCGCCGGTGGCGGTTTGGGGAATTTCCGAGCATGGACGGTGTCCGCGTCGACCGTTTCGGCGACGGCGGTGTCTGCGACAACTCTTTCGGGTAACGGCTCGGAAATTACCAACCTGAGCGGATACAACATCCGACCTCGAACGCTGCCAGATGCCCTTCTGACTCCCTATGTGGCTCTGCTTTACCGTGGGAACGAGTTCTTGACGACGCAGTTCTTTGACACGACCGGATGGTCGGGCCAGCCTGGTGTCGCGATCAGGGGCAGTATTAATAATCCCATCCCGAATCTAAGTATCTCCAGCACCGTCCTTCCAACGGGCCACGACTGGAGAATAGCCTCCCGGGGAGACAACGGCGCCCTCGTCGTGTCCAACGAGACGGATCATACGGCTGGCGGGAAGCTCGCGATCGACACCGCGGGGAACGTCTGGGTGGCGAAGGACCTCGTCGTGCAGGGCAAGGTCCGCGTCCCGGAGGGACCGAACGCCTCGATCGGGCAGGTGGACCTCGTGGGCGGCATCGCGACGGTCACGAGCACGTTCGCACGTTCGACGTCCAGGATCTTTCTGACTCGCGCCGGCGCGGTGGGCACGCTGGGCCAGCTCTATGTCGGCACGATCATCCACGGCGTGTCGTTCGAGATCAGGAGTTCCTCCTCGACTGATTCTTCCCCGGTCAACTACTGGATCGTGAATTAGCGGTCACCGCCCGAGGCCCTGGAGCGGGTGATGTCGACGCTTCGTGCGGCGGTGAGACGAAGAGTGGTGTTCCTCGAGTCGGAGGTCTTCCGCAGCAGGGGTGGCATCCAGAACGTGTGCCGGGACCAGGTGCAGGCCCTGCTCGCGGCCCCCGGGTCGTCTCCTGTGACAGTCCTGGTTCTCAACGACAGGAACACCGACGTTCGGAATGCGGAATGGCACGGCGTGGCGGCCACGGGCTACTCGGGGCGGAGGGCCAGATTCTGCCTGGGCGCAGTCCGGCGGGTTCTCTCGAGCCGTCCGGGCGTGGTCATTCTCGGGCTTCGGGGGTTCCTGCCTCTGGCGCCCTGGGTCAGGGCCGCCGCGCCGAAGGCATCGATCTGGCTCAAGGTCTATGGCGTCGACGCGACTCCGCGGTTAACGAGGTTCGAGCACGCGTGTCTGCGCTCTGTCGACAGGGTCATCGCGATCAGCCCGAATACGTCGTCGCAGTTTCGCGACGCGGGATTCGAGGGCGAGATCGACCTGTTGCCATGCGGCCTTCCGCACTACTGGCGGGCCGGCGAGCCGAGTCCGTCTCGCTTCGGGAGCCCCGTGAAGCTCCTGGCGGTTTCTCGTTTGAGCGGGCTCGATCGATACAAGGGGATCGACCACACGATCGAGGCGGTGGCCCTCTTGCGACAGCGGGGCCGCGACGTGCAGTTCGACGTCGTCGGGTCGGGGGACGACCTGCCGCGGCTGGCGCGTCTCGCCGAGGCGCGGGGTGTGGCAAACGACGTCTCCTTCCTGGGCAGGGTCGCCCATGAGAAGCTCGCGGAACTCTATGGTGCGGCGGACGTCTTCGTCCTGCCGAGCGGTGGGGAGGGGTTCGGGCTGGTCTATCTCGAGGCGATGGCCTACGGAAAGCCGATCGTTGCCGCGGACTCCGCGGGGGCTCCTTTCGTCGTGCGGCCCGGTGAGAGCGGATACCTGGTTCCGTTCGGAGACGTTGCCCTCCTGCACGACTGCCTGGAGCGTCTGATAGGCGACCCTCGCGGGGCACGGGAGTTGGGCCTTCGTGGCCGACGCCTGCTCGAAAAGGAATTCACGTTCGAACGTTTCTCCCGCCGGTTTCTCGGACTTGTCGACGGGGAGCAGGAGTCCGGACGTTCGGCGGAGCCCGACAGGCGGGCACGACCTTGAGAATCCTGATCGACGGATTGAGCGCGCGGGTCGGGGGGGGGCTCACATACCTGCGTTACATGCTGCCGGCGCTCGTCTCGGAAGCGCCGCAGCACCGATTCCGCGTCCTGCTTTCGCCCAGGTATCAGGCGGACGTCCTTTCGCACGCTCCGGATGGCCTCGAGCTGGAAAGGGCGGACCTGCCGCCGGGTCAGATCTGGAGGAGATTTCTGTACCTTCGCCGGGAGCTGCCTCTCATCGTCAAGCGAGAGTCGATCGACGCGGTCTTCGCGGTCGCGGAGAGCGCGTACCCCCCTCTGCCGTGCCCTCTCGTCGTGATGGCGCGCAACCCCACCCTCTACCGCGCCACGGGTGAGGTACCTGGCAGCGGGTTGAAATGGAAGATCCACCGGTGGAGCCGCGCCGCGATGATCTATCCGACGCTTCGCCGGGCACGAGTCGTCGTCTTCGTTTCGGACACGTTCCGCAATGCGGTCGTGGGCGACCTGAGACTGGACGTCTCCCGAACTACCGTCGTCCACCATGGCGTCAGTCCCGGTTTCCACGCCGCAGGTGCTCCAGGCAGGGCCGAGCGAGACGCGGGCGTCGGGTTCGTGCTGGCCGTGTCCTCGATAGGGGCCCACAAGAACTACGAGGTCCTTCTGAAGGCGTTCGCCATGCTCCGGAAGGACTTCGCAGGGCTGCGCCTCGAGGTAGCAGGGAGGGTTCTCGAGCGTCGCATGTTTCTTTCCCTTCAGGATCTGGCGGCCTCGCTTGGCATCGAGCGCCAGGTGGAGTTTCTCGGAGAGGTCGATCACGACCGGCTGTCCCGGCTCTACCGGGAAGCCAGTATTTTCGTCATGCCGTCGAAGCAGGAGACGTTCGGGAATCCACTCGTGGAAGCGATGGCGAGCGGCACGCCCGTCATCGCTTCGGATCTGGCTGCGTGCCGGGAGGTCTGCGCCGACGCGGCCATCTACTTTTCGCCTTCAGATCCCGTCGCGCTCGCGGAGAAGCTTCGGGCCGTCCTGATCGAACCGTCCTTGCGGGAGGAGCTGTCTCGCCGGGGCCTGGCTCGGTCTCAGGAGTATTCCTGGCAGAAGGCCGCCCGGAGCATCATCCGGATTCTGGAGGAAGCCACGAGCTCTTCGAGGCCGGGCGCGGTGGATCACGCTGTCGCGAAGGTCCGGGAGTAGCTCTCCCGTGCCGCGCGGCGTCGGTCGTCTTACCCGGCGGGCGTGACCGATGACGAGACCGACTTTCGTGATGCTCAGCCAGGTCTATGTGCCAGACCCCGCTGCGGTTGGCCAGCACGTCGCTGATGCTGCCGAAGAGATGGCGCGTAGGGGCTATCGGGTCATCGTCTACACCGCGGCACGTGGCTACGACGACCCGTCGAGGAAGTACGCCTCCCGGGAGATGCGGAACGGAGTCGACGTCCGCCGACTTCCGGTGTCGAGCTTCGGGAAGTCGTCCATCCCGGTCCGGCTCGTCGCACAGGCCGTGTTCCTCGTGCAGGCGGTCGCACGGGGCCTCCTGACCCGTGGTCTCTGCGGCGTGATGGTCAGCACGTCCCCCCCTTTCTGCGGCGCGGCGGGCGTCGTCGTGAGCCGCGTTCGCGGGGTTCCCCTGAAGTACTGGGTGATGGATCTGAATCCGGACCAGATGGTGGCGATGGGCAAGCTCGGACCCCGATCGCTGCCAGTTCGCGCCTTCGAAGCGCTCAACAGGATGGTCCTCCGACACGCGGACGACGTCGTCGTCCTCGACCGGTTCATGGCGAAGCGGGTGGCGGAAAAGGTCGGGTTCCGAAAGGAACTGGATGTCCTGCCGCCCTGGCCGCTTGAGGATCACCTCGAGAGCATCGCGCACGAGCAGAACCCCTTCCGCCGCGAGCACGTCCCTCCGGGCAGCTTCGTCCTCATGTATTCGGGCAACCACTCGCCCGCGAACCCGCTCGGCACGATCCTGGACGCCGTGGAGCGGCTCCAGGACGATCCGCGCCTCGTCCTTTTGTGTATCGGCGGGGGCGAAGGCAAGCGCGAGGTCGAGGAGAGGATCCGCCGGGGGGTCCGGAACATCCGGTCGTTTCCTTACCAGCCGCTGGACAGCATCCGTTTCTCGCTCTCGGCGGCCGACGCACACGTCGTGAGCATCGGTGACGGGGTCGTCGGGATCGTCCATCCCTCCAAGATCTACGGGGCGATGGCTGTGTCGCGGCCGGTCCTCTTTCTCGGGCCGGCGCTCAGCCACGTGGGCGAGCTGATCGATCGGCTGAAGATCGGGTGGCACGTGGAGCACGGAGACGTCGAGCACGCCGTGAGTACGATCAGGGAGATGATGGGAACGCCCGTCGACGAGAGGATCGCAATGGGCCGGAGAGCCGGGGGGGCAATCGAGGGAGACCTGGGCCGGAACCCGCTCCTTCGCCGGTTCTGCGACGTGCTCGAGAGAAATCTGCCCGCTCCCGGCATGAACCGAGACTCGGGAGGCTGACCCTTGCGCGGTGATCACACAGAGAAGAGAAGCCTCGTGCTCGATGTGCTCACGGAGACCGCCAAGAACCTGGCGATGGGTCTGCCGCCTGTCCGGTCCTGGCGTCTGAACAGCGGACCGCGCGCGGGTGAAGTGTTCGAGCAACGTGACGAACAGTTGGAGCGATATGCATTCCAAGCCGTCCGGAGTCTCACCGGGGCTCTTGGGAGTGTCGAGGGGTTGGACATAGTGGAGGTCGGACCGGGTGATGTTCTCACGTCCGGGCTATCGTTGCTCGCCGCCGGCGCGAATTCCTACACGGTGATTGACAGATTCATAGGCAACTACCAAAAGCCGGAAGCGAAGAGATGGTATCGCGCGGTTCATCAAGCCTGGCCGCGTGTGTTTCCACAACAACAATGGCCGAAATACCTGCAGGCCGACGCCTTCCCCGAGCGCTATCCGGAGAGAGTCGAGATCCTTTCGGGTGCCGTCGAAGAAACCGCGACTGAGCGCAAGTATGATGTGTTGTGTTCCTATCAGGTGGGCGAGCACGTAACAGATATCGAGTCTTTTGCCGAGTTGAACGCGCGGCTTCTGAAACCGAACGGCATCGGCGTCCATCGGATTGATTTTTCGGCGCACGCGATCTGGGCCCGCTACGCGGACCCATTGACTTTCCTGCGGTTTCCCGAGTGGCTATGGTCGCTGATGGGATCGAACCGCGGTCTTCCGAACCGTCGGCGCCATCACGAATTCTGCGCGGCATTCGAGAGAGCGGGGTTGAAGACGAACGTGACCGATCTGGAGTTCTACCCGGATGAGACCGTAAAGAACGCTCGGCTCGCGAAGAGATTTCAGGGCATGCCATATGATTCGCTGAAGGTAGGAGCCGCAGTCTTTATCTGCTCGCTCGAATCTTCGAAGAGCCAGAAAGGAGCAGCCGATGGGCGAGAGTCCGGGTAGCCGAGCCGGCGGATGGTCCGGGGAGCACGACCGTCGGGCCCCGATGTCGTTCCTTGGACCGCTCCTCGAGAGGATTCATCCGTACAGGCGGGTCATAAATGGCGTGGCTGGTCTCGCGGCCCTTTTCGTCGTGGCCCTGGGGTTCGGCCTTTGGGCCCTCTACTACCCTGTTCAGAAGAAAGCGACTCTGGACTTCCGCATGGATTTCGACGGAGTCCAGGACGGCAAGTACCCCAACGGGTCGAAATTTTCGATCGAAGACCTGCTCTCGGAACCGATTCTTCGGCGGGTGTACGACGAGAACGAGTTGAAGAAGTACGCCAAGTTCGAGAAATTTCGCGCGGCGGTCTTCGTCACGTCGTCAAACAGGGTGCTGGAGCTTCTCGAGATGGAGTACAGGGTTCGGCTGGCGGACTCGAGGCTGCAGACGATCGACCGGCAGAGGATCGAGAGAGAGTTCCGTGAGAAGGCGGGAGCCCTGAAGACCTCCACGTTCCAGCTGACGCTGATGAGGTCCGAGAGGCTAAGGGAAATGGACCCTTCGCTGATGGAGAAAGTCCTCCGGGGGATCCTGAACGCCTGGGCGGACGACGCCGCGAAGATCCGGGGAGCGCTGAAATACGACGTTCCGACCTATTCGAGGACGATGATTCGCAAGGAAGAGCTGCAGGCGCAGGACTACCTGATCGGCTTCGACATGCTCAGGTCGAAGGTCAATCGTGCGGTGTCGAGTGTGGATGAACTTCTCAAGGTGCCGGGCATCCAAGTGATTCGGCTGCCGGGCTCCGGAGTGTCGCTGCCCGAGGTCAGATTCCGCCTCGTGGACATCAACAATTACCACTTCAACCCCGCTCTTGGCCTGATCCGGGAGACGCGTCTTTCGAAAGACGGGTTGCCGCTGCATAGGTACGTCGCCAACCGGCTCTTCGAGGCGAGCCTGGACCTGTCCCTTGCTCAGGAGAGGGAACGCAAGCTGCGCGAGGCCTTCGATGCCTACATCGGGGCCGAGACGCCCGGCGCGGCCATCCGGAAGGGATCCTCCGCGGACGGATTTGCCGGGGCCGGGAGAGAGGCGGGTACCAGCGCGGTGATTCCGCAGCTCAGTGAGTCCTTCATCGACCGCCTGATACAGTTGACGGGCCGAAATACCGATGTCGGTTTTCGGCAGGAGCTCACCGAGCGGATCATCATCGCGGGGGCCCAGCAGATGGCCTCGGCGAAGGAAGTGGCCTTCTACAAGGACCTCCAGGCTGCCTTCGGATCGGCTGCTCTCGACAAGGGTGCTTCCCGGTATCCGAACGCCGCGAAGCAGATCGAGTCCTACCTGTCGTCGGCCGCGGAGGAGCTCGGGAAGTCCCTGGACGACATAGAGGCGATCTACGAGCTGATCTCGGCTCGGAACCTCCGTCCCGCGAGTTTCCTCTACACGGTCGAGGCGCCCCTCAAGGTGGATTCGACGAGCGCCTTCTCCTTTTTGCGCTACCTGACGCTCGGCGTCATCTTCGTCGTCGTCGCCGGCTTCGCGGCAGCGGCGGGCGCCCTCTTCCATGCCCGCCTTCGGGCCCGACGGATGCTCCCATGAGGACGTGGCGTGAAAGGGAAGCTCGCGAGGTGGTCTCGGACCCTTGACGAATAAGGAGCGCTTCTACCCCGAGAGCCGGTTCGGCGGTTTCACGGATGTGGACGGGACGATCGCGTTCTATACGCGCGCGCAGGCGCTCGTGTGCCCCACGTCCGTCGTGCTCGACGTCGGGTGCGGGAGAGGCGCGTACGCGGAGGACTCCGTCGGCATCCGGCGGGAGCTTCGGACTTTCAAAGGGAAGGTCCGACGCGTCATCGGCATCGACGTCGACCCGGAGGCGGCGGAGAACCCGTTCCTCGACGAGTTCCGGCCCTTCGGCGGCGGAGAGTGGCCGGTTCAGGACTCCTCGATCGACGTCGCCGTGGCGGACTGCGTCCTCGAGCACGTTCCGGATCCACACTCGTTCTTCGAGAACGCCCACCGTGTGCTCCGCCCGGGAGGCGTGCTCTGCCTCCGAACGACGAACGCGTGGAGCTACGTGGCCCTGGCCGCCCGGCTCGTGCCGAACCGCCACCACGCGCGCGTCACGGCTCTCGTCCAGGAGAGACGCAAGGCCGAAGACGTCTTCCCGACTCTCTACCGGTGCAATTCAGTCCCGAAACTCCGGCGCGCGCTCGAACGGCACGGGTTCGAGGGCGTCGCGTACGGGTATGAGGCCGAGCCGTCGTATCTGGAATTCTCCCGGTTCGCCTACGGAATCGGGGTCCTTCACCAGCGCCTCGCGCCGAGGCTCTTCCGGCCGGCCCTGCTCGCCTTCGCCCGGGCGATCTAGACCGACACGGGAAGCGAGCCTGACTACGCGGGGAGGTCCTGCGGGAGATGAAGGCCCTCGCGGCCAGCGAGCCCGGCGCGCTGCCGGCGGCCCGTGGGGAACGCTGAACTACAATCACTCCGGAGTGCCGTGACTCTATTCCTCCTCCTTGGCCCGGCGGCGCTCGCGGCGCTGTTGACCTTCGCCCTGACTCCTCTCGCGAAATGGGCGTCGATGGGGCTGGGAGCGATCGACCAGCCCGGGCCCCGGAAGGTGCATCAGGAGCCGATGCCCCGCCTGGGCGGCATCGCGGTCCTGCTGGCGGTGGCCGTCGTGCTGGTGGCCGGGCGATCGGGGCTGCTGGGCCCGTACCTGCGCCTCGGCGAGCCGCTCGCGAGCGGCATCGCCCTGGGGCTCGTGCCGGTCGTCGCCATCTCGCTCCTCGACGACCTGCGGGGAGTGCGGGCACGCTGGAAGGCGCTCGCGCATCTCGCCGGCGCGCTCGTCGCGGTACATGCCGGCGTCATCCTGAATCCGCAGATCCACTTCCTCGGGGAGCCCATTCGAATCGGACTTCTCGCGGCACCGCTGTCCGTGCTCTGGATCGTCGGGGTCACGAACGCATTCAACCTCGTGGACGGGCTGGACGGCCTGTCGGCCGGCCTGGCCCTGATCTCGGCGGCCAGCCTCGGGGCGGTGTTCCTCGTCGCGGGCGAGCGTGTCACGGCCTCGTGCGTATTCGTCCTCGCGGGCGCGCTTCTCGGATTCCTGCCGTTCAACGCCTACCCCGCGAAGATCTTCCTCGGCGACACGGGGGCGGCTTCCGTCGGGTTCGTGCTCGCGTGTTTCGCGCTCAAGGGCGGGGCAACACTGTCGGCGGGATTCGCGACCGCTCTCCCGCTCCTCGTGTTCGGTCTCCCCGTGGCCGAGACGCTGATCTCGATGGCGCGCCGCCTCGTCCACAAAGTGGGAGAGCACGGCAGAGGCGTCTTCGATGCAGACCGCGACCACATCCACCACCGGCTCCTGAGCTTCGGTATCGGGCACCGCCAGGCGGTGCTCATCCTTTACGGGGTCGGGCTGCTCTGCGCGCTGATGGGCTTCGTTTCGCTGTTCCTGACGTCGCATCAGGCAGGTCTCCTTCTCCTGGCGGCTCTTCTCGCGGCCTTCATTGGCGTCCGGCGCCTCGGCTACGACGAGTTCGCGCTGCTCCGCAAGGGGATAGTCATGAAGGTCTACGACGCCCCGGTCGTAGGCTCGGCGCTTTTCGCCGTCTTCCTCGACCTCGGACTCATCAGCCTCTCCTATTACGTGGCGCGCGGGCTCAAGGGTGACGTTTGGACGCTCGGTACGCCCGCGCCCGGCACTCTCACGCTGGTCGGTCTTCTCGCCCTCGCGATGATCGTTTCATTCTGGGCGTTCGGGCTGTACCGCGGGACGTGGCGACTCGCGAGCCTCGACGACGTCGTGAGGTGCGGAGCCGCCGTGGTCGCCTCGACGTTCTTCGTGGGCGTGGTTTCGCCGAGGTTGCTGCAGGAGCGCGTCGGCACTTCGCAACTCGTCGTTTACGCGCTCGTGGCCGCTGGCCTCGTATGCAGCTCCCGACTTTCCTACCGTCTGCTGCAGGACCGCTCCTGGAAGGCCTCGACGGCAGGCCGGCCGATCCTCATCTACGGCGCCGGGCACGCAGGCGTCGCCGCGCTGCGGGAGCTGCGGCGAAACCCGGCTCGCGGCATGAAGGCCGTCGGATTTCTCGACGACGACCCGCGGCTGCGCGGCAAGACGGTGTGCGGGCTGCCCGTCATCGGGTCGTTCGAGAGCCTCGAGACGTCGCTCGGGCGGGTCCACGCAATCGGGATCGCGCTCTCTACGTCGAAGCTTTCGGACGAGCGGATTCGCTCCATCCGGCAGATCGCGGTGCGAAACTCCGTCGCCGTCTACCAGTTCGAAATTCGTTTCGATTCGGAGGGGGGCCCGCCGACCCACGTCGTGGTCCCGCTCGAACGGCGGTCCTGATGGTCGAAGTGTCGCTTCGCGAGCAGTTTACGAAATGAACGTAAACTCGGCGAAATGAGGGGTGCCGCCTTCGCCTTTCTGGCCGCCTCGGCTCTGCTTTCGGCCGCGCCTCCCGCGGCCACCCCGGTGCCTTTCGTCCGCGAGCTGCGGGTGGGGCCGATCGCCGAGACGAAGTCGGGGATGGAGCTGATCTTCGCGGGTCTGACCGCGCCGTGCGGGGAACGGTTGAAGGGGAGCTTCTCGGTCTTCGGCTCGAGCGGCATTCCGGTCGACGGGATCGTGGCGCCGCATCCGGAAGGGGGCTGCTCGGTCCGTTTCGAGATGCCGTTCGTTTCGGTAGGGCCGGAGGTGCTCGCCAGGACGAACCTGACGGCCGTGGCGTGGTCGCTGGACGGCGAGCTCTCGGGGAAGGGGCCGGCGCGAGAGGTGAGCTGGGCGGGGAGCGTTCCGCGCGAGGCGGTGGGTCTGACGGAGTCGATGAGGGTGACGCTCAGGAGGTTCGTGAAGGTACACGATGTGGCGATGGGGAGCGTGGGATTCACGAAGACGACCGTGAACGTGTCGGTCGACGTGTTCGTGCCACTCCGGTTCGACCTGAGGATCCTGGAGGCGAGCTGCGCCGTGGAGCTGAACGGACGGGAGGTGGCGGCGGGAAAGCGCGAGAAGGTGCTGCTTCACGGGGGTCAATCGAACCGGATGGAAATCCCGGTGACGTTCGAGAACGGAGCAGTCCTGGCCGCAGCCGGAAAGACGATGGCCAAGAAGGGAAAGCTCGAGGGGAGGCTGAAGGGAATCGGCCGTCTGAAGCTCCCCGCGGGCGAGCTGGACTTCCCGTTCGACCTCCCGGTCCTCATCTCGCTGTTTTGAGCCTGGGCTGCGGCACGCCGCTCCTCCATCAGGAAGTCGGCACGACGCCGCTCTCACTCACCGCTTGCCCAGGAACCACGCAGCCGTCGCAGCGGCTGCCGTGTCGAGCGTATACGGATTCTCACCGCAAACCTCACGTGTATTGGTCATGTCGAACGTGTATTCAGTGAGAACGTTGTTGAGCCGAAAACTGTTGAAAGGAAAGCTCCGCAGACCGACGCTGTTGATCAAGTCGCCAAAGCGCGCGGCAACGCGCGCTGCGCCTTCGGGAATCGTCCGTATCGGGCGCGCGCCGAATTTCTCCGCCAGCTTGTCTGCCCACGCCTGTAGAGCCAGGGGCTCGAAGTCGCCCACGTAGAAGGTGCGACGGTGGATCTGGTCGGGTGGGACCTCCAACAGGCGACAGTACTGATGCGCCACATTGCCGACATATCCAAACGACTTGAGAAGCGGCTTTCGCCCGACGTGGAAATACACTCCCTTGCAGATCATCCTGAAGAAACGCTGATAGTGCGCGCTCGTCCCGGGCCCCCACACGCCCGTCGGTCGTGTGATGCACCATTTGACTCCGCCGCCGTCCTCGCGCCGAACGATCTTTTCGCCCTCGACCTTGCTCTCGCCGTAACGCGTATTCGGCATGTAGTCCTCGGCGGATGTCTGTCGGTATCCGACCCGACAGACGAGCTGTGTCGATGTGAAGATGGCCCGTTTGACCGAGGGGGTGGCCCGGATGGCTTGTATCAGGTTACTCACGCCTTCGATGTTCGTGGCGTAGACCGCCAGGTCGGCCTTCTCCTCCACACCCGTCTGAGCCGCGAGATGCGCGACGGCGTCCGGCGCGAAGGACGTCACGATCAGCCCCAACCGGCGGGCGTCGACGATGTCGCACTGCGTGAAGCTGCCTCGTGCCGTCGTCTGTTCGGGCGGAACTCTGTCCACACCCATGACTTCATGCCCACGGCCGACGAGTGCCTCGACGAGATGCTGGCCGATGAACCCGGAGCTTCCCGTGACGAAAACCCTCATATCGTCAGCTCTTCAGGTCGACCCGGCTGTCGCCGCCCGCTACCACCCTTTTGACGACCCAGTTTCCCATCACGAGCCGGTGCATCTTCGTGCGCAGGAAGCAAGCCAGCGCCTCCTCCGGCGTGTTCACGATCGGTTCGTTCTCGTTGAACGACGTGTTCAAAACGACCGGCACCCCGGTCAAGTCGTCGAACGCCTTGATCAAGGCCCAGTACCGGGGGTTCTGCCGCTTCGACACGGTCTGAAGGCGCCCCGTTCCGTCCACGTGAGTCACGGCGGGTATCTCCGCCTGCTTCTCCTTGCGCACCGGGTAGACCTTGATCATGAACGGATCCGGATAGCTCTCTTCGAAATAGTCGCCGGTACTTTCTTCGAGGATCGAAGGTGCGAACGGCCGGAACGGCTCGCGCCGCTTGATGCGGGCGTTCAGCACGTCCTTCATCTCCGCCCGCCTGGGGTCGACCACGATGGACCGGTTGCCCAGTGCCCGCGGTCCCCACTCGCTCCGTCCCTGATACCAGCCCACGATCTCGCCGGCGGCGATGGCCCCGGCCGTCTCGCGGCACAGCGTCCCTTCGTCGACGTGCCGTGCCACGGCGAACTCGCCAACCCTGACCGCCGCCGGCCCGGGGTCGCCGTCGAGCGCAGGAAGTGCCGCCTTCAGGGCCGAAACCACTCGGGCCTCCGGATACTCCGGTCCCCAATAGCTGTGCTCCATCACGAACCCGCGCGGGTTCCCCAGAACGTGGTGCCACACGTACAAGGCGCTCCCCAGCGCCGTCCCCGCGTCTCCCGCGGCGGACTGGATGTAGACGTCCCTGAAGTCGGTCTGCCGGAAGATCTTGCCGTTCGCGACGGAGTTCATGGCGCACCCGCCCGCGAGGCAAAGCGCCTTCATCCCCGTCTTCTTCTGCAGCCAGCGAGCCCTGTGGAAGAAGGCCTCCTCGTACATCGCCTGCAGAGACGCCGCGAGGTTCCGGTGGCGGTCCGTCAGGTCGGACCCGGCCTCACGCTCCGGTCCCAGCAGGTCGCGCAGCTTCTCGCTCCAGAGCGGCCCGAGCACCGGCTCCCCGTCTTCCCACGACATCGTCACGCCTTCCGACGCGTGCCGGAAGAAGTCCGGGTCCGTCTCGAAGCCCCCGTTCTCGACCAGCCTGACGACCTGCCGCAGCTGCCCCAGGAACTCCGGCTCCCCGTACGACGCCAGGCCCATGACCTTGTACTCGTCCCCGTACTTCGGAAACCCAAGGAACTGCGTGATCGCCCCGTAGAAGATGCCAAGCGAGTGCGGGAACGCGACGTCATCCAGGACGGCCAGCCGATTGCCCCGCCCCGCCGCGCTCATCGAGGACAGGAAATCCCCGAACCCGTCCACCGTGAGACAGGCGGCCTCGTCGAAAGGCGAGCAGAAAAACGTCGAGCCCAGATGCGCCAGGTGGTGCTCCACGTTGTGGACCTTCCCTCTGAACTTCCCCCGGTCCAGCCCCGCCAACCGGCCCTCGATACTTGTCACCTTCATCTGGTTCGAGAGTCGCGAGCGGACGGCCTCCAGCGACGGGCGCATGCGGAAGGCGAAGAGCGCCTTTGCCAGCAGATGCGCCGACGGATTCCGGGAGATCGTCACCGCCTCGACGTCGTCGAGGCGCCGGCCCGCGTCATCGAGCACCTGGCGCGCCGCCGCGGCTGGAAAACCCGCCCAATGCTTCGTGCGGTTGAGCCGCTCCTCCTCCACACCCGCGCAAAACTGCCCATCTACCAACGATACCGCTGCGGAATCGCCGTGGAACGCATTCAACCCGAGGAATGCACTCAATATCTATCTCCTGCCGAACCACGAGTCCATGCGGGTGCCAGGTTGACCTTCGTGGAACCCTTGGAGCAGGTTATACGCGGCCATTCCCCCCGCCGCCACAAGCCACGAGCTTGACAGCGGGAGCGGAGCACGGATGATCGCGCCATGTCGTTGACCACCATCGAGGGATGCGCCTCGATCGGAGGCGTCCCGCTGGCCTGCCCGAGCGACAAGAAGCCTCTCGCGCTCGCCGGTAGAGAGCTGCGCTGCCCCGATGGGCACAGCTACCGGATCGTCGCCGGGATCCCGGTGCTGCTCGGCCGGGAGCTCCCCGACAGCCACCCCTATTTCGAGGAGTCGCGACGCGCGGCCGAGGCCGAGCGTCCGGCCGGGACGGACAGCGTCGGCAATCGGGACGAGGTCGATCCGTTCGTCCAGCAGGAGATCGTGAAGACGAGCGGCCTCCTCTACAGGAGCGTGCTGGGAGCGCTCACGCGCTACCCGATCCCGGAGATCCCTCTCCCGCCGGGGGACGGAGCGCAGCTGCTGGACATCGGCTGCAACTGGGGGCGCTGGAGCATTGCCGCCAGCCAGCGCGGCTACCGCGTCATCGGCATCGACCCCGGCATCGCGGGGGTCGAGGCCGCTTATCGCGTGTCGCGCGCGCTCGGCCAATCGCCCGAGTTCGTGGTCGGCGACGGCCGCTGGCTCCCGTTCTCCGATCGGAGCTTCGACGTGGTGTTCTCCAACGGGGTCTTGCAGCACTTTTCGAAGGACGACGCGCGCGCCAGCATCCGAGAGGCGGCGCGGGTGACCCGCCCGGGAGGGAAGGTGCTGATTCAGCTCGCGAACCTGCTGGGCGTGCGCCAGCTGTTCAACCAGGCCAAGGACGCCCTCCGCGACGAACAGAACATCTTTCGGGTACGCCGGTGGACGCCCCGCGAGATGCTCTCGACCTTCAGAGAGCACGTGGGCCCCGCGCGCCTCACGGCGGACAGTTTCTTCTCGCTGAACGCGCAGCTGACGGACATCGACTTGATGAAGCCGTTCCCGAAGGCGGTCGTGCTGGCGTCTCATAGCCTCAAGCTGCTCTCGCGACGCGTCCCGCCGTTGGCGTTGGTCGCGGACAGCGTGTACATCGAAGCTTCCCGCGTCGCCTGAAGGCTACCCGCGCGCGCGCCTCGGCGCGGGCCACGGCAGCACCCACCGCCGAAAAGAGGAGGGAGCACAGTGAGGGTCGCGACGCGCGGCGTATACGTGCGATCGTGGTCGCCTGACGCCGCGAGGGGCCCCTACAATCCTCCGGCATGGACCCGCGGCCCGGCTTCGTTCGCAGCCCCGCCTGGG
>JBGPDK010000058.1:0-17960 GCA_041482235.1 Thermoanaerobaculia bacterium | reverse complement strand
CGCGGCATCGTCGGAGGCCCAAATCCTCGCATCTACCCGCACCTCCGAGGGCGCGTCGCGCCGGCGCAAATCGACCCGCGCGGCTGGAACTACGTGGCATCCGGACGGCTCGGAGTCCGGTTCGACCCGGCACGCGAGGTGGTGCGCGGAGACCGCGTGGCCTTCCGGCCGGGTGAGATTGGCGTCATCGCGACGGCGCCCCTGCGCGTGGAGCGTGGCTCGAGCCCGATCATGTCGATCCAGGAGGTGATTCGACGCGTGCCCGCCGCCGAGAACGAAACCCGGCCGGCGCCCGTGAGCGAAGGCCTGACCGCGGTGCTGCGGCGCGACCGCATGCTCTCGCCCGCCGCCCAGGAAGAGCTTCGTCGCACGGTCGTGCGCGTCGGACAGGATCCCGCCTACCGGCTGCCGGCCGGACCTGAGCGCCGCGTGGATCGAGGCGCCCCCGTG
This sequence comes from Thermoanaerobaculia bacterium, assembly GCA_041482235.1. GTDB lineage: Bacteria > Acidobacteriota > Thermoanaerobaculia > UBA5066 > UBA5066 > Fen-183. Next base: position 17,510 of record JBGPDK010000058.1, on the reverse strand, counting down.
GACTCCTGGCGGCAGGCGGCGGGCCGGGTTCCCGCGCCGGGCGCTGCTCCGTCCGAGGGCGCCGCGCGTCGCGATGAGGGCTCCCCGCACCGCGTGCGCGGCGTTTCGCCCCGGCGCGGCGACGAGGGCTGGCGCTCGCCTTCATCGCCGGCTCCCGCGCCCATTCAGCGGCGGTCCGAGGACCGGCCGGCTCGCCACGACGACTCGGGCTGGCGCGCGCCGCAGCCCCGCGTGATCGAGCGCGATCGCGCGCGCGAGGCGCCGCCCGCTCCTCGAGAAGCGGCGCCGGCCCCGCGGGAGGCGCCGATCCGCGAAGCCCCGAGAGGAGCACCCCAATGGGCACCGGCCCCGGCACCTCAATCGGCGCCCGCTCCCGCGCCCCAGCCAGCTCCCGCGCCCCAGCCCGCTCCCGCGCCCCAGGCCGCTCCCGCGCCTCAGCCGGCCCGGGCAGCCTTCCGCTCGTTCGATGGAACGGCTCGGGACCCTGCGTTCCACCGGACCTGACCCGCGGCGACCGTCCCACTACAATCCGGGAGTGGCGCGGCTTCCAGGCGGCAACCGGCTCGTACGGGCTCTGTTCGTCGTCTACGTGCTCGAGGCTGGCGCCTTCCTGACGCTTGCGCCCTGGAGCCGCTACTGGACCCAACACGTCGTCACGCGATCTCCGGCGCGCGCTCGAGCCTTCCTCGACTCACCCTATTTCCGCAGCTTCCTCCTCGGCCTCGGGCTCCTTCATCTGTGGGCGGCGGCTTCCGAGATCGAGGCCTGGAGACGGGAGATGGGGCGCGACGCGGCCTCCGCGTCTCCGCGGGAAGCCGCATGAGCGCCGGTGTCACGGCCGAGGACGGCCTCCCGGCGGGTTTTCCCGTCCTCGGACTCGGCGTGGATCTGTGCGAGGTCCCGCGCGTCGCGCGCGCTCTCTCTCGCCACGGCGCGCGCTTCGTCGAGAGGCTGTTCCGGCCTGGCGAGATTCGGCGCCCTCCGGAGTCTCCGGCTTACGCGGAGCACGTCGCGGGCCTGTTCGCCGCGAAGGAAGCCGCGATGAAGGCGCTCGGCACCGGGATGCGCGGCATCGCCTTTCGCGAGCTCGCGATCGTGCGCGCACCGGGCGGGCCGCCCCGCCTCGCGCTCTTCGGGCGGGCGCGCGTTTGCGGCGCCCGGCTCGGCGTGTCGGGAGCGCACGTGACGATCACCCATACACGGGAGCTGGCCGCCGCCGTCGTCGTGCTCACGGGTACGCCGCTCTAGAATGCAGCCCCCGATGAGCAGCCTCCCACCCGGCCTCGCGGGCCGCAAGGTTCTCGTCGTGGACGACGAGCCCACGATCCTCAAGATCATCTCCTTCAAGCTCCGCCTCACGGGACTTCAGCCGGTCGAGGCGACGGGCGGCGAGGAAGCTCTGCGCCTCGTGCGCGAGGAGGCTCCGGACCTCGTCCTTCTCGACGTCTCTCTCACGCCCGGCCTCACGGGCTTCGATGTCTGCCGCATCCTCAAGGAGAACCCCGCGACGTCACACCTGCCGATCGTGATGCTCACGGCCCGCACGCTTCCATCCGAACGCGACCTCGGCCTGCGGCTCGGGGCGTCGAGCTACCTCACGAAACCGTTCTCGACGAAGGTGCTCATCCAGGAGATCGAGAAGGCGCTGAGTTAGACCCGCGGGCGAGACCGAGGATTCTCTAGAAAGAGCAGAGAAGGAGACCGGGGGAATTCTTAGAAGGTGAAGAGCATGTGGCGCGCCGTGGGCACCCTCCACAAGAAAAGGGCCCCGGCGCGCCGGAGCCCTTCTTCCACTCGAAGAAAAATCCTCGTTCTTCTCAGCCGGTCTTGCGTGGGCTGCCGCCGTGCGTTCCCCCGCCCTTCGGTCCGGAGCCCTTCGGGCCCTTTGGCGGGGTGTAGCCCTTTTTCTTCTCTCCGGGGAGCCTGGGCTTCTTTTCGGGTTCGGCTTCGGCCTCGGCGCCCTCGGCCTTCTTCTCGCCCTTTTCGCCCCCGCCCTTGCCGGCGACGAGCTTCTTGGCTCTCTCGAGGAGCGACTGTTTCTTCTCCTCGGCGGCCTTCGCCGCGACCTTCTTCTCGGCCTGCCGGTGCGCCCAGTCGAAATCGATGAACTCGAGGATCGCCATCTCGGCGCCGTCGCCCGGACGCCGTCCGAGCTTCAGGATGCGGGTGTAGCCGCCGGTACGCGCCTGGAAGCGCGGCGCGATCTCCTCGAAGAGCTTCTTGACGGTCATCGCCTCCGGGATCGTCTTCAGGGCGAGACGGCGCGCGTGGAGGCCGCCGCGCTTGCCCAGGGTGATCATCTTCTCGATGAGCGGCCGGAGGTCTTTCGCCTTTGGCAGCGTCGTCTGGATGCGCTCGTGGGTGATGAGGGACGAAAGCTGGTTCCGAAACAGCGCCTTTCGATGCGCCGTCGTCCGTCCGAGCTTCCGGCCCGCTCGATTGTGTTGCATGGAGGCCTCAGCGCCCCGCGCCGGCCGGCGACTCGAGCTTCATGCCGAAGGCGAGCCCCTTGTCGCGCAGGATGTCCTTGATCTCGTTCAGGCTCTTGCGGCCGAAGTTCTTGGTCTCCAGCATGTCCTTCTCGGTCTTCTGAACGAGCTCGCGAAGCGTGCGAATCCCGGCGTTCTTCAGGCAGTTCGCGCTGCGCACGGAAAGCTCGAGCTCCTCGACGTTCGTGTCGAGAAGGGCGTCGAGCTCGCTCTGCGGCATCTCGGCGCCGGCCGCCGCCGCCGCCTCGTCGGTCTCCACGTTCACGAAAATGGCGAGGTGGTCGCGAATGAGGACCGCCGCCACGCCGACGGCGTCGCGCGGCGAGATCGTGCCGTTCGTCCAGACTTCGATGACGAGCTTGTCGTAGTCCGTCGCCTGGCCGACGCGCGCGGCCTCGACGTGATAGTTCACGCGGCGGACCGGCGAGTGGGCCGAGTCGAGGGGAATCGTCCCGATGGGCGCTTCCGGATCGAAGTTGCGGTCGGCGGGCACGTAGCCGCGGCCCTTGCTGACCGTGGCTTCGAGGCGGAGGCGTCCGCCGTCGGCCAGTGTCGCGACGGGCGCGTCGGGATTGAGGATCTCGAGTTGCGCGTCGTCTTCGAAGGCGTCGGCCGTCACGGCGCCCTTCGTCTTCACGTCGAGCGTGAGCGCGCGCGGGCCGTCCTCATGCAGACGGATCGCGAGACCCTTGAGGTTGAGGATGATGTCCGTGACGTCCTCGACGACGCCCGGTACGGCCGTGAACTCGTGCTCGACGCCCTCGATCTTCACGCCGGTGACCGCGGCGCCTTCGATCGACGAGAGAAGCACGCGCCGGAGCGCGTTTCCAACCGTCGTGCCCCAGCCCCGCTCGAGCGGTTGCGCCGTGAACCGGCCGTAGTTCCCCTTCTCTTCCTCGACCTCGAGACGATTCGGACGTTGAAAGCCCTTCCACAACATGCTTTTCTCCTGGCCCTGCGACTTATCCGCTGAGCGGCGCGCGCGAGCTCCTGTTCGAACGGTTACTTGCTATAGAGCTCGACGATGAGCTTCTCGTTGACCTGCAGGGCGACGTCCGCGCGCTTCGGAAGCGACACGACCCTGCCCTGGAACTCCGATGCGTTCAGCTCCAGCCACGCCGGGATGCCGCGGCCCTTGGCCGTTTCGACGGCTCCCGCGATGAGCGGGTTCGTCTTGCTCTTCTCCTTGACGGAAACGACGGCTCCGGCCCCGACGACGTAGCTCGGCACGTTGACCTTCTTCCCATTCACGCGAACGTGCCCGTGGCGGACGAGCTGTCGGGCCTGCGCGCGAGAGCCGGAGAAGCCGAGCCGGTGGACGACGTTGTCGAGACGGCGCTCGAGGAGCGAGAGCAGGTTCTCGCCCGCGACGCCGCGCATGCGCTCGGCGGCCTCGAACGTGAGCCGGAACTGGCCCTCGAGGACTCCGTAGAAGCGCTTGAGCTTCTGCTTCTCGCGAAGCTGGATGCCGTAGCCGAGGATCTTGGAGCGGCGCTTGCCGTGCTGACCCGGCGGAAAGTTACGGCGCTCGATGGCGCACTTGTTGGTGAAGCAGCGGTCCCCCTTGAGGAACAGCTTCATGCCTTCCCGCCGGCACAGCCGGCAGACGGATTCACGATAACGCGCCACGGTCAGACCCTCCTGCGCTTGCGCGGCCGGCAGCCGTTGTGGGGAATCGGCGTCGCGTCCTTGATGGAACGGATGTCGATGCCCGCGGCCGCGAGCGCGCGGATGGCGCTCTCGCGGCCGGCACCCGGGCCGTTCACGCGGACGTCGAGCGAGCGCACGCCGCTCTCCTGGGCGATCTGGGCCGCGTTTCCGGCAGCGAGCTGGGCCGCGAACGGCGTGCCCTTGCGCGAGCCCTTGAAGCCGATGCGCCCGGCCGACGACCAGGCCAGGACGTTGCCCTGCTGGTCGGTGATCGAGACGATCGTGTTGTTGAAGGACGCCTGCACCGTCGCGAGCGCGTGCGGGATGTTCTTCTTGTCCTTTTTCGGACCCTTCTTCTTGCCCTTTGCCGCGGCCGGTTTCGATGTCGCGGACGCTTCGGTGGGTGTCGCCATAGTTTTCCTTTATCCCCTACTTCTTCGTCGCCTTCTTCTTCCCGGCCACGGCGCCCTTGCGGGGGCCCTTTCGCGTCCGGGCGTTCGTGTGCGTGCGCTGGCCGCGCACAGGCAGGTTCCGGCGATGCCGGACGCCGCGGTAGCAGCCGATCTCCATGAGGCGCTTGATGTCCTGGGAGGTCTCCTTGCGGAGATCGCCCTCGACCTCGTACTGATCCTGGATCGTCTTGCGGATCCGGGACACCTCGTCCTCGGAGAGGTCCTTGACGCGCGTGTTCTTTTCGACCTTCGCGGTCTCCAGGATCTTGCCCGAGCTGGGACGTCCGATCCCGAAGATGTAGGTCAGGCCGATCTCGACGCGCTTGTTCGGGGGAAGGTCGACGCCTGCGATACGAGCCATTGTGGATTCCTCTTCAGCCCTGACGCTGTTTGTGCTTGACGTTCTCGCAGATGACCCGCACCACGCCGGCGCGGCGGATCACCTTGCACTTGCTGCAGATCTTCTTGACGGACGTGCGGACTTTCATGCCAGACCTCGATTCATTTGTACCGGTAGATGATGCGCCCGCGGGTCAGGTCGTACGGGGAAAGCTCGACGAGAACCTTGTCCCCCGGCAGGATGCGGATGAAATGCTTCCGCATCTTTCCCGAGATGTGCGCGAGCACCTGATGCTTGTTTTCCAGCTCGACCTTGAACATCGCGTTCGGCAACGGCTCGATGACCGTCGCGGTCACTTCGATGGCGTCTTCCTTCGACATAAACCTTCTGTCTCGCTGCCGTCAAACCGCGATCGGGAGCGGATACTCGTGAAGGCCGGGAGCGCCCGTCTGCGCCGAGTCGGCCGTGAATCGCCCGAATCCGAGCACGACAGGTCCCCGCGCCGTCGCCACGACCGTGTGCTCGAAATGCGCCGACACGCGGCCGTCCTTCGTGCGCACGGTCCAGCCGTCGGCGTCGGTCGTGACCGCGGCGGCTCCGAGGTTGAACATGGGCTCGATGGCGAGGGTCATGCCTTCCCGGATGATCTCCCGCTTGCCTCCGGGGCCGTAGTTCGGAACCTGCGGCTCCTCGTGGAGCGCAGTCCCGATGCCGTGGCCCACGAATTCGCGCACGACGCCGTACTTCCGGGCCTTCGCGACGGCCTCGACGGCCGCTCCCACGTCGCCGATGCGCCCGCCGACCGTCACGGCCCCGATGCCGGCGAGAAGCGCCGCGTGAGTGGTATCGATCAGCTCGCGAACCGGGGCGGCCACGGGCTCGAGCGCGATCGTGCGCGCGGCGTCCGCGTAGTAGCCCTCGACGATCGCGCCCAGGTCGAGGCCCACGACGTCGCCCGCCTTGAGGACGCGCTTCGGCGAGGGGATGCCATGGACGACCTCGTCGTTCACCGAGATGCAGATCGTCTTCGGGTACCTGCGGTATCCCGGGAACGCTGCCCTGCCGCCTCGCGACGCGATGCCGGCCACCGCCACGCGGTCGATCTCCTCGGTCGACACGCCCTCACGGCACGCGGCGACGCATTCGGCGAGCGTCTCGTGCACGATGCGCGCGGCGCGCTCCATCTTGAGGATCTCGGACCTTCCCTTGCAGGTGATCACGCGTTCCCCTTCCGGGCGCTCGCGACGGCTGCGGTCACATCGGCGGCGACCTTCTCGACGGAGCGGTCGCCGTCGATCGTGACCAGGACGCCCGCCTGCCGGTAGAGGTCCGCGAGCGGAGCCGTCTTCTCGCGATAGACGCGCAGGCGCTCGGCGATCGTGTCCTTCGTGTCGTCCGCGCGGCCTTCGAGCGTCGCGCGCTTGAGCAGCCGGTCCACGAGACTCGGGTCGGGCACGTCGATGAAGAGCACCGCGTCCACCCGGCCACCGGCGTCCTTCAGAAGCGCCTCCAGCGACCGCGCCTGAGCGACCGTGCGCGGGTATCCGTCGAAAATCGCGCCGTTTTTCGCGTCAGGCTCGGCGAGACGCTCTCCCAGCATCTTCGTCACGAGATCGTCCGGCACGAGCGCGCCCGATTCCATGATCGGCTTGGCGATCCCGCCGAGAGCGGTCCCTCGCGCCACGTGGCTCCGCAGGATGTCCCCCGTCGAGATCTGGGGAATCCCGGCAGAGGCCGCGAGCCGCGATGCCTGGGTTCCCTTTCCCGAGCCGGGAGGTCCGAAGAAGACGATCGCTGAAGGCATCGGTTAACCGCGGCGCCCGCGGATACGGCCCTTCTTCAGGAAGCCGTCGTAGTTGCGCATGACGAGCTGCGACTCCACCTGCTGGACGGTGTCCATCGCGACGCCCACGACGATGAGGAGCGACGTGCCGCCGAAAAAGAAGCTGATGCCGAGGCCCTGCGTCACGAAGGCGGGGAGGTGGGCGTCGAGCCAGGGCCCGATCCCCGGGATGCCCTGCACCTTGAAGCCCATCATCAGGAACTCGGGAATGAGGGCGACGACCACGAGATACACGGCGCCGATGAGCGTGATGCGCGTGAGGACGTTGTCGATGTAGTCCGACGTGGCCTTGCCGGGACGAATGCCCGGGATGAAGCCGCCGTACTTGCGCATGTTCTCGGCCGTGTCGTTCGGATTGAAGATGATCGAAATGTAGAAGTAGCAGAAGAAGATGATCCCGAGCCCGTAAAACAGGTTGTAGAGCGGCTGGCCGATGGACAGCTGCTCGGCGATCTTCTTCAGGAAGTCGCTCTTGGCCGCCGACGCGATGTACTGCGGGAACTGGATGATGGACACGGCGAAAATGATCGGGATGACACCGCCGGTGTTCACGCGCAGGGGCAGGTACGTGTTCTGCCCGCCGTAGACCTTTCGGCCGACGACGCGCTTGGCGTACTGCACCGGGATGCGCCGCTGGGCCCGCTCCACGAACACGATGGCCCCGACGACTACGATCATGAAGACGAGGAGGATGATCCCGGTGAAGAGCGACATTCCGCCGCGCTGCACCTGCTGGATCGAGTTGAAGACCGCCGTCGGGAAGCCCGCGACGATGCCCGCGAAGATGATGAGCGAGATGCCGTTGCCGATGCCTCGTTCCGTGATCTGCTCGCCGAGCCACATGACGAACGCCGTGCCGGTCGTGAGAGTCAGGATCGCCATGAGGACGAATGCCAGCTTTCCGGCATCCGATCCCGGGTCGCGCAGCGCGAGGTTGCGCCCGCTCGGCGTCGTCTGGCTCCAGAGCCAGAGCGCGATACCGGCACCCTGGACGACCGAGAGGATGACCGTGCCGTACCGCGTGTACTGGGTGATCTTCCGGCGCCCCATCTCCCCTTCCTTCGACAGCTTCTCGAGGTAGGGCCAGACGACCGTGAGGAGCTGGAGGATGATCGACGCCGTGATGTAAGGCGTGATGCCGAGCGCGAAGACGGACAGCCGCCGGAGCGCGCCGCCCGAGAAGACGTCGAGAAAGCCGAGCAGTCCTCCCGCGCTCGCCTTGAAGAACTCTTCGAGGGCCGACGCGTCGAGGCCGGGCGTCGGGATGTGCGAACCGACCCGGTAGATCGCGAGCAGCCCGAACGTGAAGAGGACGCGCCTCCTCAGGTCCGGGATCGCGAAGATGTTGCGGAACGACTCGAGGATCTGCATTACCGAGCCACGACCTCGCAACGGCCGCCCGCGGCCTCGATCTTCTTCTTCGCGCCTTCGGTGAAATGGTGCGCGGACACGACGAGCGGCTTCTTGAGTTCGCCCGAGCCGAGGATCTTCACGCCGCGGCTCGTCTTCTTGACGCCCGCGTTTTCCAGGGCCTCGAGGGTCACCGCGTCGCCGGACCTGAACAGACGCTCGAGAGCCTCGACGCTCACCGTCGTCCACTCCTTGCGAAAGATGTTCGTGAAGCCCCGCTTCGGGAGGCGGCGGTGAAGCGGGTTCTGGCCGCCTTCGTGGCCGCGCAGGTGCGAATACCCGCTGCGCGAGTTCTGGCCCTTGTGACCCTTCCCCGACGTCTTGCCGAGACCCGAGCCAGGGCCGCGGCCGATGCGTTTCTTCGCCGAGGTCGCGCCCTTGCGGGGCCCGAGGTTGTGGAGTCCGTGCGACATGCGTTACCTCGCCGCGCCGCTCTCGACGATTTCGACGAGATGGCGGACCTTTTGGACCTGGCCCCGGACCGTCGGGGTGTCGGGGCGGACGACCTCGTGCCGGATGCGGCGGAGGCCGAGCCCGAGAAGAGTCTGTTTCTGGTCGACGGGCGCGCAGATGCCCGACTTGACCTGGCGGATTCGGAGAGTTCCGCTTGCTTTCGGAGCGGCCGCTTTCGCGGCCACGGGAGCCGCCGCCTTCGCGGCGGCCAGAGGTTTCTGCACGGCCGCTGACGCGGCCGTGGAAGATTTCGGAGCCACCGCTTTCGCGGCGGCCGGGGACTTCGGAGCCGCCGCCTTCGCGGCGGCCGGGGGCTGCTTAGAAGGGGAAGAGGGCTTCGCCGCAGCAGGAGGTTCGGCCGCGCCCTTCGGCGCGGGCGTGGCAGCCTGCGAAGGGACATTCACCTTCGAAGAAATCTTCTTCTTCTCTTCGGTCTTTTCCGTGTCGCTCATCCGATCTTCTCCGTGGTCTCAGGAGCCGTCAGCGCCGGCGCTGCAGGAACCGGGGCCGCCGGGGCCGCTTCCGCCCTCGCTTCGCCGTTGCCCACGCCGCGGGCCTTCACGATCGTCGCCTCGAGCTGCAGGTGCAGCAGGGCGTCGAACGTGGCCTTGACGACGTTATGCGGGTTCGTCGTGCCGAGAGACTTCGTGAGGATGTTCTGGACGCCCGCCGACTCGAGGACGGCGCGGACGGCGCCGCCCGCGATGACGCCCGTGCCTTCGGAGGCCGGCTTGAGCATGACGCGGCCCGCTCCGTAGTGGCCCACGATCGGATGCGGGATCGTCTTGCCCTTCAGCGGGACGCTGATCATCTTCTTCTTTGCCATCTCGATGCCTTTCTTGATGGCCATCGGGACTTCCTTCGCCTTGCCGGCGCCGTAGCCGACGCGGCCGTGTCCGTCGCCCACGACGACGAGAGCCGAGAAGGAGAAGTTCTTGCCGCCCTTGACGACCTTCGTCACGCGGTTGATGTGCACGACGTGGTCGATGAGGTCGGCTCCGGCGCGGCCCTCGCCGAGGGCACCCGCCGGGCGCTGCGGCGGACCGCCGGGACCGCCGGAGCGGCCGCCGGGACGGTTCGGACGCGGAGGACGATTGGTCGGCGCGTTGCTGCTCAAAACTTCAACCCCTTCTCGCGGGCGGCTTCCGCGAGCGCTTTCACGTTGCCGTGATAGAGATGGCCGCCGCGGTCGAAGACGACCGCCTGGATCCCCTTCGCCCGGGCACGCTCGGCGATGAGCGTCCCCACCTTCACCGCGGCCGTCTTGTTGGCCGCGCTCTTCGCCTTGCCACGCACGCCTTCCTCGCGCGACGTCGCATGCGCGAGCGTCGCACCGGCAGCGTCATCGATGACCTGCACGGAGATCCAGCGAAGGGTGCGGGAGACCGCGAGGCGGGGTCGCTCCGCCGTCCCCTTGACCTTCCGCCGGATGCGCGCGTGGATGCGCGTCTTCGCTTCGACCCGGGCTTGTGCCTTTTCCATGATGCCTGCTTCCTTACTTGCCCGTGGCCTTGCCGGCCTTCTTCTTCAGGATCTCACCGACGAATCGGAATCCCTTCAGCTTGTACGGGTCGGGCGGACGGATGCCACGGATCTCGGTGGCCGTCTGGCCGACCTTCTGCTTGTCGACGCCCGTCACGATGATGTGCGTGATGTCCTTGGCCTTCGCGTCCGGAGCGACGTCGACCTTGATGCCCTCGGGCATCGGAAAGTTCACGACGTGCGAGAAGCCGACGCTGAAGTTGACGGCCTTCCCTTTGACCTCGGCCTTGAAGCCGATGCCCACGAGGTCGATCTCGCGTTTGAACCCCTGGGTCACGCCGAGAACCGCGTTCTGGAGGAGCGCACGGTTGAGGCCGTGGAGCGCCTTGTCCTTCTTCTCCTCGCCGCCGCGCGCGAGGACCATGAGGCCGTCCTTCGTCTCGACCGTCACGCCCGCGAGAATGGGCGTCACGACCGAGCCCCTGGGGCCTTTCACCGTGACGCTAGCGCCCGCGACCACGACGTCGACGCCCTTGGGAATGGAGATGGGCTTCTTACCGACTCGAGACATCTTTGTTCCTCACCACACCGTGCAGACGACTTCGCCGCCGACGCCGCGCTTCTTCGCGTCGTTGCCGGAGAGGAGGCCCTGCGAGGTGGAGACGATCGCGACCCCGAGGCCGCCGAGGACCTCCGGAAGCTCGTCCTTGCCGGCATAGAGGCGCCGGCCCGGCTTGCTCGAGCGCGTCAGCCCGTGAATGACCGGGTTGCCCGCGTCGTCGTACTTCAGGTAGAGCCGCAGCAGGCTGCCGCCGCGGTCGTCCATGACCTTGAAGTTCTTGATGTAGCCCTCGTCCTTGAGAATGCGCGCCAGCTCGACCTTGAAGCGCGACGACGGAACGTCGGCTTTCTCGTGCCGGGCCGACAGGGCGTTTCTCAGGCGCGCGAGGAGATCGGAGACGGGATCGCTGATGTTCATCGTCCCCTCCTCACCACGACGCCTTCGTCACCCCGGGCACGTAGCCCGCGAGCGCGAGGTTTCGGAAGCAGATGCGGCACAGGCCGAACTTGCGGAGGAAAGCACGCGGACGCCCGCAGCGCATGCAGCGGTTTCGCTTCCGGATTGCGTACTTCAGTTTCGAATTCGCCTTGATGATGGCGGCGCGACGAGCCATGCCTGCGCTCCTTGACCTTGCTTGATCTATCGGCCGAACGGCATTCCGAGTTCCCTGAGGAGAACCCGGGCCCGGTCATCCGAGCCTGCCGTCGTGACGATGGTGACGTTGAGACCTTTGGACTTGTCGATCTTCGTGGGGTCGATCTCGGGGAAGATGAGGTGGTCCTTGACGCCGAGCGTGTAATTGCCCCGGCCATCGAAGGCGCGCGTCGGCACGCCCCGGAAGTCGCGGACGCGCGGGAGCGCGACGTTCATGAGGCGATCGAGGAACTCGTACATCCGCTCGCCGCGCAACGTCACGCGGCAGCCGATCGGCATCCCGGCGCGCAGCTTGAACGTGGCGATCGATTTCTTCGCCTTCGTGACGACGGCCCGCTGGCCGGCGATCTTCGTGAGCTCCTCGGCGGCGGCGTCGACGAGCTTCGCGTTCGTGATGGCCTCGCCGATCCCCATGTTGAGGACGACCTTCTCCACCTTCGGGACGGCCATCGGGTTGTCGATCCCGAACTCCTTCTTGAGGACCGGGATGACGTCTTTCCTGTACTTCTCCGCGAGGCGTGGGATGCTCATGTTCTCCTCACTCGTCCGCCGGACGAAGCGTGTCGATGGTCGTCCCGCTCTTTTTGGCGTAGCGCACCCACTCGCCGCCCTCGGGGCGGATGCCCACGCGCGTCGGCTTGCCGCCCTCGGGGTCGATGAGCATGAGATTGGAGAGGGCGATCGGCGCCTCGCGTTCGAGGATGCCGCCCTTGATGTTCTTCTGGGGATTCGCGCGCGTGGCCCGCTTGATCTTGTTGACGCCCTCGACGACGGCGCGGCCCTTCGCGGGCAGCATCTTGAGGATCTTCCCGCGGGACCCGCGGTCCTTGCCGGTCAGGACGACGACGAGGTCGTCCTTGCGGATCCGGCGCTTCCCGGTGTACGTCGGCTGCTTCTTCTTCATGGTCAGATGACTTCCGGAGCCAGCGAGATGATCTTCATGAACTTCTTCTCGCGGAGCTCGCGCGCGACCGGCCCGAACACGCGGGTGCCGATCGGCTCCTTTTCGTCGTTGACGAGGACGGCGGCGTTCGTGTCGAACCTGATGTAGCTGCCGTCGCGGCGCCGCTGCTCGCGCACCGTGCGCACGATGACGGCGTTGACGACCTTCCCCTTCTTGACCGGGTCCGGCGCGTCGGGATTCGACTCCTTCACCGAACAGGTGATGACGTCCCCGATCCGGCCGTACTCGCCGGTCGATCCGCCCTGCACCTTGATGCAGAAGAGCCGGCGGGCGCCCGAGTTGTCCGCGACCTCGAGGATCGTCCCCATCTGGATCACGACGCCCTCCCGGCCGGCGCCGACCCGCGCTTCCGGGGCGCGTTCTTCTCCTGGCTCTTCTTCTCGCTCCCCGGCACTTCGGCCGTGTCGGACACCGTCGCGCGGCCCTTCGTCACGATCGCGGTCACGCGCCAGCGCTTGCGGGCCGACAAAGGACGGGTTTCCTCGATCTGCACCGTGTCGCCCGGCTGTGCCTTGAGGACACGGTCGTCCGCCAGAAAGCGAGCCGACTTCCTCTGGTAGCGGCCGTAGCGCTTGTGCTTGACGAGGCGCGAGACCTCGACGACCACGGTCTTCTCCATCTTGTTCGAAACGACGATCCCGAGCTTGCGGGTGCGCCGCGGCTCGACGGCCGTGGCTGCTCCGCCGGTCTCGGGCTGGGTATTCAGGGGGCTGCTCATGGGCGTGCTCACTGCTTCCTGTTACGAACTAGGTCTTCTTGCTTTTCTTGCCGGCAGCGGACTTGGCCTTCGAGCCAGCGGATTTCTTGCCGGAGGGTTCGGAAGATTTCTTGGAAGGTGCATGGGCCTTCGCCGCCGCGCCGGCGGCCTTCTTGGCGCCCTTCGCGGCAGCCGCAGCGCGCTTCTTGGCTCCTTTGCCCGATGCGGCGGCGTGGGGCTTCGGCTTCGCCGCCCCCGCCGCGCTCTTCTCATTCGCAGAAATCTTCTCTTCGGTCCCCTCCGAATGGGCCGCCGTCTCATGCGCGGCCGCGGCCGCGGTCTCCGCCGCGCTCATGTGCTGCGCGGTCTTCAGGCGGGCGATGTCCTTGCGGAGCTCCTTGAGCTTCATGGGGTTCTCGAGCTGGCCCGTCGCCTTCTGGAGGCGCAGCGTGAAGAGGGACTGCGCCCACTCCTTCGCCTTGGCGGCCTTCTCATCGGGGGACCAGTCGAGCATGGCCTGGATCTTCATGGTCACCTCAGTTACCTCACGGCCGCGAGGAAAGTGCGCGAGACGAATCGGGTCTTGATCCCGATCTTGTCCGCCGCGAGGCCGAATGCCTCGCGCGCCGTCTTCTCGTCGACGCCTTCCATCTCGAAGAGAATGCGGGCAGGCTTGATGACGCAGACCCAGCCCTCCGGCGCGCCCTTGCCCTTTCCCATTCGGGTTTCCGCCGGCTTCTTGGTGATGGGCTTGTCGGGGAAGACGCGGATCCACAGCTTCCCGCCGCGCTTCACGTTGCGCTGGACCGCGACGCGTCCCGCCTCGATCTGGCGCGCGGTGAGCCAGCCCGGCTCGAGCGCCTGCAGCCCGTACTCCCCGAACGAGAGGTCCGAGCCTTTGCGCGCGGTGCCGCGCATGCGGCCGCGCTGCTGCTTCCTGTACTTGACCTTCGAAGGCATCAACATCGCGAGCCCCTACGCGACCTTTCTCCGGGACTTGGCCCGATGCAGGTCGCCCTTGTAGATCCAGCACTTGACGCCGATCTTTCCGTACGTCGTGCGCGCCTCGGCGAATCCGTAGTCGATGTCGGCCTTGAGCGTGTGGAGCGGGAGGCGGCCCTCCTGATACCACTCCGAGCGCGCGATCTCGGCGCCGTTGAGGCGGCCGCCACAGCGGATCTTGATGCCTTGCGCGCCGAATCGGAACGCGGACTCCATCCCCTTCTTCATCGCCCGGCGGAATGCGACGCGGCGCTCGAGCTGCATCGCGATGGACTCGGCGACGAGCTGGGCGTCCGTCTCGGGGCGCTGGATCTCGACGATGTTCACGTGGATGTCTTTCCCGAGCCGCTGCTGGAGCCGGTCGCGGAGCTGGTCCACGGACGCGCCCTTCTTGCCGATGATGACGCCCGGGCGGGCGGTCATGATGTTGATCTTCAGCTTGTTCCCGCGCTCGATCTCGATCTCGGAGACCGCCGCGTTGACGAGGTCCCTCTTGAGCTCCTCGCGCAGCTTGATGTCGTCGTGCAGGAACTTGAGGTAGTCCTTTTCGGCGTACCAGCGCGAGTGCCAGGTGCGGTTGTAGCCGATGCGGAAACCGTAGGGGTGGACTTTCTGACCCATTGTGTGCTCCCGTTACCCGGCCGATTCCGGCTTCGTCGGCTTTTTCGACTTCTTCTCGTGCTTTTCGCTCTTCGGCGACGCGGGCTTGGCTTCCGCGGCTTCGATCCGGTCGGCCCGTCTCTCGTCGGCCTCCACCTTCTTGTGCGCCCGCTCGACTGCCCGATTCTCGCGGCCGGGGCGATGCGCCGCGGCGGAGACCGCGGCCGCGACGCGGCCCTGGCGCTTCTTCACGAGCGGCTTTTGGGCCTCCGCCTTGAGACCCGCCTCCTTACGCGCGGCGGCGTCGTCCGACAGGACGACCGTCACGTGGCAGAAGGGGCGCGGGGTGAGCCACATGCGGCCCTGAGGTCCGCTCATGAAGCGCGGGCGCGCGAAGCGCTTTTTGTAGTTCGAGATCGCGCGGATCATCGCGTTCCGCTGCAGAGGCTTGCGGCCGGCCTCGTCGACGTGGATCTTCGCGACGACGAGCGCGTCCGCGTCCACCCCGGACTCGTTCTGCTGTGCGTTCGCGAGGGCCGATTCCACGAGCTTGAGGAGGTCCGGGGAACAGCTCTTGCGCGTCGTGCGCAGGGTTGCGAGCGCCCTTCCGACCGGCTTCATCCGGATGAGGTCGGCGACGAGCCGGACCTTCTGGGCCGACCCCCGGTAATGGAGGAGACGGGCTGTGGCTTGCATCGCTCTCCTCCTCAGGCCTTCGCCGCCGGCGCGGGGGCGCCGGCACCCGGCGCGCCCGGTGCGCCCGGCGTGCCCGGTGCGCCCGGCGCGCCCGGCGCGCCCGGCGTGGCGCCCTTCTCGACCTTCTTGCCCGAGTGGCCCTTGAAGGTGCGCGTGGGCGAGAACTCGCCGAGCTTGTGCCCGACCATGTTCTCGGAGATGTAGACGGGGATGAATTTCTTGCCGTTGTGTACGGCGAGCGTGTGGCCGACCATGTCGGGCAGGATCGTCGAGCGGCGCGACCAGGTCTTCAGGACGCGCTTCTCCCCCGCCGCGTTCATCGCGGTGATCTTCTCGAGGAGCGGCGCGTCGACGAACGGACCCTTTTTCGTGGAGCGAGACATGTGTTTCCTCGAATCCCTACTTGCGGCGTTTGACGATCATGCCGTCGGTCCGCTTGTTGTTGCGCGTCTTCTTGCCCTTCGTCTTCCAGCCCCAGGGCGAAGTCGGATGGCGTCCGCCGGAAGTCTTGCCCTCGCCGCCGCCCATGGGGTGGTCGACGGGATTCATCGCGACTCCGCGGTTGTGGG
Organism: Thermoanaerobaculia bacterium; assembly: GCA_041482235.1. Classification (GTDB taxonomy): domain Bacteria; phylum Acidobacteriota; class Thermoanaerobaculia; order UBA5066; family UBA5066; genus Fen-183. The sequence continues at coordinate 1,647 of JBGPDK010000058.1, read as the reverse complement.
ACTTCCAGCCGAGCCAACGGTTGCGGCCGGCCTTGCCGATGGAGATGTTCTCGTGCTCGAGGTTGCCGACCTGGCCGATCGTGGCGTAGCAGTCCACGCGCACGCGGCGAAGCTCGCCCGAGGGCACGCGGAGGAGCGCGTAGGCACCCTCCTTCGCCATGAGCTGCGCCCCGGCTCCGGCCGAGCGCGCCATCTGCCCGCCGCCGCCCGGCTTGAACTCGATGTTGTGCACGACCGTGCCGAGCGGGATCGCCTTGAGCGGAAGCGCGTTCCCGACGACGATGTCGACCGCGGCGCCGGAGACGACTGTCTGGCCGACCGCCAGGCCCGCGGGCGCCACGATATAGCGCTTCTCGCCGTCGGCGTACGCGAGGAGGGCGATGCGCGCCGAGCGGTTCGGGTCGTACTCGATCGAGGCGACCTTCGCCGGGATCTCGTGCTTGTCGCGCTTGAAGTCGATGTCGCGATAGCGCTTCTTGTGTCCGCCCCCGCGCCACCACGAGGTGAGGTGGCCGCGGCTGTCGCGGCCGCCGGTCTTGAGTTTGCCGCGCGTGAGCGCCTTCTCCGGACCGGACTTCGTGATCTCCGAGAAATCGGACGTGGTTCGCTGGCGGAGACCGGGAGACGTGGGTTTGTACGACTTGACGGGCATGGCGCGTTACACCCCTTCGAAGAGAGCCGGAAGCTTCTGGCCCTTCGCCAGCTTCACGTAGGCCTTCTTGCGATCCTGGGCCCGGCCGATGGACTTGCCGACCTTCTTGATCTTCCCCGAGATGGCGACGACGCGGACCGCGTCGACCTTGACCTGGAAGAGGGCTTCGACGGCCTTCCGGATCTGGATCTTGTTAGCGTCCCTCGCGACATCGAACGTGAGCACGTTCTGGGTCTGGCTCATCGCCGTCGAGCGCTCGGTGAGGACGGGCCGCACGAGAACGGACTGCATCGTTCTCTCGCTCATGCAAGCACCTCGATGGCCGCCCGGAGCGCGTCTTCGGAGAAGACGAGCGTGCCGGCGTTCAGCGCGTCGTAGACGTTGATCCCGCGGACGTCCATGGCGACGACCTTCGGGTTGTTGGCAGCGGCGCGGGAGAGATTGACGTTCTCCCTCCGGTCGAGGACGAGCGCCTTCCCTTCGACACCGAGCTTCGCGAGCACGACCGCGAAATCCCTCGTCTTGTGGCTGCCGAGCTCGAGCGTGTCGAGGAGGACGACCTGGTTTCCGCGGGCCTTCTCGGAGAGCACGCAACGAAGGGCAGCCTTCTTCGCCTTCGCGTTGACCTTCAGGTCATAGGAGTGCGGAGTCGGACCGAAGGACGTGCCGCCGTGGCGGTGGATCGGCGGGCGGCCGCCGCCCTGGCGCGCGCGGCCGGTGCCCTTCTGCTTGAACGGCTTCTTGCCGCTGCCGGAGACCTCGGCGCGGGTCTTCGTCTTGTGCGTTCCCCGGTGCTCGCGCGCCCGAATCTGCTTGACGACCTCCCACACGAGGTGGCGGCGGAACGGCACGCCGAAGATCTCTTCCGGAAGCGTGACCTCTCCGACTTTCTCGGCCTTGAGGTTTCGGAGCGGGAGCGTGAGCGGCGCGGCATCGCTTGCCGGGCCGTCGGGCTTCTTCGCCAGCGGCTTCTTGACCGCGGGCTTCCTCGCCTT
>JBGPDK010000057.1:0-18044 GCA_041482235.1 Thermoanaerobaculia bacterium | reverse complement strand
CCTACAGCGAGGTCTACCCGCACGTCTCCCAGGACGAGGAGGGAATGCGCCGGCTCTTCAAGCAGTTCTCCTTCCCCGGCGGCGTGCCGAGCCACGTCGCGCCGGAGACGCCCGGGTCCATCCACGAGGGGGGCGAGCTGGGATACTCCCTCTCGCACGCGTTCGGAGCCGCGTTCGACAACCCCGGGCTTCTCGTCGCATGCGTCGTCGGCGACGGAGAGGCGGAGACCGGCCCGCTCGCCACGAGCTGGCACTCGAACAAGTTCCTGAACCCGGTGCGCGACGGCGCGGTTCTTCCCATCCTCCACCTGAACGGCTACAAGATCGCGAGCGCGACCGTCCTCGCGCGGATTCCCCGCGGCGAGCTCGCCGAGCTGCTGCGCGGCTGCGGCTGGGACCCCCTCTTCGTCGAAGGCGGCGACCCGCGGACGATGCACCGGCTCATGGCGGACACACTCGACCGGGCGCTCGACGTCGTTCGGGACGTCCAGACGCGCGCGCGCGCGTCAGGGAAGGCCGAGCGGCCGCGCTGGCCCATGATCGTCCTCGTTTCGCCAAAGGGATGGACGGGTCCGAAGACGGTCGACGGCAAGCCCGTCGAGGGGACGTGGCGGGCGCACCAGGTGCCGCTCGACAAGGTGCGCGAGAACGCCGAGCATTTGCGTCTCCTCGAGGACTGGATGAGGGGCTACCGGCCCGGGGAGCTCTTCGACGAGCGCGGCCGCCTCCTTTCGGAGCTCCTCGCGCTCGCGCCGAAGGGAGAAAAGCGGATGGGAGCGAATCCGCATGCGAACGGCGGAGCGCTCCTCGTCGACCTCGAGCTCCCCGATTTCCGTGCGTTCGCGGTGGACGTCCCGAAGCCGGGCGCGACCGACGCGGAGGCGACGCGCGTGCAGGGCCGATTCCTCAAGGCGGTCCTCGCGCGAAACGTGAACGCGCGCAACTTCCGGATCTTCTCGCCCGACGAGACCACCTCGAACCGCTGGGACGCCGTCTTCGACGTGACCGATCGCCTGCTGGTCGCGGAGCTCCTGCCGACCGACGACCACGTCGGGCCCGACGGACGAGTCCTCGAGATGCTCTCAGAACATCAGTGCGAGGGCTGGCTCGAGGGCTACCTCCTCACCGGACGCCATGGCTTCTTCTCGTGCTACGAGGCGTTCATCCACATCGTCGACTCGATGTTCAACCAGCACGCGAAATGGCTGAAGAAGTCGCGGCAGGTGGCGTGGCGCAAACCCATCGCCTCCCTCAACATCCTGCTCTCGTCGCACGTCTGGCGGCAGGACCACAACGGCTTCTCGCACCAGGATCCCGGCTTCCTCGACCACGTCGCGAACAAGAAGGCCGAGATCATCCGGGTCTATCTTCCGCCGGACGCGAACACGCTTCTCTCGGTGACCGACCACTGTCTGAGAAGCCGCCATTACGTGAACGTGATCGTCGCGGGCAAGCAGCCCGAAGCCCAGTGGCTCGACATCGAAGCCGCGGGCCGCCACGCCGCGCAGGGCATCGGGATCTGGGAGTGGGCGAGCCACGACGGCGGCCAGGACCCCGACGTCGTCATGGCCTGCGCGGGCGACGTGCCGACGCTCGAGACTCTCGCGGCCGTGTCCCTCCTCAGGAAGGAGATTCCGGCGCTTCGAATCCGCGTCGTGAACGTCCTCGACCTCATGCGCCTCCAGCCGGTCGCCGAGCATCCCCACGGCCTACCCGACCCGGAGTTCGACCGCCTCTTCACGACGGACCGGCCCGTCCTCTTCGCGTTCCACGGCTACCCGTCGCTCATCCACCGCCTCACGTACCGGCGCCGCAACCACGACAACCTGCACGTGCGCGGCTACAAGGAGGAGGGCACGACGACGACGCCCTTCGACATGTGCGTCCTGAACGACCTCGACCGGTTCCGCCTCGCGATGGACGTCATCGACCGTGTCCCGGGGCTGCGCGAGAGAGCGGCCGCGGTGCGCGAGCGCCTCGTCGCGAAGCGCGAAGAGCACGGCGAATGGGTGCGCCGGACCGGCGAGGACCTGCCCGAGGTGAGGGAGTGGCGCTGGGAGGCGTGAACGAGACGCCCGCCGATCCCCGGGACGGTCATTCCTGAAAGAGCGTCTCCTGCGACGGCGCCCACTCGATCGTGGCGATCCCGTTGGAGACGAGAGTGCCCGCCTCGCCGCCGAGGATGGCCGGGATGTCCTCGAGAGCGCCGATGGCGGCCGTCCTCCCGGTCCGCCCGGCGAAATCCTTCGCCGCCTCGACCTTCGGTCCCATCGAGCCGCCGGCGAAGTCGAAGCGCGAGAGCGCGGCGGGCGACGCCCGGCGCACGGCGCGTGCGTCACGCGTCCCCCAGCCGACGAGGACGCCCGGGACGTCGGTCGCCATGATGAAAAAGTCGGCCTCGAGCTGCTGCGCGAGGAGCGACGCGACACGGTCCTTGTCGATCACGGCCTCGACGCCCCGCAGCTTTCCGCCTTCGTCGTAGACGGTCGGAATCCCGCCCCCTCCCCCGCAAATCACGATCGTGCCCTTCTCGAGAAGCCAACGCACGGGGCGGACCTCGAAGATGCGCTTCGGGAGGGGCGACGCGACGACGCGACGCCATCCGTTTCCGTCGCGCGCGACCGACCAGCCGCGTTCCACCGCGATCCGACGGGCCTCCTCTTCCGCGTAGACGGGACCGATGGGCTTGTCGGGCTTCGCGAACGCGGGGTCGGCGGGATCGACCTCCACCATGGTCAGGAGCGTCGCGAAGGGGACCTCGAACGGCATGAGGTTCCCGAGCTCCTGCTCGATCATGTAACCGATCATTCCTTCGGTCTGCGCGCCGAGGACGTCGAGAGGGAAATGCGCGGCATCGAGTCCGGCCTCGGCCTGCAGGGCGAGGAGCCCCACCTGAGGTCCGTTCCCGTGCGAAATGACGAGCTCGTGCTCCCGCGCGAGCGGCGCGAGCGCCTCCGCGGCCCGGCGCACGTTCGCCCGCTGGTTCTCCGCGGTCATGGGCTCCCCGCGGCGCAGCAGGGCGTTCCCGCCGAGGGCGACGACGACGCGCATGCGCTTCGGCCCGGCCTCGCGCGACTGCGGCTCCTACGCTCCCGCTCCCTCGTACATTCCGTCGATCAGGTGCTTGAAATGCTGATCCACGATGCGGCGCTTCACCTTGAGCGTCGGCGTGAGTTCGCCGCTCTCGATCGTCAGGTCGCGCGGCAGAATCGCGAAGCGATTGATGAGCATCTCGTGGGGCTTGCCCGTGTTCCACTCGTCGATCGCGCTCTGGAAGATCGCGACGACCCGCGGCTCCTCCACGAGGTCTTCCGGCGAAAGGCTGCCGAGGCCGTTCTCCTTCGCCCAGCTCGCGAGCTTCTCGAAGTTCGGAACGAAGAGGCACGACAGGAACTTTCGGCGGTCGCCGATGAGGACCGGGAGCGAGACGAAGGGGTGGCTCTTGAGGAACCCCTCGATCGGCGCGGGGGCGACGTTCTTGCCGTTGGAGTTGACGAGGATCTCTTTCTTGCGGTCCGTGATCATGAGGAAGCCGTCCTCGTCGATGCGGCCGATGTCTCCCGTGCGGAACCAGCCGTCGGCGTCGATCGCCTCGGCGGTCTCCTTCGGCTTGTTGAAATAGCCCTTCATGATGTGCGGTCCGCGCGTCAGGATCTCCCCGTCTGGCGCGATGCGGCATTCGACGCCGGGCACGACCTTCCCCACCGTGCCGAGCCGCCACGCGGACGGGCAGGCGAGGGCGATGACCGGGCTCGTCTCCGTGAGACCGTAGCCTTCGTAAACCTCGATGCCGACCGCCCAGAAGAACTCCGCCAGCTCTTTCGCGAGGGGCGCCCCGCCGGAGATCGCGAACCGGAACCGCGAGCCGAGAGCCGCGCGCACCTTGCGGTACACGAGCCGCTCGTAGAGGAAGTGCTCGAGGGCGAGCGCGAACCCGGGCGTCTTCTTCTTCGCGCGCAATGCCGTGACCTTCTTCCCCGTCTCGATCGCCTTCTCAAAGAGCTTCCGCTTGACGGGCGAGGACTTCGAGAGGTTTTCCTGCACGCGGCCGTAGACCTTCTCGTAGACCCGCGGGACCGCGCCGAAGAGGTGCGGGTTCACCTCGGAGAGGTTGTCGCGCAGCTTGTCGATCGACTCCGCGTACGCGATCGTGGCGGAGCGGTGGTAGTAGGCGTACTCGATGGTTCGTTCGAAGACATGCGAGAGCGGCAGGAACGAGAGGGCGACTGCGGACGAGTCAAAGGGCACGATGGAGCAGGCCGCGACGACGTTCGAGACGAAGTTGCTCTGCATGAGCATCGCGCCCTTCGGCTCGCCCGTCGTTCCGGACGTGTAGATGAGGGTCGCGAGGTCGCCCGGTTGGCGCGCGTCGGCGCGCTTCTCGAACGCCAGCGGGTCGGCCGCGTATGCGGCGCGGCCCTTCTCGAGGACGTCTGCGTAAGAGGTCGTCCCGGCGAGCGACGAGGCCTCGAAGACGATCACGTGCTTCAGCGACTGCTTCACCTCGGAAGAGGCCTCAATCGCGGCGAGGATCTTCGCGGCCTGCTCGGACGTCGACGCGAACGCGACGGTCGCACCGGAGTCCTTGAGGAGGTAGGTCGCCTGCTCGGGGACCATCGTCGGGAAGATCGGCACGAGCACGGCGCCGTAGCACTGGCACGCGAAGTCCACGATCGACCACTCGGGCCGGTTCTCGGACAGAAGCGCCACCCGGCCGCCGGGCTTCACGCCGAGGCCCTCGAAGGCCGACGAAAGGGCCTTGACCGTGTCCATGAACTCGGCCGTGCTGATGGGAAGCCACTTCCCGCCCCGCTTGACGAGGAGCAGATCCGGCTTCGGTGTGTCCGCGAGATTCCGGAAAATGTCGACGAGTGTCCGTGGCGTCATGAGCGGCCTCCCCGCGTTCTGTGCGTAAACGGGGCGGATTATAGTGGGTGCCGTGGCGCTGGCGCTCACTCTCTTGTCGGTTTTCACGCTCGCAGGGCTCGTTCTGTCGGCGGCCTCCGGCTGGGCTCTTTCCCACGCGCTCGGCGGGTCGGCCACCGCGGCGCGCCATATCGCGGTCGCGGTTCCCGCCGTGCTCTTCTCCCTCTTCACCCAGTCGATGGTCCTCTTCTTCTTCATCGGCACGGGAAAGCTCCTCAAGGAGGCCGCGGCGAAGCGCTCCGATGCGGCTGGACGTGACTACATCCTCGCCCGCGTGCGCGCCTTCAAGATGAGAACCTCGGCGCTCTGCACGTTCGCTCCGCTGTCCGCGCTGGCCACGGGGCTTCTCGGCGTGACCGCGCACACCGCAAAGACGCCGGCCTCCCTGCACCTCGTCGCGGCGATCCTCTGCGTGCTTCTGCACGCCGTCGCCTTCGGGCGCGAGGTCGTGGCCATGTCCGGGACGAACCAGCTCATGGACGAGGCCCTAACGCTCGTGCCGCCCGCGCCGGGGAGCGCCCCGTGAGCAGGGAGCCGGGCGCCCTGAAGGTGGCCCTCGTCACCGGCGGCGCGAAGCGCCTCGGGTTCGAGTTCGCGAAGGCGCTGGCTCGGAACGGCTATTCGGTCGCGCTCTCCTTCAGAAGCGATCCCGAAGCGGCTGGTCACGCCGTCGATTTTCTTAGAAAGGAAGAGGGAGTCCGCGCGGAGGCGTTTCAGGCCGATCTCGCCGCCGACGGCGCGCCCCATGCACTATTCGAAGAAATCTTCTCTTCGTCTCTTTTCTCTTCCTCCTCTTCCTCTTCCTCTTCGCCGAACTCTCCTTCTTCTCCGCGCCTCGACGCCCTCGTCCACGCAGCGTCGCCGTGGATCCCGAGGCCGTTCTCAGACGTGACGCTCGCGGACTGGGAAGCCGTGTTCCGCGCGGTACCCCGCGCCGCGTTCTTTCTCGCGCAGGCGGCGGCGCCCGCGCTCGCCCGCGCGTCCGGGTCCATCCTGTTCGTCTCCGACATCGCGGCAACGCAGGCGTGGCCGACGCACATCCCGCATTCGGCCGCGAAGGCCGCGCTCAACGCGCTCGTCAGGAACCTCGCCGTCGCACTCGGCCCGGGCGTGCGCGTCAACGCGGTCGCGCCCGGCGTCGTCATGCCGCCCGTGCAGATGAGCGCGAAGGCCGTCGCAGCCCTCGTCGCGAAGACGCCTCTCGCGCGAAAGGTGTCCGTCGCGGACCTCACCGCGATGGCCATCGCCGTCCTCGAGAACCGCTCGATGACCGGCCAGATCGTCACCGTGGACGCGGGGCGGTCACTCGCCGGAGAGTGAGCCCCCGGCACCCGGGCGGGCCGTCACTTGCCTTCGGCCTTCTGGAGCGCGCTCATCTTCGTCTGCTGCCCGGGTGTGAGGAGGTTCCTGATTCTCACGAGCAGGGAGATCTGCGCCTTCTTCGCCTCCTTCTCGAGCGCGAGGATGCGGTCGAGCTGTGTCATGACCTTCGCCTCGTCCACCGGCTTCTCCTGCAGGACCTGCGTCATCTTCTCTACCTCGGCCTGGAGGTCGAGCTGAAGATCCAGGAACCTCGGCTGCGCTTTCTGGAGCTCCGCGCGGATGCTCTTGCGCTGCGCCTCGTCGAGGCCGAGCTCCTGCGCATGACCCAGGACCTTGTCTGGCGGGAACAGGAGCCGCCCGATGGGGTCGTCGCCCGGCGTCGGCTCGGCCGGCGCCCGGACCGCCGCGAACAAGGTCAGCGTGAGCAACGCGAGTGCCTTTCTGATTCTCATGGCGTGGTTCCTTTCTCGGTCGCGAGGAGCAGGGAGTAGTCCGGCACCGCCTCCGGCGCCGGGATCGTGTCGAGCAGACTCGGGTACGAGAAGTCGAGGAGAAAGTCCGTCGGGGCCTTCCATTCCTCGATGGAAATGGCGGGCTGCGGACTCCGGTGGAAGAGCGCCAGCGAAACGGCGAGGGCGAGAGTCGCCGCGGCAGCCGTGGCGAGTCCTGCAGGTCCTATCCGCGCCGGACGCGCGCCGGATCTCCCGCGCCCGAGGAGCTTCCGGAACGGCGGCGCCTTCCCTTCGTCCGCCGTCCGCCTCTCCTCGAAAAGTCGCCGGAGGTCGTCGTCGCCGGCCGGGCTCACGGCTGGTGTCCTCCGAGCGCCTGCCTCAGCCGCTTTTTCCCGCGGTCATAGTGGACACGCGCGCTTCCCGTGGAGATCCCGAGCGCGCGGGCCGCCTCTTCGACCGTCATGTCGTGCGCGAAGACGAGGTCGAGCACTTCGCGCTGCCGCGCCGCGAGCCGCGCCAGAGCGCCCTCCAGGCGGGAGCTGCGAGCCTCGATGCTCTTCGAAGGGTGCAGTGCCTCGACGGGGCCTCGGCTCCACGCGGCGAGTGCAAGCCGGTGAAGCCACGTCCGCCTGCGGCGCTCGGCCGCCGTCCGGCGCACGACTCCGAAGAGGAACGTCTTGAACGAGGAGCCGCCGGCAAAGCGCGCTCGACCGTCCAGAGTCTTCAGATAGCTCTCCTGCAACACGTCTTCCGCCTCCTCCCGGTCCCCGCGGCAGCACGAAAGGGACCAGGCGTAGCTCGCTCCGTGCAGCCTTTCGAGCTCGCTCTCCAGTTCCTCACGGTTCATGCCTCGCCCTTCGGGCCGCCGCCTTCACGTCTTGAGTGGCTCGGGGGGGCGATCCATATGACGCCCGCGGCGTCACCCCGGCGCGACGGCCTCGAACTCCCCGGCCTCCTCGGCGAGCTTCCGCGCGAAAAGGATCGCGAAGGCGACGCGGTCGGCCGCGAGGCGCCTGCCGGCCGGCGTCGCGAAGCGGGCCGCTGCCATCTTCTCCTCAATCTCCTGCGCCATCTCGGCGAGGGTCATGCGGTCGCGCGCGCCCGCGACGAGAAGCTGCGTGACGCCGTAGGCGCCGACGGACTCGAGAAGGATCGCGTCGTGGACGATCTTCTCCTCGGGGCTCCGCGGGTCGGCCTCGACCCTCTTGAGAGAAGAGACGAGACAGGAGATTTCTTCGAATGGAATCCGGAGGGAACGCAGGAGCAGGTCCTCTCGGCTGTCGGGCGTGATGCGACGCGCCGAGGGAAGCCCCGCGAAGGCGGCCAGGAGAAAGAGCCGCGCCGGATCCGCTCCGGCGACCCCCGACGATCCGGCGCCCTCTTCACTTTCCAAGAAATCCGAAATCCGAATTCTCTTCTCGACAAACCCGAAGTTCGTCATCCCGTCGAGTCCCACCGAAAGCGGCCGGACGAAGTCGAGAATGGCCGCGCGGGCCGCGGCATCGAGCGTGGGCGGCACCTTTCGATGATAGGTCCGCGCGGCATAATCGGGACATGAAGTCCCGGCGGCCGATTCTCCTCGCCGCCTTCGCCCTCGTTCTCGTCTCCTGCGGCAGGAGAGAACCGCGGGCGCGGCCCACCGGCTTCAGCGTCGCGCTCCTGACGCCCGGCCCGATCTCGGACGCCGGCTGGAACGCGGGCGCGTACGAGGGGGTCCAGGCGATCGAGAGAGAGCTCGGCGCGTCCATCTCGCACGTCCAGGTGAAGTCGCCCTCGGAATTCGAGGAGCAGTTCCGCGCCTACGCCGCAAAGGGAACGCGCCTCGTATTCGGCCACGGCTTCGAGTTCCAGGACGCGGCGGCCCGGGTCGCGAAGGAGTACCCGAACACGGTGTTCGTGACGACATCGGGCTCGAGGACCGCGCCGAACCTCGCGCCAATCGTCTTCGAGCTGGAGCAGGCGGCCTATTTGTGCGGCCTCGTCTCGGGCCGCATGACGAAGAATGGCAAGGCCGGCATGGTGGGCGGCCTGGAGCTGCCGTCGATCAAGTCCACCTTCCTCGCCTACGGTGCGGGCTTCGTGGCGGGACACCCGGGCGGGGCCGCGCGGCCCGTCTACACGGGCTCGTTCGAGGACGTGGCGGGCGCGAAGGCGGCGGCGCTCGCCCTCGCGGACCAGGGCTGCGACTTCCTCTTCCAGAACGCCGACGCCGCCGCGCTCGGCGTCTTCAAGGGCGCCGAGGAGCGCGGAATCCGGGCGTTCGGCACGAACAAGAACCAGAACGCGCTCTCGCCGGCCGTCCTCGCTTCAGCCGTCATCGACATGCCGCGCGCCTTCGTCGAGACCGCCCGTCGCGTAAAGGACGGTACGTTCGACGGCCGGCCCCTCCGCTACGGCCTCTCGAGCGGCGTGATCTCATTCGTATGGAACCCGGCTGCGCTGGCGAGTGTCCCTCCGGCCGTCGTCCAAGAAACTAGAGCAGCGGAAGAGAAGATCAAGGCAGGGGTGCTCGTCGTCCCACGGGGGAATTTCTGAGAAAGATGCTTCGGAAAGTGGGGCGCGCGCCTGCGGCGCGCCGTTTCTTCGAATGGGTGAGTGAACGACGCCCTCGGGCACCGCTCCAGCGGCTCCATTGCGCAGATGCTCACACCCCCTTCTAAGAAATCTTCAATCTCTTGTTCGGTCCCCTCTCTCGAACTGCGCCGCATCTCGAAGCGCTTCGGTGAAACACAGGCTCTTTCCGAAGCAAGTCTCGTCATTCTCCCGGGCGAAATCCACGCCCTCCTCGGCGAGAACGGCGCGGGCAAGTCCACACTCGTCTCGATCGCCGCGGGGCGACTCGCGGCCGACTCGGGCCAGATCCTGCGCGGCGGATCGCCGGTGTCATTCCGCCGCGCGCGCGACGCCCGCGACGCCGGTCTCGCCCTCGTCCCGCAGCACGACCTCCTGATCGGCGCGGCGAGCGTCGCCGACAACCTCTCGCTCCTCGATCCCGCCGCGCCCTTCTTCGAATCAGCCCCGACTCGCCGCGCCCGCGTCGCGTATCTCGCGGAGGTGTTCGCGTTCGACCTCGGCGACGCGGACGCCCGCGTCGACTCGCTCCCCGTCGGCACACGCCAACGCATCGAGATCGCGGGCGCGCTTGCGGGGGATCCCGAGGTCCTCATCCTCGACGAACCGACGGCTGTCCTCTCCCCCGACGAGACGGCGGCTCTCTTCGCTTCCTTGAGGAGGCGTGCCGACGCCGGCGGCGCCGTCGTCCTCATCACGCATCGTCTCGCCGAGGTCTTCGCGGGCGCCGACAGGCTCACGCTCCTGGCGCGCGGACGGTCCGTCAAAACCTGCCGCGTGAGCGAGACGACGCCGGAGGAAATCGGCGGGCTGCTCATCGCGGGCGCGGAGGGAGCGGTAGAAAAGAAAGAGAAAGAGGGAGAGAAGATTTTCTTAGAAGGTAAAGAGAACGGAGTGGCGCGAGAAGACGCCGCGGTCCAGGCGGAGCGACTCGGCGCGCCGGGAGGCTCATTCACCCTCGAGGAAAAGCGCCGATACAGGAACCTCGAAGTCAGCGGCTTCGCACCGAACGTCGCCTCCGTGGTCCGAGCAGAAAGTGTTTCTCTTTCCCTCTCCCCCGGCGAGCTGCTCGTCCTCCTCGCGATCGACGGCAACGGCGCCGACACGATCGCCCGCGCGATCGCGGGACTGGAGGGATTCTCGGGACGGGTCGAGGTCGGCGGCGTGCCGCTGCCGACCTCGGGCGACCCGCTCGCGTTTCGCGCGGCGGGCGGGGCGTTCGTGCCCGCCGACCGGCGCGAGGAAGGGCTCGTGGCGGGGCTCTCGCTCTCGGAGAATCTCGCCCTTCCCGATCCGCCGGGCCGCATCTTTCTCGATCGCGCCGCGATGCAAGCCCGTGCCGGGGAGCGGCTGGTCGCTTTCGGCATCCGCGCGGCCTCGTCCGCCGCGCTCGCGGGCTCCCTCTCCGGCGGGAATCAGCAGAAGGTCGTCCTCGCGCGCGAGCTGGCGCAGAGGCCCCGCGTCCTCGTTGCGGTCCATCCGACGCGGGGCCTCGATCTCGCGTCCGCCGCCGCGATCCGGAGCCGCATCCTCGACGCCTGCCGCTCGGGCTCGGCGGCGCTCGTCGTCACCGCGGATCCCGACGAAACGCAGCTCTTCGGCGCGCCGCTCCGCGTCGTCTACCGCGGGCGGCTCTCGGCGCCGTTCGCGCCCACGACGCCTGTCGAGAGGCTCTCACGCCTCATGGCCGGGCTCGCGGCATGAAGCGGGAATCGACAGCGCGCCACCTCGCGGTCGCGGCCACGGCGCTCTTGGCCGCCGCCGCCGCGCTTCTGGGTCTCGCCCTGCTCGCGGGCGCGTCGCCTCTCGACGCGCTCCGTTCCCTCGCCGAAGGTGCGGTCGGCTCCAACGCGGCGCTCGGCGAGACGCTGGCGCGCGCGACCGCCCTCGTCCTCACCGCGACCGGCGCGAGCCTCGCCTTTCGCGCTGGCGTCCTGAACATCGGCCTCGAGGGGCAGTTCCTCGCGGGCGCGCTCGCCGCGGCAGCGGTGGGGCCCCTGCTTTCCGGAGCCCCAGGGCTCGCGCGCGCCGGTCTCCTCGTCGCGGGAGCGCTCGCGGGAGCGCTCTGGGTGCTGCCTGCCGCGTTCCTCGAAGCGCGGCGCGGCGTGCCGGAGGTTCTCTCCACCATCCTCCTGAATCTCGTCGCAGCCGCGGCCGTGAGCGGACTCGTGCGCGGCGCCCTGCGGGATCCGGCGGGCGACTATCCCCAGAGCCGCGCGCTCGCGGACGCCGTGCGGCTCGCGCCCCTCGTCGCGGGAAGCCGCGCCACGGCCGCGATCCTCGTGGCGCTCGCCCTGGCGCTTCTCGTGGCGCTCGTCCTCGAAAGGACGCCGCTGGGCCTGAAGCTGCGCGCCACCGGACTGGCCCCGGCGGCCTCGCGGGCGATCGGCCTGCCCGGAGCGCGGCTGCGGCTTCTCGCGTTCACGGCCTCGGGCGCCCTCGCGGGACTCGCGGGAAGCCTCGAAGTGCTCGCCGTGACGGGTCGCCTCTACGATCCCTTCTCGGCGGGCGCAGGCTACACGGGGATCGCCGCGGCGCTCCTCGGCGGGTCGCACCCTCTCGGCGCGGCGGCCTCCGCGCTCTTCTTCGCGGCGCTGGGAGCAGGCTCGTCCGCGATGCAGCGCGACACGGGCGTCCCGGGCGCGCTCGCCACGATCGTCCCCGGCGTCCTCGTCCTCGCGGTCCTCGCGGCGCGCGCGCGCCTGACGCCGAAGGGCGCATGAGCGGCTTTCTCGTCGTCGCGCTTCTCCTCGCGGCGCCGCTGCTTCTCGCGGCGGCCGGCGAGCTGCTCCTCGAGCGCGCGGGGTCCATCCAGATCGGACTCGAGGGCACGATGCTCATCGGAGCGTTCACCGCCTTCGCCGCCGCGCGCTCCGGGGCGGGCCCTCATGCCGCGCTTCTCGCGGCCGCGTTCGCGGGCCTTCTGGCGGGCACCGTGTTCGCGCTCTTCGCCGTCGCCGGCCGGGCGGACCCGATCCTCGTGGGCACCGCCTGGAACCTCGTGGCCGCGGGCGGGACCGCGTTCGCCTACCAGCTTTTTGCCGGGGCGACGGGCTCGGTTCTGGAGGTGAAGACGCTCCCGACCCTCGTCTTCGGCCTTCCGGCGGCGGTCCTCGCGACGTTCCTTCTTCCGGCCGTTCTGGAGGTCTTTCTTGCGCGCACGCGGCCGGGCCTCGCGCTCGTGGCCGCGGGCGAGAATCCGCTCGCGCTCGCGGCGGCGGGCCGCTCGGTCGTTACCGTGCGCACGGCCGCCTCCGTCGCGGCGGGCGCGCTGGGCGCTTCGGGCGGTGCCCTCCTCGTCCTCACGGTGTCGCCCACCTTCGTGGAGGGCGTGACGGCCGGGCGCGGCTTTCTCGCCCTCGCGCTCGTCGTCTTCGGACGCTGGAAACCGCTGCGTCTCGTGCCGGGCGCGCTCCTCGTGGGCGGCGCCACCGCGCTTCAGTACCGTCTGCAGGCCGGCGGCGCCACGCGCATCCCCTACGCGGTGTTCCTCGCCCTGCCGGGACTCCTCGCGCTCTTCGCGCTCGCGGCGGCCCGCGGACGCGGCGGGGCGCCGAAGGCCCTCGGCACACCGGCGCCCTGAGGCTCAGTCGTTCTTCGGCGCGCCGCGTCTCTCCATCTGGCGCTCCTTGCGCCATTGCTCGCGGCGGTCGAGGACCTGCTGCCACTGCTCTGCCGTCAGGACGTCCTTTTGCTCGAGGAACATCATCGTCGCGGCCCTGCGCAGCCTGAGCCGGGATTGCTCCAGCGCCTCCACGGACGCCGAAACCTTCCTGGGATCGGAGTCCTTCTTCGCGACGAGCTCCTCGACGTCGATCTGGTGGCGCTCCACGTCCGCCTTGAGGTCCACGAATTCGCGCCGGCGGCGCGAGAAGATGTCTTCCAGCTTCGCCTGCTGCTCTGAGGTGAGGGCGAGCATCTGGACGATGCGCGGCCGTTTCCACCATTTGCCCGGAGGCGCCTCCGGCATCTGGGCGACGGCAGGACACGCGAAGGCGCACGCGAAAGCCACGAACGAGGCGGCAACGAGCTTTCTCGCGGGGCGCCTCATAACGTCTCCTCGACGAGGAAGCCCGCGAGCGAGGAGTCTTCGAGCGCGCGGTCGACCGCAACGAGCAGCTCGTCGTCGGAGGCGTCCGTTGCGGGGGCGGGAGTCTTCTCCCTGAACTCGCTGTTCTTCATCGTCGCCGTCTGAACGACGGGTGCCGTCGAAGAGGAGCGCAGGTGCGAGAGGCCGGCGACGAGGAGCAGCGCGGCCGCGAGGCTCGACAAGGCGAGGGCCGGATGCCGGAGGATGCCGCGTATTCCCGCCGGGACGCGCGCATCGGCCGCCGGGGCTTCTTCCGGGGCCACGGCGCGCACGGCCGCCATCGCCGCCGCCGCCTGCGCCTCCCAGAACCCGGACGGCAGATCGTCCACGGCCCCGCTCACGGCGCCGCGGTCGAGGAGCCAGGCGTCGCGCAGGGTGGCGATGCGCTCCTTGCAGGTGGCGCACGTCGCGAGGTGCTCGGGCACGGCGGCCGGGCGGTCGTCGCCCGGAAACACGCGCTCGACGATCTCATCGGACGTGAGGTGGCGGGTGGCGTTCATCTGAGGTCCTCCAGACGCTCGCGCAGCTTTCGCGCCGCGCGAAAGAGGTGCGACTTGATCGTCCCCTCGTCGAGGCCGGTGGCTTCCCCGATCTCGGCGATGGACTTTTCCTCGTAGTGTTTCATGACGAAGACGGCGCGCTGCCGCGGCGACAGGGCCACGAGCGCTTCCGCGATGCGGCGGCGGATGTCTCGCGAGAGGAGGTCGCGCTCCGGCGACGTGCCGTCGGCGGGATCGAAAGCGGCTGGAAGAGAGGAGCCGTCGTCGTCCTCGTCGTCGTGGAGCTCGGAGAAGGACACGACCGGCCTGCGCCGGCGGATGTGGTCGCGCACGGCGTTGATCGCGATGCGCGTGAGCCACGTCTCGAAGGCCGACTGCGCCTTGAACTCTGGAAGCGCTCGAAAGGCCTTCACGAAGACGTCCTGCGCGACGCCGTCGGCGTCGGCGGGATCGCGGAGAAGCGTGTAGACGAAGCGCGTGATGCGCTTCTGATACGTGATGACGAAGTACTCGAAGGCATCCACTTCGCCCGCGACGACGCGCGAGAGAATCTCCGCCTCGCGCTCCAGCTTCGCGGCGCGCGCGTCCTCGGTCACGTCTCCTGCCGCCTGTCTCTCGAGGTCTTCATCAAGAGCGTCCTGCTCAGCCCCGCATCTTCCCGGAAACGTCAGGGCGCGGGCCAGCGCGGTTCGGCTCACGCCGATTGGACGCGCCTTGCAGGGCCTCGGTTTACAGCGTATCCGGCTGCCGGGAGCGAGGATAGCCCGCTCCGGCTCTCAGCGCCTCCAGGGCCTCGCGAGAGCTTTGAAAGCGTCCCACAGGACGATCCTTCGCCGGAGCCAGGTCACGGCACGGACCGCGTGATCCGGAACCGGGTCCGGCCGGAAGTAGCGGGAAAGAAAGAGGTTCATGTCTTCCGGCCGGTTCAGCCCCGGGCGCGCGAGATCCCGGTACCTGGAAAGCCGCGCCAGGGGCGCGCCGCCCACCCGGGCCCGGTTCAGGTCCACGAGCCATAGCCGAATCGCGCCGGCCTCCCCCGTCACGAGGACGTTCCCGTCCGTGAAGTCGCGAAAGAAGACGCCCCCGTCGTGCATCCGCCGCGCGAGTTCCCCGAGAGCGTCGACGACCTGCTCGAAGGAGAACGGCAGCGGGGGGTCGGGACGTCGCGGATCGTCGCGGCAGAGGAACCAAGCGCGAATCTGCGAGGCCCCCTCGAGCCGGCGCGCCACGTACCAGCTTTCGTTCCCCACGACCTCCGCGGCGAGCGGCTCGGGGGTCGCGAGCCCGCGGGCGAGGAGCACCCGCGCGGTCGCGAGGGAACGCAGCGCCTTGGGGATCGTCAG
Source organism: Thermoanaerobaculia bacterium (assembly GCA_041482235.1). Lineage (GTDB taxonomy): Bacteria > Acidobacteriota > Thermoanaerobaculia > UBA5066 > UBA5066 > Fen-183. The sequence goes on along the minus strand of JBGPDK010000057.1, from coordinate 2,839 downwards.
GCGCTGGCGAAGGTCCAGCGGCACTTTCTTGACGACGACGGGAATCCGCTCTCCGTCGCGCGTCAACACCGCGTCCACCACCTCGTGGCGTCCCGGATGACGCCTGGGGACCTCCGGAAACTCGAGGGAGCCGCGGAGCGACGTCATGGCCGGCCAAGGAGCAGGGCCTCGTCGCCGCCGACGCGCTGCCGGTCGACGACGGCGAGCGTAGAGAGGCGCGCGTCCGTCCAGTGCCGCCGCTCGCTCTCGTCCGCGAGCACGAGCGCGCCGGGCGTCTTTGCGACCCATTCCGCGAGCGCGGCGTCGGTCCTGAAGTGCTCCGTCTTCCGCCGGAGCACGAGGATCGGGTAGCAGCGATACGTGCCGCCGAAGTACGCGAGCGGCTCGCCGTGCGACACGCGCGGCCGGAGGCGCTCGTAGAAGGGTCTCCCGGTCTTCAGAACGTCGATCGCCGGGAAGACCACGGCGCCCGCGGCGAGCTCCCCCGCCGCGAGCGCCGCGGCGAGCGCGAGCAGCGCGGGGACCGCTTCGCGCCTCCGCCTGACGAGCACCGCGATCGTCCCTACAGCGCCGAGGCCGATCGGGATCGCGACGAAAGGCGCCAGACCGGCCTCGGCGGGAGCAAACCTGCGCCCGGCCGGGAAGAGCGCGAACGCTGCGGCGAGGAGAAGGATCGCGACGAACGCCACCCAGCCGCGCACCGCCCTGAGGAGCCCGCCGCCGGCCGGCGCGGCCGGGCGCTCCGCCTGCGCGCCGAGCGCCGCCACGAGAACCGCCGCGAACGGATACGCGACGAGAAGGTACTTGCCCTGCTTGGCCTGCGAGCACGACAGGAACACGAAGCTCACCGCCGCGGCCGTCGCCGCGAAGCGGAGCTCGGGCCGCGCGCGAAACAGCCCCGCGCGGGAGAGAACGACGGGCGCCGCGAGCACGAGCACCGTCCACGGGAAGAAGTCGCTCCACATGCTCTCGAGATAGAACCACGGCGGCTGGACGTGGTCGAAGGCCTTCAGGAACCGGTTCCAGTTCTGGTTCACCACGAGGTCGTACGCGTAGACCGGTCCCCCGGCGCGCGCCGCGAAGACGTACCACGGGACGACGAGAGCAACGAATACGAGGATGCTTCGAAAGGGGTGCGTGGCAAGCAGCGGAGCCCAGGACCGGCGGTCCGCGCAGCGTGCGAGGATGACGAGTCCCGCGATCGCGACCGCGAGAGGCCCCTTCGTCAGAACGGCCAGAGCGAGCGCGACACGCAGCACCCACCGCCAGCGCGCGGGGCGGACCGATTCACCTTCCAGGAAAAAAAGCGCCACGAGACCGAGCATCAGGAAACCGGAGAAGAGCGCGTCGACCTGGAGGAACTGGGCCTGCCAGAAGACGATGGGCGCGACGGCGGTGGCCGCGCCCGCGACGAGCGCCTCGCGATCTCCCCCGCGCCGGCCGGCGAAAGACGCGGCGCCAAAGACGAGCGCCGCGCCCGCGAGGATGGACGGCAGGCGCGTTGCGAGAGGATGCACGTCGCCTCCGGAGAGCGGCGTAGTCGCCGCCACGGCCCAGTAGAAGAAGATCGGCTTTTCCGAGTACGGCTTTCCGTTCTCGTAGGGGAGGAGGAGGCTGCCGCGTTCGAGCATCTCCCGCACGTGCTCGGCGAAATCCGGCTCGTCAGGCGACCAGAAATCCCGCCCCGCCGCGGCGACGAGATACAGCAAGGCCGCCGCGGCGGCGAGGAGGAGGGGAATGCGGCGGGAAGCCGGAGCCGGGTTCAAGCGCCGTAACGATACGACGCCGGCCCCGGATGCGTCCTGCGCGACAATCCCCACCGGAGGGTCCCCATGGACCACAACTACCTGCACACGTTTCGGCTCACGGTGGAGGGCCTGCCGGAGCCGGTCGAATTCGGGATGTTCCACGAGCTCAGCGACGTCACCGAGGTGACGGACGGCTTCGCGAAGTACGTGGCGCGCCAGGAAGACGACTTCCTGCCGCTCGGCACCAACGCCGCGGTGCGCGCGAACAGGGTGATCCACCTGGTACACGTGAAGTTCGAGAAAGCCTAGCCGAGCGCCGGCAACTTCCCGGGTCGCGCGGCGTATCCCCTCCGGCGCCCACACGCGGCGTTCGTGGAGTCGGCGTATCGCACGGTCCCCCTCGCGATCTCCTTCTTCCGGTACAACGCCGAAACGTATCCGGAATCGGCGAACGTCCACGACAGCCTCGGCGAGGCGCTCGAGAAGAGCGGCGCTCTCGAGGACGCGTTCCAGAGCTACCGGAAGGCGGAAGACCTCGGCGCCAGGAACGGCGACCCGAACGCCGGCGTCTTCAAGGCGAACGCCGACCGCGTCAGGGCCGCGCTCGCGCAAAAGGCGCTGTTAAGGCCTCCCCGGCCCTAGCGTTTCTTCTCGTCGTCCCCGCCCGCGTCGGAAGCGCCGGCCATCTCGCCGTCGGCGCTCAGGATTTCCACGCCGAGGCCGAAGCGGCCCGACTCGTGGGCTCCGGCGCGCCATACGACCCGGCAGGTGAGGAGCTCCTGGGAGCGGAGGTTCGTCACCTCCATCTCGGTTCCGACCGGCACGTCCTCCGAGCAGATCAGAAGCGCCCCGCCTTCGCTCACGTTGAGCGTGCAGCCCGGCGTCAAGTGGCGCCCGCCCACACGGACGCCGATCGGGACCACGGACTTTGCCCGGGTCCCTGCCCGGGGAGGTTTGAATCCGGCGGCGCCGCCGCCCGGGTGCTTCTTCACTCTCATGGGGGCGATTCTGTCGAATCCGGCATGCGAGAATCAACTCCCTGCCCGTTACCGGGCCCGTAGCTCAGTTGGATAGAGCAGCGGTTTCCTAAT
>JBGPDK010000056.1:0-18064 GCA_041482235.1 Thermoanaerobaculia bacterium | reverse complement strand
TCACGGTTCCCGCCGTCGCGACGGCTCTTTCGCTCTGGCTGCTCGCGAGCGTTTCCCGCGAGCAGGCCATCGCCGGCGGACTCGCAGTCCTCCTCGGCCTGGCTCTGTATTTCGTCTTCGGCCGTCGGTCCGCGCGCCCCTGAGCTACTTGCTCTTCGTCTCCTTGCCCTCCATGACGGTCTTCCATCCGCCCTTGTCGTCCGCCGTGGACCACGAGAAGGAATAGGAAGTCGGCGAGATCTCCTTCATGACGTAGCGGCTCTTGACCACCTTGCCGTTCATCTTCGACGAGCTCGTGTACGTCCACGTGCAGTCCGTGAGCGTCCCCTTCCCGGAGTCGCCCATGCCCATGCTGTCGATGCCGTAGTACGTGTAAACCTTGTCGTCCGCGTTGTAGCCGAGAATTCCGAGGCTCTTCATGTCGCCCATGGGCGACGTGCCCTCGCCGGTGCACTTCAGGAAGAAGCCGCCCGGGAACCACTCGCATACGTCGGTGCCGGTGACCTTGCCGCCGGGTCCGAAGGGGCTCGCCTTCATCTCTCCCTCGCTCGTCCACTTCCCCTCGAAATAGGCGAGGCGCTTGTGCTCCGGTCCGGGCTGAGGCGGTCCCTTGGGCTTGTCGTCCCCCCGAAGGACGGATGTGGAGAGAGCCAGAAAAGCGAAGGCCATGCAGAGAACGCGCGGTTTCATGGGTGTCCTCCTTTCGTAGCGCCGGAAGCTACACCCGCCATCGTCGAACGCTCAAGCGGGATCTGCGAGCTGGGGATCTGCGAGCGGGCGGGTGAGCGGATTCAGCGGCCCTTCGCCCGCCCCAGAAGCCGCATGATGAGCGCGACCCCCGCGCCCCAGGCTCCGTTCAGGAGGAGCGCGCCCACGAGGATGTCCGGCTTCCAGCCGCCGCCGACGGGCAGGCCCTTGAGAGGGAAGACGACGAAGAGAGCGACGATCGTGGGCAGGATCGCCCCGAGAATGATTGCGAGCAGCCAGTGCCGCGGCCCCGAGGAGCGGCGGATCATCAGCCACAGGGCGATTCCCCACACGCCGCCCCAGAGGGCGAGCGAAAGCACGGACGGAATTCCGAGGGGCGGGACGGGAGACATGACCCACGGTTTGCGCGGGGTCGCGCCCGCCCCGTGGAGGATCGCGAGTGCTCCCTGATGGAAGACGAGCGTCGAGAGGAAGCCGGCGAGAAACGCCTTCAGGTACGTCATGGGCGAACCCTATCGCAAACGGGTCCCGCAAGGAGGCCGCAGCGTCGCCGTGGGTGGAATTGGAGACGGCTCCAGGTCTGGCCTTGACTTTGATCTCTTCTAGATGTCATATGACCTCCTATGGAGGTCGGATCTCCCTTCGGTTCGCGCACGCGCACCCGTGTCCTGCTCGCGCTCGAGCTTCGGGGCCAGAGCTACCCGCGAGAGCTCGCGCGGCTGCTCGCGGCGCCGGTCTCCGTCGTTCAGAAGGCCGTGCGGGGCCTGGAGCAAGACGGACTCGTCACGGGTCGCATGCTCGGCCGAACGCGGCTCCTCGAGCTCGATCCCGAGTACTTCGCCGCGCGACCGCTGCGGGGATTCCTCGCGAGCCTCCTTCGGGCGGATCGCCACCTGAAAGCCCGAGCCGCGGGAGGGCGGCGAAGGTCGTTGCGCGTGACCAGCCCTTCCTCTTCGGAGCGTCAGCCCGCGATCGGCGCGCGGAAGGGCCGCTCCCGCCGCGAGGAGCGCGCTGAAGTCGGCGCGCCCCCGGAGCGTGCCGACCCATGGCGCGTGTGGTAAAGGTCCGCGCCCGGCGTCTCCGCTAGACTCCCCGATATCCCCTGAGAACGCGCTCCAGGAGGATCGATGGACGCCCCCGAGTCGAAGTCGCTGCCCGAGAACGCCTACCAGACGCTCGCGCCGGGCGTGACGTATCGGCCCGTGGTGCCCGCCGAAGAGGCGCCGCCCGAGGTGACGACCCGCTCGCTCGTGTGGGGGCTTGTCTTCTGCGTCGTCTTCACGGTGGCGTCGGCGTACTCCGGGCTGAAGGTCGGGCAGGTGATGGAGGCGGCGATCCCGATCTCCATCCTGGCGATCGGCCTCGCCCGCCTCTACCGGCGGCGGTCGCACCTGCTGGAAAACGTGATTATCACGGCGATCGGCGGCGTGGCCGGCGGTGTCGTCGCGGGCGCGATCTTCACGCTGCCCGCGCTCTACTCGCTCAACCTGCACCCGCATCCCGTGCAGACGATCTTCATCTGCCTCGCGGGCGCGTGCCTCGGCATCCTCTTCATCATTCCGTTGCGCCGCTACTTCGTGAAGGAGATGCACGGGAAGTTTCCTTTCCCGGAAGCCACCGCGATCACGGAGGTGCTCGTCACCGGCGAGAAGGGCGGCGCGCAGGCGAAGCTCCTCATCCAGGCGACGGTCATCTCGGGGATCTACGACTTCTTCGTGACGACGTTCAACGTGTGGAAGGAGTACGTCGACTTCCAGTTCCTGCCGGTGATGAAGGCGGCCGCCGAGAAGGCGAAGGTGATCGTGAAGTTCGACGCGATCGCCTTCATCCTCGGCCTCGGCTACGTCATGGGGATCGAGGCCTCGATGATCCTCTGCGCGGGCGGCTTCCTCGCGAACTTCGTCCTCGTGCCGCTCATCTGGATGATCGGGCGCCACCTGCCGGAGGCGGTCTATCCCGCGACGATCCCGATTGCGCGGATGACGGCCGAGCAGATCTTCCGCGGTTACGTGCGGTACGTCGGCGTGGGCGCGATCGCGACGGCGGGCATTTTCGGCATCGTGAAGTCGCTGAAGATCGTGGCCGGTTCCTTCGGCATCGCGGCGAAGGCGTTTCGCGGGGGCGGCGTGTCCCTCGAAAGGACCGACCGCGACGTTCCCGTGATGGCTCTTTTGCTCGGCACGATCCTGAGCGCGGTCGGCGTCGCGGCTTTCTACGGCACGCTCGGGGCCTCGTGGGCCGTCGTCGCCGTGGCCCTCGTCCTGACGCTCGTGTTCTCGTTCTTCTTCGCCTCGGTCGCGGCGAACGCGATCGCGACGATCGCCCGCAATCCCGTCTCGGGAATGACGATGCTCACGATCATCATCTCGTCCGTCATTCTGCTGCGCTTCGGGCTCTCCGGGACGACGGGGATGTTCTTCGTGATGGCGCTCGCGGGCATGGTCTGCACGGCGCTCTCGATCTCCGGCCAGATGATCACGGACCTGAAGACCGGCTACTGGCTCGGCTCGACGCCGGCGGCCCAGGAAAAGGTGAAGTTCTACGGCGCGATCGCCGCCTCGATCGCCGTCGGCCTGACGATCGTCATGCTCGCGCGCGTGTACCAGTTCGGGGAGAAGGCGCCGGGCGATGCGCGCGAGGTCCTGGCCGCCCCGCAGGCGTCGATCATGAAGGCGATCGTCGAGGGATTCATGAACCGGCAGCCGATCGCCTACTTCCTGTTCGGCACCGGCGCCGTGATCGCGATCATGCTGGAGATGGTCAAGGTGCCGGCGCTCACGTTCGCCCTCGGGATGTACCTGCCGCTCGAGCTGAACACCCCGGCGCTCGTCGGCGGCATCATCTCGTTCTACGTCACGAGGAAGTCGGAAAAAGCGGGCGGGGAAACGGGGCGCACGATGCGCGAGCGCGCCGTGATCATCGCCTCGGGCCTGATGGCGGGAGGCGCCCTCGGCGGCGTCTTCGGCGCCGCGCTGCGCATCCCCGCGTGGTACCGCGAAGACTTGATCCGGACTCCGTTCTACGGGAACGAGGCGATCTCGCAGGGCGTGTCGATGGTGTTCTTCGTCGGCCTCTGTCTCTATCTCTGGATCGACTCGACCCGGAAGGTCAAGGAGAACTGAACATGTCTCTCAAGGGTCTCGACGCCGCGACCGCCGAAGCGCTCATCGGAATCGATACTCTCTGGGGCGGCGACGTTATGGACCCGTCCGGGACCGGCCGCTTCATTGCCGACTGCTGGTTCTCGGACGAGCCGCTACCCGCCGCCTACACGCATCCCGCGGCCGCGAAGCTCCGCGCGAGCGGCGGAGTGGGCGCGAAGACGCTGGACAAGGCCTCGATCGAGGCGTACATCGCCGCGGTCGACGTCAAGGGCGCGATCGCCCGGGTGATCTCCGGAGCGCGCGTGCTCGGCGGCATGCGCGGCGCGTATCTCGAAGGCCTCGGCCTGTGCAGCGAAGTCATGTGGGACCTCGGGATGGAGATCCTCGGCAAAGGGCCCGAGGTGCCATACGACCGTTGCGTGAAGACGATCACCGGCTCGGCACCCGAGCCGTCGAAGCCGGAGGAGAAGCGCCGGCGCGTGGCTGACCTCCTGAAGGCCGCCGGGCACGCCTCGAACGGCTCCGACTCGCTGCTCGCAGCCGTCGACGCGTGGCGCCACGAGCGGCTCGTTCCCGGCAGGTCGATTCCCGCCCTCGGCGACGCCTTCATCGCGCGGTACGACGCTCTCACCGTCAAGAACCTCCTTCCGCACCTGCCGCGCGAGCTGGCGCGAGTGCCGCGCGCCAACGTCCGCTTCCTGGCGATCGAGAACGCGTGGTTCTCCGGCTCGATGAACTACCTCGGCCACGCGAGGAAGCCGGACGGCTCGCCTGAATACGAGGCGACCTACGAGCTGAACGCGGCTCTCCAGATCTCCGTTCCCGAGTTCCAGCAGCTCGTCAGCCACGAGGTCGTCCCGGGTCACGTCACGACGTTCGCGTACCTGCAGGACCTCTTCGTGAGAGGGCTCGCCGGTTTCGAGGCCTCCGTCCTCACGATGTGTACGCGCGCCGCCGTCCTCTTCGAGGGCATCGCGAACAACGGCGTCCTGATCGCCCACGGCGTCACCGAGGTCCAGGACCTCCCGGACCCCGACCTCCAGGTCGGTGTCCTTCTCGCTCTCCTCCAGGACGACGCGAAGAACCACTCCTCGTACCTCACCTGGAAGGAGAAGCTGCAGCAGAAGGAGGTCGCCGGCACTCTCCGGAGGGAATTCCTCGTCTCCGAGGAGCGCGCCGACAAGCTCTCCGGCGCGTGGGGGCGCCACCCGCTCCTCGGCCGCATGTACCTGCCGGCATACCGCGCCGGAACGGAGCTGGTGGCTCGCCTGAGGCGGAGCCACCCGCCCGAAAGGATCCTGCCCGCGCTCTACGGAGCCGGCGGCCTCGTCGACGCGTTCACGCTTCCGCGCGCCATGGAGGAGGCTCCCGTCTCTCGCGGAAGGGGTTGACCATGAGTCAGCAGAAGAGCCTGGCGATCCTCGTGGGGGGCGGGCCGGCCCCGGGGATCAACAGTGTCATCAGCGCGGCCACGATCCGCGCCGTCCTGGAAGGCGTGGAGGTGATCGGCATCCGCGACGGCTTCGAGTGGCTCATGCAGGGGAACATCGAGCACGTGTCTCCCCTCACGATCGAGGACGTCAGCCTCATCCACTTCCGCGGCGGCTCCTATCTCGGCATTTCGCGGGCGAACCCCACCCGGGACCCTCAGCACCTGGAGAACACGGTGATCTCGCTCCTGCGTCTGAACGTCTCGCGGCTGATCACGATCGGCGGCGACGACACGGCGTACTCGGCCATGAAGCTGGTGGAGAAGGCCGAGGGGCGCATCCAGGTGGTCCACGTTCCCAAGACGATCGACAACGACCTCGCCCTGCCCGCGCACGTGGACACCTTCGGCTACCAGACCGCCCGCCACTACGGGGTCGAGATCGTCAAGAACCTGATGGTGGACGCGCGCACGACCTCCCGCTGGTACTTCATCGTCGCCATGGGGAGGAAGACCGGCCACCTGGCGCTCGGCATCGGGAAGGCCGCGGGAGCTTCGCTCACGCTGATCCCCGAGGAGTTCCTGGGCCACCAGATCCGCTTCAAAGCCATCGTGGACACGTTGGTGGGCGCCATCCTGAAGCGCCTCTCCTACGGCCGACGCGACGGCGTCGCCATGATCGCCGAAGGGCTCGTCGAGGGCCTCGACCCTTCGGAGCTCGAGGGCCTCGATGACGTCGAGCGAGACTCGCACGGGAACGTCCGCATCGCGGAGGTGAACATCGGCGAGATCCTGAAGGTCGCCGTGCAGCAGAGGCTGAAGGAGTTCGGGATCAAGACGACCATCGTCGCCAAGAACATCGGCTACGAGCTGCGCTGCGCCGACCCGATCCCGTTCGACCTGGAGTACACGCGCGATCTCGGTTACTGCGCGACGAAGTGCCTCCTCTCGGGCGGGCACTCCGTGATGATCTCGATGCAGGGAGGCCACTTCGTGGGGATTCCTTTCGAGGAGCTGATCAACCCCTCGACGGGCCGGGCGAAGATCCGGATGGTGGACATTCACTCCACGCGCTACGCGATCGCGCGACGATACATGCTGCGCCTCCGCCGCGACGACTTCGAGGACCCCCACGAGCTCGCGAAGTTCGCGGCCACGGCGGGCATGTCGCTCGCGGATTTCCGCAAGGAGTTCGGGTACCTCATCGAGTGGGAGCTGCCCCCGCTCGTCTTCGGCTCGGAGCCGGAGGGCGGCGTCTCCGAGCGGGACGGCGTCGTGATGGGGCTGGACCCGGCGCCCTGACCGGAACCCGGCCCTGCTACCGAAGGTGAGCCGCGACGGCCGGGGCCACCTTGCTCTCCGCGCCCGGCACCTTCGGAAGATGAGTCATGGCTTCCTCGACCGCGTGGTCGGGGTACTCGAAGTCCTCGAGAAGGCCGTGGTGGTAACTCTGGTAGGCGGTCATGTCGAAGTGCCCGTGGCCGGAGAGATTGAAGGCGATCACCTTCTTCTCGCCGGTCTTCCTGCAGACGAGCGCCTCGTCGATCGCCGCGCGGATGGCGTGCGCCGACTCGGGAGCGGGGATGATCCCCTCGGCCTTCGAGAAGCGCACGGCCGCTTCGAACGTCTCGAGCTGCCGGGCCGAGCGGGCCTCGATGTCTCCGTTTGCCACGAGAGCGCTCACCGTCGGAGCCATCCCGTGGTAGCGGAGACCGCCCGCGTGGATGCCGGGCGGCATGAACGTGTGCCCGAGCGTGTACATCTTCACGATCGGGGCCATCGCCGCGGCGTCGCCGTAGTCGAAGGTGTACCGCCCCTTGGTCAGCGTGGGGCATGACGCGGGCTCCACCGCCACGATCCGGGTCTTCTTCCCCTCGGTCAGGTTCCTGTGGACGAAGGGGAACGCGAAGCCCGCGAAGTTCGACCCGCCGCCGGCGCAGGCGATGACGACGTCGGGGTACTCGCCGGCCATCTCCATCTGCTCGAGCGCCTCGAGGCCGATGACCGTCTGGTGCATCATCACGTGTCCCAGTACCGACCCGAGGCTGTACTTCTTCTTGCCGCCGCTCGTCGCGGCCACCTCCACGGCCTCGGAGATGGCGATCCCGAGCGAGCCCTGGCTGTCGGGATCCTCCTCGAGGACCTGCTTGCCGAAGTGCGTCCGCTCGGTCGGGCTCGCGAAGACCTGCGCGCCGAAGTTCTCCATGATGATCCTTCGGTACGGCTTCTGGTGGTACGACACCTTCACCATGAAGACCTCGAGGTCGAGGCCGAAGAAGCTGCACGCCATCGCGAGCGCCGAACCCCACTGCCCGGCCCCGGTCTCGGTCACGAGGGCCTTCGTTCCCGCTTCCTTGTTGTAGAAGGCCTGGGCGACCGCGGTGTTCGGCTTGTGCGAACCGACGGGGCTGACGCTCTCGTTCTTGTAGTAGATGTGCGCGGGCGTGTCGAGATCCTTCTCGAGGCGGAGCGCGCGGCACATCGGCGTCGGGCGCCACAGGCGGTAGATGTCCCGCACGGGCTCCGGGATCTCCACCCATCGCTCGGACGTCACTTCCTGCATCACGATGTTCATCGGGAAAAGGACACCGAGGAAGTCGGGCGTCACCGGCTGCATCGTTCCGGGGTGGAGGACGGGCGAAGGCGGAACCGGCATGTCGGCATTGATGTTGTACCAGGCCTTCGGGATGCGGGACTCGTCGAGCAGGTACTTCTCGCGCTCGGCCATGTTCTCCTCCTGGCTCGTGCCTAGGGCCGGACGATAGCGCCGCCGCCAGCTTCTGCCAACAAACCCGGTGTGCGGACGGCGTCGGAGGCCGCGCTCCTAGCCGGGGGCGGGCGGGAGGCCTTCGACGAGGATCATCTTCGAGTGGGCGGTTGCCAGGCGGAGAGCCTTGGCTTCGGCGTATTCCGGGGAAGACCACCATGTGCGTGCGCGCTCGACCGAGGGAAACTCGAGAATCACGAGCCGGCCCGGGTCCCACGAGCCCTCCAGCGCCTCGACCGCGCCGCCGCGCACGATGAACCGACCGCCATAGGCGGCGATCGAGGAGGGAGAGAGCTGCTTGTAGCGCTCGTATCTGTCCGGATCGTGTACGGCGATCTCGACGACGACGTAGGCGGGCACGAAACCTCCCTGAAGCGCGGCGCGGCTCAGGCCATGCCGGAATACAGAAACCGCTTGATCTTCTTCGTCGGGGTCTTCTGGAACTCCTCCGAGTAGAGGTCGATCTTCGCGATCGCGGCGTACGGGGGAAGGACCCGGTTGATCGCGAGCCGGTTCTTCTCCATCCGTTGGACGAGCGCGCGCTCGTCGAGTCGCTGCTGGTCGACCCGCTCGAGGTCGGGGTAGACGAGGGCGAAGAGCTTCCCGTTCCGCTCGATCACGAGGGACTCCCCGACGAAGGGGAGGCTGTTCAGCTTCGCCTCGATCTCCTCGGGGTAGATGTTCTGGCCCGACGGCCCGAGGAACATCGTCTTGGAGCGCCCGCGGATGAAGATCGTCCCTTCGGCGTCGATCAGCCCCAGGTCGCCCGTATGGAGCCAGCCGTCCGCGTCGATCGCCGCCGCCGTGGCATCGGGGTTCTTGTAGTACCCGGCCATGACGTTGGCGCCCCGCACGAGAATTTCACCGGGGATCCCACGCGGGTCGGCTGAGTCGATCCGGACCTCGAGCGTGTCGACCTTCCGTCCGACGCCGCCTCTCTTGTGGTCGCGCCACCCGGAATAGCTGATCAGCGGCCCGCACTCGGTCATTCCGTAGCCGCACGTGAACGGAAAGCCGATCGCGCGGAAGAACCGCTCCACGTCGCCGTTCAGCGCGGCCCCGCCGATGACGATCTCCCGGAACCGCCCCCCGAACACCGCGACGAGCTTTTCGCGGATCTTCCTCTGGAGGATGCGCCGGACCGGCGGGATCCTCATGAGGAGCTTCGTCGTCGCCTTCTCCAGGACCGGCAGCAGCCTCTTGGCGTAGATCTTCTCGATGACGAGCGGGACCGACAGGATCAGCCGGGGACGGATCTCGCCGAACGCCTCGAGAATGACCTTGGGCGAGGGCGCCTGGGCGAGAAACGTGATGGCGCAGCCGGACGTGAACGGGAACAGGAACTCGAAGGCGCAGCCGAAGGCGTGCGCGAGCGGGAGGAACGAGACGATCGTGTCCCCTGGCTCGAGAGGCATGTTCCTCTTCGCGAAGACGACGTTCGCGAGGAGGCTCCGGTGCGGGAGCATCACCCCTTTGGAAAAACCGGTCGTCCCCGACGTGTAGACGATGGCCGCCAGGCGGTCGTCCTCGACGGCCTCGAGCCGAAAGCGCTCCGGATCCTGCAGATGCCGGCCGCCGGGAGACTGCGCCGGGGCGTCGGCGAGGCTTCTCGCGAGGCTCTCCTTCCTGCAGTGGAGAAGCCGGGAATCCTCCAGCGAAAACACCGCCCCGACGGCTCGCAGCTGCCCCGGGTCGAGAGGGGTGAAGAGGGCGTCCGCGGCGAAGAGAAGCGCGGCGTCGGAATGGTTCACGATGTGGTGGACGTCGTCGGGGCGGAAATCGGGAAGGATCGGGACGATGACCGCCCCATGCGTGACGGTGGCCAGCCAGACGACCGCCCAGCTCGCTGAATTCCGCCCGAGGAGGGCGATCTTGTCGCCGGGCCCGACGTGACAGATCCGGAAGACCTCGTGCAGCCACGCGATCTGGTCCGCCACCTGTCCGTAGCTCAGCGCTCTCCCTTCCCAGTCCGCGAGCGCGGGGCGCGTCCAGTTCCGCCGCACGCTCTCCGCGATGAGATCGACGAGGTTCTCCTGCATGGGGACGTCGGCACCTCTTGCGCTCACGGAGCGCCCATTATCTCCGGCTCTCAGCCGTCCTCGCGGATGGTTCTCTGACGAAGCCAGATCGCGAGCGCTTCAGCCGCGATCTCGCCGCGCGCCACCGCGAGAGTGACTTCCTCGAGATCGTCGTCCTCGGCGTGGAGCGACCAGCTGTTTACCTCGAGGAAGAGCTCGGCGGCCGCCGCGCCCACGCGCTTGTTGCCGTCCACGAACGGATGATTCGAGACGAGCGAGTGCATGAGAGCCGCGGCCTTCGCGGCGACATCGGGATAGAGGTCTTCGCCGTCGAAGGTCGCGAAGGGGCGAGCGAGCGACGCTTCGAGCGCGCCCCGGTCTCGAAGGCCTCGCCGCCCGCCGAACGCACGGAGGAGCGACAGATGCAGCGCGAGGATCTGGGCGGCCGAGAGGCCGACGATCACTTCGCGAGAGCTCGGAACAGCCTCGCTCGTTTGGCGACGAGGTCTGCGACCCTTTTCACGAACGGCGGCGTCACGCGGCCGCCCTCGTGGAGGAGAACGCCCGCCCGCACGATGACCGCTCCGGACGTGGGATGGACGGTCACGTCCACCTCCTGGCCCTTTCGGAGCTTCAGCCCGTGCACGACTTCCGAGGGGAGGGTGACCGCGAGAGAGCCGCCGGCCTGGACGAGCTTGCGCTTCATGTATGTATTAAATACTTAGGACGTAGGAACGTCAAGTCCTAGCGCTTCGGCGCCAGCGGCACCCCGAGCTCGTAAAGCAGGAACGCGCCGACGTCGGTGTAGAGCGAGACGAGGTCCTTCACCCCCGCGCCGATTCCGGCGTGGCCCATGCCGCCGCTCGTTCTGAGGAGGACCGTCGCTTTGGGATCGGCCGCCTGCAGGCGTGCGACCATCTTCCGCGACTGCATCGGGTCCACCCGCGGGTCGTTCGCCCCCGTGGGCATGAGGATCGCGGGGTAGCGCGTTCCGTCCTTCACGCGGTGGTACGGCGAGTACGCGTACAGAGCCTTGAACTGCTCGGGGATCTTGACGGTGCCGAACTCCACAGTGTTGAACTGGCCGTTCGCGGAAGTCTCGACGCGGAGCATGTCGTAGATGCCGACGTGGGAGACGACGGCGCGGAACAGCTTCGGCGCCTGCGTGAAGGCCGCTCCCATCAGCAGGCCGCCGTTCGAGCCGCCCTCGATCGCCAGCTTGCCCGGGTTCGTGACCTTCAGCTCGATGAGCCGGCGCGCGCAGGCGAGGAAGTCGTCGAAGACGTTCTGCTTGCGCGTGAGACGGCCCGCGTCGTGCCACTCCTGGCCGAACTCGCCGCCGCCGCGCAGGAGCGCGGAGACCTGAACGACGCCCCGCTCCGTGTAGACGTGCGCGAGGTCGCTGTAGGAAGGCGTCTGCGAGATCCCGAAGCCGCCGTATCCCGTCAGGACGACCGGGTTCCTTCCGTCCCTCTTCGTGCCTTTCGGCTGGAGGATGAACATCGGGACGCGCGTGCCGTCCTTCGAGATGGCGCCCTCCTCGACGACCTCGGCATCCGAGAAGTCGGCGACGGGCGCCGTGTGCACGACCGTGGGCGTCGAGACCTTCTTCGCCGGATCGTAAACGTAGCCCGAATACGGCTGGAGGAAGCTCGTGACGCCGTAGAACACGAGGTTGCCGTCGAGCCGTTGGAGCGCGGCGGCCGCGGAGACCGGCGGAGTCGGCAGCTCCTCGACGAGATTGCCCTGGAGGTCGTAGGCCCGGATGCGGCCCTTTCCCGAGAGCGCCTCGATCGTGTAGAGGCGCGACCGTGTCGGCTCGATCGCCTCGATCACGCCCTCACGCTGGTCGAGCACCGTCCGGGCCGCGGCCAGCGTGGGATTGTCCAGAGGGATTCTCAGGACGCGTTTCTTGGGAGCGCCCTTCTTCGAGATCACCCAGATGGCGCCGTCCCGGCCGAAGCGCGCCTCGATGAGGCCGTCCGCGAACGTGCTGAGGCTCTGCCAGACGGTCGCGCCCTCGGGAAGGAAGTAGACGGCGTAGTCGCCGCTGTCGCCGTTCTGGACGAGCGCGAGGTGGAGCCGGCCGTCCTCGCTCGAGCTCAGTGCGATCTCGGCGATGCGCGGCAGCTCCCTGCCCAGCGAGTACCCGTCTCGCGCGACGGGCGCCCCGAGCTCGTGGAAATAAACCTGTTGATAGAAGTCCAGGTCCTCCCTGGACCGCTCGCCGTCGTGGGGATAGCGCGTGTACCAGAGGCCTTTGCCGTCGGCGGTCCAGGCGGCGCTTCCTCCGGCGGTGCCCACCTGCACCCGCGGGATCACGTCGCCGGTCTCCTTGCCCGTCGTGACGTCGTAGACGTGGAGAGTGCCCGCCTCGCTTCCGCCTTGCGAGAGGGAGACGGCGAGCTTGCTGCCGTCGGCCGAGGGGACGAACCAGTCGAATGCCGTGTGGCCGGTCGGGTCGATGACATTCGGGTCTACGAGCGTCCGGACCCCTTCCGTGTTCGCGAGCGACGGAAGCAGGACGATCCACGGCTGCTGCTTGCGGGCGGGATCCTGAGACACGGCGAAGAACTTGCCCCCCTGCCGGATGAAGCCGCCGATCGAAGCGGACCTCGCCGTGAGGAGGTGCTCGATGCGCGCGCGCAGCGCGGCGGTGCCGGGCAGTCGGTCGAGGAACGTCCGGGCGCGGGAATTCTGGGCTTCGCTCCACGCCTTGACCTTCGGGTTGTCCCCGTTTTCGAGCCAGCGGTAGTCGTCCACGACACGGACCCCGTGGTACGCGTCAGACACGGGGAGCCTGGGTGTCCCGGGCTGCGCCGCGGCGGCGGCCGCGACCGCGCAGAGGAGCGAAGCGGCGACGGAGGTGAACGGCAGGGTCTTCATGACTGCCGATCGTAACGGAGCGAGGGCGTGGCCGCGCTCACGCGCGCTGTCGCCGGGAATAAAGGCCCGTGTCGCGCGATCTCTCTCTCGACAGCCGGCACCTTCATCCCGGCCGCAAGAAAGGAGACGAACATCATGAACGCAACATCTCTGACCCGGAGGACTCTCAGGGCCTTCGCAATGGCGGCCGCGAGCGCAATCGCGCTTCCGGCCGCCGCCGCCCCGATCGTCGTCCTGGACCGGAACCTCCCGCCCGAGGTGAAAGTCACGGGCACTCACTTCGAGGTCGACGAGGGAACGGGGCGCGCGCGCATCGCCGTCGATCTCTATGACGAGTCGTTCGAGGGAAACATCTATTCGGAGTCGGTCGCCGTCCCCGGGCTCACGTTCGACCGAGAGCGTCGAGAGGTGCTCTACGAGCACGGCGGCTCGACCGTGACGTGCGCCGCCCGAAAGAAAGTCCTGTGGGCCGCGACCTATCCGGAGTCGGGCGCGTGCCGGATCACGGTGAGGAGCGAGCCGCGGACTGCCGACGACGGCTTCCGAACGCATGCCCTTACCGGCTGGGTCGTCGAGCTCGCGACGAACGAGCCGACGAGGTCCGCCAGTCTGAAGCGCTGATGTGGGGTCGCCGGGCGTCTCCTTGAGGCGCCCGTGCGATAGTCTTTTTTCGCGATGTCCGACCAGATCATGGTCCGCAACCTGCGCAAGCAGTTCCCCAAGGTCCTCGCGGTGGCGGGCGTGGACCTCCACGTCGCCGCCGGCGAGGTCTTCGGCCTGCTCGGGCCGAACGGCGCCGGAAAGACCACGACGCTCGAAATGATCGAAGGCCTCACGCCAAAGGACGCCGGTGAGATCGAAGTCTGCGGCCTCGACTGGGGCCGCGACGCGCCCGAGATCCGTGCCCGGATCGGCGTGCAGCTTCAGGCGACCAGCCTCTACAACAAGATCACACCGCGGGAGGCGCTCGATCTCTTCGGCAGCTACTACCCGAAGCGGCGCGGGACCGAGGAGCTCCTCGGGCTCGTCCAGCTCAAGGACAAGGCCGACGCCTACCACGTCACGCTCTCCGGCGGGCAGGCGCAACGCCTCGCGCTGGCGCTGGCGCTCGTGAACGATCCCGAGGTGGTCTTCCTGGACGAGCCCACCGCCGGTCTCGACCCGCAGGGGCGCCGCTCGCTCTGGGAGGTCGTGCGCGCGATGAAAGCCGAAGGGCGCACGACGATGCTCACCACGCACTACATGGACGAGGCCGAAGCGCTCTGCGACCGGCTCGCGATCCTCGATCACGGCAGGATCCTGCGCTCGGGCACGCCGGCCGAGTTGATCGCCAGCCTCGGGATTCCGAGCGTCATCGAGCTCACGTTCGACGGCACGGCGCCCGACCCCTCGGCTTTCGCGGCGCGGCTCGGCCTCGCCGTCGAGGCGCGCGGCGACGTCTGGGAGATTCCGACTCCGGATCCGAAGACCCTGCTGCCACGGCTCCTCACGGCGATCGAGAGCGAGCGCCTCGAGTACAACCAGGTGCACGTGCGCCGGGCGACGCTCGAGGACGTCTTCCTCCACCTCACGGGACGGAGCCTGCGCGAGTGAACGGAGAGACCGCGATGCGCCTGCCGAATCCGTTCAGCCTTCTCGGGCAGCAGTTCCGCATCGAGTGGCGGCTTTACGTGCGGGATCGCGGCGCCATGTTCTGGACGTTCCTGTTTCCCCTCCTGATGCTCTTCGGCTTCGGCGTGATCTTCCGCTCGGGAGGGCCGCCCGTCCTCACGCTCGTGCGCATCGCGCCCCCGCAGGAGACGGCGCGCGACCGGGCGTTCCTCAGGGCGCTGGAGGAGTCGCATCTCAAGGTCGAGACGCTCGGTGCCGCGGAAGCGGAGCGGCGCTGGGCGAAGGGCGAAACGATGGCGCAGCTCGAGAGCGAAGGCGGGGGTTATCGCCTGCGGCTCAACAGCTATCTCATCGCGCAGGGCCAGGTGGCGGCACAGGCCGCGAGTCAGGCATTTCTCGTCGCGCAGGCCCGGCTCGCCGGCTCGCCCGAGCCGGAGCGCATCCCGGTCGCCGTCGAAAGCCCCGGCCACGCGCATTCCGACAACTACGCCGCGTTCCTGGTGCCTGGGTTGGTCGGACTCAACCTGCTCACCATGGGGCTGTTCACCGTCGGAATGGTGACGGTCTCGTACCGCGAGAAGGGCAAGTTCCGGCGCCTGGCCGTCACGCCGCTTCCGAAGTGGGTCTTCCTGCTCGGCCAGATCCTGCAGCGCGTCACCGTGGTCGCGCTTCAGACCGCGTTGCTGCTGGCCGCGGCCCGATTGGGCTTCCAAATCGCGAACCAGGGCTCGTACCTGCTGTTCGCGGCCCTCGTCGTGTTCGGCACCGCGACGTTCCTCGCGATGGGGTTCGCCCTGTCGAGCTTCGCCTCCACCGTCGAGACTTACGGCGCGATCTCGAACCTCGCCTTCTTCCCGATGATGCTGCTCTCGGGCGTCTATTTCCGGCTCGACAGCGCCCCGCAGTGGATGCAGAAGGCCGTCTTCATCCTGCCGCTCTCGCCGTTTCTGCGCGTGCTTCGCGCCGTGTTCAACGACGGCGGCACGCTCGCCGGCCACGGCGCCGGGCTCGCGATCCTCGGCGCCTGGGCGGTCCTGTCGTTCTTCCTCGCGGTCAAGCGGTTCCGCTGGGTGTAGGCGCGCGGCCTCGAGCCGCCGCGCGCGGAGAGGACGGGCGTCCTACTTGACCGGCGTCGTGAGCGGCTTGCCCTTCTCGGCGACGAAAACCGCGGCCAGTTTCGCCGTGACCGTGCCGTTGTTGGTCGCGTTGTGAATCTTGCCCGGCAGGATGTGGAAGACGTCGCCGGCTTTCAGCGTCGCCGTGGGATTGCCTTCATTCTCCAGCGAGATCGTGCCTTCCAGGACGAACGCGAAGACCTCGGCGAAGTGAGTGTGTTTCCCTTCCTGCGCGCCGACAGGAATTTCCACCAGGGCCATGACGCCTTCGCGGTCGGGGATTGTCATATCTTGCTTCAGGACGATGTTGCGTTTGACGGCCGCGGGTGGCTGGGCGTTGAGCGCCAGTCCGCCGGCCAATCCAAGTGCGGCGACGACCGCGGCGAGTCCGACGATCTTCGAGATCCGTGTGTTCATGACGTCTCCTTTACCTGCTGAAAGCGATTGCGACTGATGATTGAGCGTTGAGGTGGCGGATGCTAATGGCCGGAATGCCAGGAGTAAAGCGGTTAGACTGCGCCCCGTGCCGCCTGGAGGGCCTCGCCTGCGGGGGAAGCTCCCGACACTCTGTCTGGCCGTCGCTCTCGCCGTGCCGGCGCGCAGCCTCGCGGTGTCCGAGCCGACTCGACCGACAGGAACCGTCGATCCCGCCCTCTTCGCGGGGCTCCGCTGGCGCTCGATCGGTCCCTTTCGGGGCGGGCGTGTGCTGGCGGTGGCCGGCGTGCCAGGCGAGAGGGAGCACTTCTACTTCGGCGGCGTCAACGGCGGCGTGTGGGAGACGGACGACGCCGGCCGAACCTGGCGGCCGGTCTTCGACGCCCAGCCCGTCGGCGCCATCGGCGCGCTCGCCCTCGCGCCTTCCAATCCGAGGGTGCTCTACGTGGGCACCGGCGAGGCCGACATGCGTTCCGACATCGCCCAGGGCGAGGGGATGTACAAGTCCACGGACGGCGGGAAGAGCTTTTCTCGCGTGGGGCTCGCCGATTCGCAGCAGATCGGGCGCATCCTCGTCGACCCGCGCGACGCGGATCGGGTGCTGGTCGCGGCTCTCGGCCACCCCTACGGTCCCAGCTCGCAGCGCGGCGTCTTCCTCTCCACCGACGGAGGCCGCAACTGGCAGCGGGTGCTCTATCGCGACGAGAACACGGGCGCCATCGATCTCGCGTTCAAGCCGGGCGATCCGCGCATCGTGTACGCGGCGCTCTGGCAGACCCGCCGGCCGCCCTGGAATGTCTACCCGCCGTCCCACGGGCCGGGGAGCGGGCTCTTCAAGTCGACCGACGGCGGCGGCACCTGGGCGGAAATCCGCGGAAGCGGTTTCCCGGCCGATCCGGGCCGCATCGGGCTCGCGGTCGCGCCCGGCCTGCCGAATCGCGTTTACGCCATCGTGGACGCGGAGAAGGGCGGGCTTTACCGCTCCGACGACGACGGCGCGACCTGGACGAGGACGAGCGACGACCCGCGGATCTGGGGCCGAGGCTGGTACTTCGGCGGAATCACCGTCGAGCCGCGCGACGCCGATGTCGTCTACGCGTGCAACACGTCGCTCTATCGGTCGAAGGACGGCGGCAGGACGTTCGCGCCGATCAAGGGCGCGCCCGGCGGCGACGACTACCACGAGCTCTGGATCGATGCCGAGCACCCGGAACGCCGCATCCTCGGCACGGATCAGGGCGCGACGGTGTCCCTGAACGGCGGCGAGACCTGGAGCACCTGGTACAACCAGCCGACGGGGCAGTTCTACCGCGTGGCCACGGACAGCCGCTTTCCTTATTGGGTGTACGGCTCCCAGCAGGATTCGGGCGCGGCCGCCATTCCCAGCCGCACGAACCTGCGCGACGGGATCAACATGATGCAATTCCGCATGGTCACCGCCGGCGGGGAGAACGACTCCATCGCTCCCGATCCGGGAGACCCGGACGTCATCTTCGGCGGGCGCGTCGAGAAGCTCGACCTCCGCACGCAGCAGACGCACACGCTCGATCCGGCGCTCGCGTTCCCCGGCCGCCACCGCTCGGTCTGGACTCTGCCGCTCGTCTTCTCGCGGCGCGATCCGCGCGTCCTCTACTTCGCGGACCAGCAGCTCTTCCGCACCGCGGACGGGGGCCGGAGCTGGAGCGTCCTCAGCGCGGACCTCACCCGCGAGGACCCCGGCGTGCCGCCGAACCTCGACCCCGCGACGGCCGCCGACGACGGCGGAACGGGGCCGCGGCGCGGCGTCATCTACGCGATCGCCCCTTCACGTGTCGCGGACGGCGACATCTGGGTCGGCACGGACGACGGGCTCGTCTGGCGCAGCCGCGACGAGGGCGGCCACTGGTCCGACATCACGCCGCCTTCGCTCTCTGGCTGGTCGAAGGTTGCCATGCTCGAGGTCTCGCACGTTGATCGAGACACCGCCTGGGCGGCCGTCGATCGGCATCGCC
>JBGPDK010000055.1:0-18817 GCA_041482235.1 Thermoanaerobaculia bacterium | reverse complement strand
CGGAAATCGCCCGCCTCGTGGACGATCTTCGAGTGCCGGCGCGAGACGGAGCGCTGCGTGTCGAGATTCGCGAGGTCCACGTCCGGCTTGATGCCGGTGACGGGGTCGACGCGGCCCACGGTGGTCTCCCCGTCGCGGTTCAGGAAGAACTCCTCGCCGCCGGTGGCGGCGACGAGCCGGAAGACCTCGTGACGCTCGGACACCTTCGCGAAGATGTCGGAGGAGCTTTCATCGAGCGCGGGGGCCGCGCCCGTGGACTGCTCGAGCAGTTTGGTCGTCTCGCGGAGCCGCCGGGACAGCTTTCGGAGCATGCGCACGGCGATCTCCGCGTTGTGACGGAGCATCTCGTCGAACGTCGTCTGGTTGATGCGCACGAGCTCGCAGTTGGTCGTCGCGCGCGCCCCGGCCGTGCGGGGCACGTCCTCGAGGATCGACATCTCGCCGAAGAAGTCGCCCTTCTCGAGGGTCGCGAGGACCTTGTCCGCGTTGCGCCGGCTGCGCTTGTAGATCTCGACGGTGCCGGACTGGATGACGTACATCTCCGTTCCGGCCTCGCCCTCCTCGAAGATCGACTGGCCGGCCGAGAAGCGCGCGATGTAGTCGGTGAACCCGCCCGGTGCGCCAGACTTGACGACGACCTTCATCGGTGGGCAAGTCTAGCCGAAGAGATAGGGCCGGGGCGTCGCTCCTTGCGGTTCCTGGGGGTCGAGAATGACTCGGGCCGGACGGTAAGCCGGATTCTGTTCCTCTCTCGAGGTGACGGTCATTCCTCCAGGCCCGATCTTCCGACCGGGCTCGAGCGACCGACCCGGTGACGTCGGCCGAAAGCCGCGGGGGCGGGCGCCCCTTCCGTCACCCTATTTGGTCTTGCTCCGCGTGGGGTTTCGCCTGCCAGTCCCGTCGCCGGAACCGCGGTGCGCTCTTACCGCACCTTTTCACCCTTACCTGCGCCCTGCGGCGCATCGGCGGTGTTTTTTCTGTGCCACTTTCCTTCGGGTTGCCCCGACCGGAATTTCTCCGGCACGCTGCCCGCGGGAGTCCGGACTTTCCTCCCCTCCTTCAGCCGTGGCGTCTGGAGCGGCGACCGCCTGTCCGGCCCGAGTCGCGGTCAGTCTACTTCGAATGGATCAGTTCGTCACGACCATCGGCACGTACGAGCCGTCGGACGTGCGCGTCCCCGCGCCGGGCCCGTCGTTCACGACGCCGTAGACGGCGAAGTCCGACGTGCCCGTGGAGAGTCGCACGCGCACGTAGCCGTGCGTGAGGCCGGCCTCGAAGAGGATCGTGGTGAACTGGGTCCACTGTCCTCCCTCAAGCGTGACACGTTTAGTGAGGACGGGCGTGGGCGAGCCGACGTCCGCGTCGAAGACGTCCGCGACGTACTCGACGCCAGCCGCGTTGCCCGCGCGGGCGTCGGCGATTGCGAGATTGCTGCGAACGTCCGCGTCCTGGCGCAGGCCGTAGACCCATGCCTCACCCTTTGCGCGTGCGGACGACGCGACCGCTGGATAGGAGAGCCCGTACGAGCCGCCCACGGCGAAGTCGAGGTTCGGGTTCGACGTGCGGGCCTGTGCGACCGCTCCGGCGACGAGCAGGGTGCCGCCCTGAGCGCCGGTCGTCGGGATCGCGAGACCGAGATCGCGCAGGAAAGAGAGGGCATTCGCCTTTACGAGCTGCTGGCCGGCGGCGAGCGTCGTCGTCCGGGTGCCGCTCCCAGCGCCCGAGAACTGCGTGGAGGCCGTATAGGTAAGCGACACGGTCACGGGCGCGGACGCGGGGTTCGTGAGCGTGAGGTC
Organism: Thermoanaerobaculia bacterium; assembly: GCA_041482235.1. GTDB lineage: Bacteria > Acidobacteriota > Thermoanaerobaculia > UBA5066 > UBA5066 > Fen-183. The sequence continues at coordinate 17,021 of JBGPDK010000055.1, read as the reverse complement.
GCTCGTGAAATGCGGCGGACCGGGCAAGTCGAGGAGGATGGGCACGAGGCCCTCGGTCGGGTTCGCGCCGAGAAAACTGCCGTCCGAGGTGCCGCCACCCGCGCTGCCGCCGTCGTTCACGACGCCGTACGCGATGAACCGGTCGCTGCCGGACGTCCGGGTCAGGCGCGCGTAGCCGTTGGTGTTCGTCACGCCGGCAGGCGCGTTCTTGAGGACCTCGTTGTACTGAAAGAACTCTCCCGCCTGGAGCGTGCGCGTCAGGGGCGCGCCCACGGGCGCTCCGCTGTCGCCGTCGAAGAGCTGGATCTCGAGCGAGACGGGGCCGGACGTCGTGCCGGAAGGCGTGCCCGGCGCGTGGACGACCGCGAGATTCGAGCGGAAGGACGCGTTCTGGCGCAGGCCGTAGATCCAGGTTTCCCCGGAACCGTTCGCGACTCCGGAAGGCACGGCCGGCGCGAACGTCCCGAAAGCCCCGCCGACGGACGCCGAGAGGTTCGGGGTGGACGCGCGCGATCCGGCGAAGACGGCGGCCGGATCGCTCACACCGACAAACGTGGCGAAGAAGGTCCCGAGCTTGCCGGAGCGGTCCGAAGGCAGCGACCAGCCGTTCGCCGCGAGGAACGCGATGACGTCCGGAATGTAGAGCTGCTGGCCGGCGGCCAGCGAGCGTGCGACCGCCGGGCCGCCGGCGCCGGGCGTGAAGGCGGCGGGAACGTACGCGAGGACGAGCGTCGCGTCCGAAGCGCTTCGGTTCACCGCCACGAAGTCCGACGTGAAGTGCGACGAGGCCGCGCCGAAGACGTCGAGCACGACGGGCGCCTGCACGACGACGCCGGCCGGCGGCGTTGCCGCGCCGCCCCCGACCGTGAGGAAGACGGCAATCCGCCGCACGATGGCCCCCGACGTCGCCGTGAGGTCGAGACGATACGTGCCTGCGGTAGGACCGGGCCCGGACGGAGCGGCCACGGACGACAGGGTCAGAGTCGCGGGCTGGGTGCGCGCGACGACTCCGAGAGTGGTGTTTGCGGGGTTCGCCGGACGGAACTCCGCCGCCACGCCCAGGGGGAGGCCTGAGATCGTCATGGACGCCACGGCGTCCGCGTCGGCCGGACCGCTCTGCGAGAGCGTGAGGTTCACGACGGTCGAGCCGCCCGGTGGGAGGACCGGCGCCGCGGGTGTCGCTCCGAGCGTGAAATCGGTCGTCGCGGGCGCCGGACCGGGCAGGGCGGACGCGAGAGCGGCCGCATCCACGGAGCCGAGCCCGGTCGTCGCGTCGTAGCCGGGGCCGGCGGCGTAACCGCCGTTGTCCCCCGTCGTGATGTCGTGGAAGGCGGGCGCGCCGGCGAGAGGCGCGGCGCTCGATACGTGCGCCTGGCCATACTGCGCGCGGCCGGCCGCGTAGAGGAGCGGGTTCAGGTTGCCGAGGCGGATGCCGGCCTTCTGTGACAGGAGTGCCGCCAGCCCCGCGAGGGCCGGCGACGAGAAGGACGTTCCGCCGAAGTTCGTGATGAGGCCGGTCGTACCCGTGGTGTGTCCCCTCACGAACATGTACGGAGTGTGGAGCGAGGCGGCGAGCGAGACGTCCGGGACGTAACGGGCGTTGTCGGCGGGCAGTCCGGCGACGTTCTGCCAGGGCGGGCGCGGGAAGAGGATGCTCTTGCCGCCGCCGCTTCCGCTCCAGGTGGTCTCGGGAATGTAGCCCCTCACGGATTTCTTCGTCGTCGGATCGTTCGTGGCGTTCCAGAACGTTGACGGGCTGCTCAGGTCGAGGAATTGCGTTCCGCCCACACAGGTGGCGTAAGGCGACGAGCAGAGGCCGTTGACGCTCGCGCTCAGCGCGTGGGGGCCTGTCGGATCGCAGCCCGCTGCGCCCGAGTCGCCCGAGGCGACCAGGACGGAAATGCCCTGGGCCGCCGCCTGCGCCCAGACATTCGTGTAGAACGCGGTATCGGCGGCCTCGAAGTCCAGCTCGCAGGCCCCGTACGAGAGCGAGAGGACGTCGGCGAGGTTGTTGCTGACCGCATAAAGCGCCGAAAGGTCCACGCCGTCCGCCGTCGCCGTCGAGTCCGACGCGACGAGGAGGGTCCGGGCCGCCGGCGCGATCGCGCCCGCCCATTGCAGATCGAGATCGCTCTCGTCGTCGTCGCCTGGGTCGCTGTCGTGGACGATTCCGGGATCCGGCCCGTTCAGGACGACGACCGGGTCGTTCGCCGGCAGGCCGAAGTAGCTGCGAAAGAACGTGGTGTCGCCGATGTTGACGTTCGTCCTCGCAAGAAGGCCGATCGTCCGGCCGCCTCCATTGATGCCGGAGGCGGCGAACGCGTCGATCCCGTAGATCGCGGTGAGGTCGGCGGGCGCGAGGAAGTGACTGCCTCCCGACGTGTTCGCGGGCCTCGGACGCACGAGCGGCCGCCGTCGCCGGAAGTTGTGGAGCGAGAGGACGCCGACAACCCGGCGCGCGAGACCGAGCGGCAGCCTCGGGGGCCGCGTGTTCGCGATCCGGACCTGGTTCGAGGCGAAGACTTCGTGAAGCTCGGTGGCGAAGGCGAGCTCCACGTCGGAGGCGCGGCCCGAAAAGACGAGGGCGGCGCGTCCGGCGGGCGCGTTTTCCATCTCGAGGCCGTGGCTTGTGAGCCAGTCGCGCAGGGCGACGACGTCCTCGTCGGAGGCTCCGAATCGCCTCTCGAATTCAGCGGGCGAAAGCCAACTGCGAAACCCCGGAGAAGCGGGGTCCTGCTGATTGGCGAGCAGGCGCGCGAGCCCTTCCGGGTCGCGCCGAGGAAGCACGAGGAGCACGCGGTCGAGCCGGGTCTCTCCGTCGAGCCGCGCGATCTCGCGGGCGCCGGCCACTTCGCGCGGGACCGCGCCCACGTCCGTGAGGGCGTCGTCGGGTCGCGCGCCGCGAGCCACAGGCGCCGCGAGGAAGAACAGGACGAGAACGGCGGCGCTCGCGGGCGGCCCCCCGGAGCGGCGGCGGCCGAAGAGATCGATCGAGCGCGCCATGCGCGGGACGGTGAGGACGAAAAGGAGCCCGATCGCCGCGACGACGAGCAGCGCGACGAGGGGAAGAAAGATCGAGACGAGGCTCTGCAGGAACGCGAGGATGTCCTCGGCGAGAGAGATTCCCGCGTTCGCGATGCCCGCGGTGAGAGCCGTGGACGTCAGGCGCGTGGCGCTCTTCACGAGGTGGGACACGAGCGCGACTGTTCCGCCCGATCCGCCGGCGACGACGTCCAGCACCGTCGACCCCTCGGGCTGGACCGCCGCGATCGCGACGAGGGCTCCCACGAGGGGCCGGACGAACGAGTGGAGAAGATGCCAGAAGTGATCGAGGCCGGGAATCTTGTCCGCGAAAAACTCCAGGAAAAAGAGAATTGCCGCGGCGATCAGGGCCGGGCTCGAGGAGAGAAGGCGGGCGATCGTGCCGGGATAGTCTTCAGGGAAAAAACGTGCCATCGCTCCGTAGACGAGCAGCACGGCGTAGGAATTGAGGCCCGCCGCGGCCGACAGGCCAAGCCCGGTTCCGAAGAGCTGGAGAGGTCCGCCCGTCACCGGTTCGCCTTGGCCGAGATCTCGGCGAGAGCGGACAGGGCCCTCCGGTTCGCGGGATCCAGCCGAATGACTTCCTTGAGCGCCCTCACGCGCTCCGGTTCGTTCCGCTCCGACCCGCAGGCCTCCGCGAGCTCCCACCACAGATCGACGTTCTCGGGAATGCATTTAACCGCCCGCCGCATCGTCTCGGTGGCGTGCCTCACCCACATCGGGTTCTTGCGCTGGATCCTCGAGAGGAGCACCCAGTACTCCTTCTGGGCGGGGTCGAACTCCACGCTCTGACGGACCATCTCGAACGCCGGATAGAAGTCCTCTTCCTCGTACAGAACCTTCGCGCGCGCGTAGTTCTTGCGCGCGATCTCCTTCTGCAGCTCCACGCCCGGCCCGGTCCCCGGCAGGGCGATCGTGTCGGCGCTCACTTCGAGCGTCCGGTCGTACGCCTTGCGCTCCTCGGGGGTCCGGAACGCGCGCTCGGCGCTTCTCACGCGGTCGAACAGAGCCTCGAGGACGTCGCGCGCGTCCGCGAGATGCGCCTTCAGATGATGGTCGGGGTGGAAGAGGCGCGCGCGCTCGTGGAGGGCTTTCGCGATCGCCTCGACCGAGGCTTCCCGCTCGACACCGAGAAGATCGTAGTGCGACGCCCAGTCCAGGCGCCGGTAGGTCTTCCACACGAGCTCCCGCTGGAGCTCGTACTGCTCGGCGATGCGCACGGGAGGCTGCCCGCCCGAAATCTCGACGTTCAGGAAGGGGATTCCCTCGCCGACGCCGCTCTTCTCGATGAAGCGCCCCCGGGCGACCAGCTCGACGAGGCCCGTGGCCGCGAGCCTGGCGATGATGCGCTGGTCGCGGTGGATCTGCTCCACCGTTGTCGTCCCGTCGACCTTCCCGAGCACCTCGGCCTCGTCCGCCGTGACGAGCAGGACCTGATAGCGGAGAAGGAGGCTCTGGGCGAAGACCGGCCGGGAACCCGGACCGAGAGGCGTGTTGAGCTGGGACGCGGGCGCGGGCAGTCGGCGCAACGCCTCGAGGAGGATTGCCCCGGTCGGGCGGTCCATCCTGGAGGGCACGGCGGGCGCCGCGTCGAGAGGCGTGACGGTGAAGACGCCGGTCGTCCACTTGAAGGTGTCGAAGAACAGTCGCTCGGAGAGGGCGCGCACGGCCGCCTCCGCGACGTAGTGAGGAACCGCTCCCGACTCGGTGAGCGCCCTGGCGAGGCCCTGCCCGGGCTCGGCGAGCGCCCTTTCGAAAGCCGACAGGAGGACGTTCTCGTCCGCGAGGCCGAAGGTACGCAGAAGGTCTCCCACGAGCTCAGCCTCGCGATTCGAGCTCGCGAACAGGATCTGACCCCGGTCGAACGAAAACGCCCGCTCCTCGCCCTTGCTGGCCACGGCCAGCTTCGCCGTCGCGCGCTCCCGATAGAGACTTCTCACGACCTCGGCGAAGGGCGTGCGATCGAGGGACCCGCCCCTCAGCATCCGGACGCGGCTGTCGCTGTCTGAAGCCTTCATTCCGTGGAAGCTGCTGGAGGGCGTCATTCCCTGGAAAGTGTAGCAGCGGCAGCGGATCTTTCAGCGCTGCGGCCCTCCCTGAAGCGCGTGACCCGGGCGGCGACTGCCTTGCCGGCCACGGCCACCAGCGCCTCATCCGTGGCGGCGAGGACGGCTTCGGCGCCCCCGAAGGCGGCGAGCAGCGTCTTCACGCGCGCGGGTCCGACGCCCGGAATCGCGAGAAGCGGGCTCTCGAGCGCGTGCCTGCCGCGCGCCCGCCGATGCGATTTCAGGCCGAAGCGATGCGCTTCATCGCGCGCTCTCTGGAGCAGCTTGAGTCCGGCGTTCGTGCGCGCGAGGGCGATCGGCGCGGAGCGGCCCGGAACGAACACCTGCTCCTCGCGCTTCGCGAGAGAGGCCGCCGCCACCTCGAGCCCGATACGGTCGAGCGCCGCGAGAGCCGCCGAGAGCTGGCCCTTGCCTCCGTCGATGAGAAGAAGATCCGGAAGGGGCCTCCCCTCCTCCTTCGCGTGCGCGTAGCGCCGCGAGACGGCCTCGGCGATCGACGCGAAATCGTCGACGCCCGGCCGCTCGATGCGGAAGAGACGGTACTCGTCCTTCGCGGGCTCGCCGTCCACGAAGACGACGCAGGAGGCGTAGGTGTCGCTGCCCGAAAGGTGCGAGATGTCGAAGCACTCGATCCGCGACGGGCGGCGGTCGAGGTCGAGCGCCCGGGCGAGCGCGAGCGTGGCCTTTTCGCCGCGCTCGCGCACCCGCCGGAATCGCCGGATGTGGTTCTGGCGCGCGTTGTCGCGGGCGATCTGGACGCGCTCGAAGGCCCCGCCGCGCCGGGGCGTCTTGATGGCGACGCGCGCCCCCTTGCGCTCGCTGAGCCACGTCTCGATCGGCTCGAGCGCCTCTTCGGGCAAGTCGACGGGCAGGAGAATCTCGCGCGGGAGGAAAGAGCCGTCGGCGATCGTGTCGTAATACTGTGAGAGGAGCGAAACCCAGAATTCCTCGAGAGGCACCTCGCCGATCCCCTCCCAGTAGTACTCGCGCGAATCGAGGACCACGCCTCCGCGCACGAGGAGCACCGAAATCCCCAGATTTCCTCCATCGAAGAAATCTCCGAACACGTCCACATCCTCGCCCGAGACGGACTGCACGCGCTGCTTCGCGGCGAGCTCCTCGACGGTGCGCAGGCAGTCGCGATACGCCGCCGCCATCTCGAAGCTCTCCGCTCCGGCGGCCGCGCGCATCTTCTCCTCGAGCCGCGGCCTCAGCTCCTCGTTCCGTCCGGAGAGGAACAGAAGCACGTCCCGAACGGCCTCGTCGTACGCACCCTTCGTCGTGAGGCCGGCGACGCAGGGGCCGAGGCAGGCGTGCATGTCGTAGTAGAGGCACGGACGCGGGAGCGTGCCGTCGATCTCGATCCGGCAGGTCCGGATCTGGAACATCCGCTGGACCATCTTCATGGCGCCGCGGCACGTGCGGGCCGGAAGGAACGGCCCGAAGTAGGCGTGGCCATCCTTCAGGACGCGCCGCGTCACGAGGGCGCGCGGCCAGGCCTCCCCCGTCGTGACCTTGATGTAGGGGTACGTCTTGTCGTCGCGGAGGAGGATGTTGTAGCGCGGCTTGTGCTTCTTGATGAACGCGTTCTCGAGCGCGAGGGCCTCGCTCTCGGTCTTGGCGACGACCGTGTCGATCGCGGCGAAGTCGGCGAGGAGAGCCTCCGTCTTCGGGTGCTTCGGTCCGGCGTTGAAGTACGACGCGAGGCGCTTGCGGATGGACCGCGCCTTCCCGACGTAGAGGATCTTCCCCTTCGCATCCTTGTAGAGGTAGATGCCGGGCTGATCGGGGTAGAGGGAGAGGTCCGGAGGCGCGCCCAAGATCAGCCTCGTTCCTGCGGCCCCTCGGCGGCATGCTGCGCGAGCTCCCAGAGGCGGCGATACTCGGCCCGTACACTCAGGTCGAGCTTCGCGTCGAGATCGAGCGGGAGACGGAGTTCCTCGACGAGTCGCTGGACGTCGACAAGGTCGCCCATGCGATGCGGAGCGGAAAGCCCGGACGCCAGCTTCAGGTCGATCAGCTTCTCCAGGGTGATGACCCGGTAAGGACCGCGGTCGAAGGCCGAGAAAGAGGGATCCGGGAACGCGACAGGTTTGGGTTTCCCGTCACCGGGGTATTCGCCGGTCGTCAGGAAATCAATCCGCACGCGAGTGTCGGCATCCAGAAACGCCTCGGTGGCACCCGGAAAAGCGGGCACGTAGCCACGCCCGACGAAGCGCTCCCGGAATTTCGCGAGTCCCTCTTTCGTCAGAAGAATATCGACGTCGACTGTCTGCCGGGCGAACCCGAAGAGGTTCAAGGCCATCCCGCCGATGATGGCGTATGGAATCGACTCTTCCGCGAGGCGGGCGACGAGGGATCGGAGCGTGGTGTGAACGGCCCCTCTTCCGGCGAAGAAATTCTCCGACTCCCTCAGAATCTCGTCTGCCGATCTCGCGTCCGGATAGCGGATCTCGCTCACTGGTAGACCCTCTTCCCTCAGAACACCTTCCCGAGGCGCGTCGCGAGCGTCGAGACTTTCACGTACCCGAAGAAGCGGCCGCTTCCCACGAGCCCGATGGCGCCGGGCACCTTCGTGCGCGGATCGTTCGAGTAGAGGGTTCCGAAGGCACTTTTCGTGAAGGCATGGAACGCCGCGTCGTACGGATACCACCACGGCATCGCCGGAGCGCTCCCGAGATCCACGCTCACGTGCTTGATGTTCACGAGCTCGAGGAGGCCGAAGCCCGCGTGGCTGCGGCCCAGGCCGGACTTCTTGACGCCCCCCCACGTCGCGGTCGGCTCCCCGAACGAGAACAGGTGGTCGTTGATCGTCACCGTCCCGGCCTGCAGCTCCTCGGCGAGCTTGCGGGCCGTACGGCGCGAGCGCGTCCACCCGGAGGCCGTGAGGCCGAACGAGGAGTCGTTCGCGAGCCGGATGGCCTCGTCGAGCGAGTCCACGGCCATGACCGGCAGGAGCGGCCCGAACGTCTCGTCGCACATCGCGCGCATCGCGTGATCGACGCCGGAGAGGACCGTCGGCGGGAACCACCAGCCGCGTGCGCTGGGGCGCTCGCCGCCCGTCAGCACCTTCGCGCCGCGCGCCACGGCCTCGGCGACGTGTTCTTCCACGAGGGCGCGCTGGGCTTCCGTCGTGAGCGGGCCCATGTCGGTCGTCCTCGAGAGGGGATTGCCGAGGCGAAGCGCCTTCGTCCGGGCCACGATCTTCGAGAGCAGCTCGGCGGCGACCTCCTTGACGACGTAGACGCGCTCGACGGAGCCGCAGGTCTGGCCGGCGTTCACGAACGCGCCCCAGACGAGACCCGCGGCCGTCCGGTCGAGATCCGCGTCGGGCGCCACGACGGCCGCGTCCTTGCCTCCCAGCTCGAGGACGACGCCCGTCAGGTTCCTGGCGGCGCGCTGCATCACTTCGATGCCGGTCTGGACCGAGCCCGTGAAGAGCACCTTCGCGATGCCGGTGTGCTCGATGAGGACGCTCGTGTCCGCGCCGCCGGCCGTCACGACGTTCACGACGCCGGGCGGCAGGCCCGCCCGGCGGCAGAGGTCGCCCACCGCGAGGCCCGTGAGGGCGGTCGCCGAGGCGGGCTTCAGGACGACGGTGTTGCCCGCCGCGAGGCAGGCCGCGATCTCGACGAAGGGGATGCCGAACGGAAAATTCCACGGCGTCACGACCGCGATGACGCCGAGGGGCTCGAAGCGGTAGCTGCCCTTCTTGTGGGCGAAGAGGATTTGCGCGTAATCGATGGGCTGCTCGGCGAGGAGCGCGCCGGCGTGGCGCGAGAGGTATCGGAGCGTGTCGGCCGCGGGCACGATATCCACGGCACGCGCCTCGCCCACGGGCTTGCCCTGCTCGGTCGCGATGAGGCGGGCGACGTCTTCGTGCGCGCGGCGTACCTCCTCGAGGAGGCGCGCGAGGTGTCGCTGCCGGCCGGCGACGGTCGTTTTCGACCACGAGAGGAACGCCTTTCGCGCCGAGGCGACCGCCATGTTCACCTCGTCCGGGCCGGCGCGGTAGACGTCCGCGAACGGCTCGGCCGTGGCGGGATTCACGGCCGCGAAGGTCGCGCCCCTCTTCACGTCCTGGCCGTCGATGATCGACGCGTTCGTGAAGGGAAACGAAGGCCTCAAATCATCGCTCCGCGCTTGATCGCGTCCTTCTTCGTGCGCCAGAAGGCGACGAGCTTCTGGACGTAATCCGTGAACGGCGGGCAGGCGACGCCGAAGCGCGCGAGGTCCGCCGTGGCCTGCGCGGCGTCGTAGCTCACGGGGTGGTCGAAGTAGTCGAGCGACTGGACGGGCATCCCGAACGACCTCTGGATCGGTTTCGGCGTGAAGAGGAGCTTCGCGACGAGGAGCGGCACCGGCACGTAGAGGAACGACTTCCCGAGCGCCTTCGCGAACATCTCCTCGATCTCGAACGCGGTCGACGGGCTCGGGTCCGTGAGATGGTACGTTCTTCCGACGGCGCCCTTCCACGTGGAGAGCCGCGCGATGGCCTCGAGGACGAAGTCCACGGGCACGAGGTTGACCCGGGCGTCGCCCGTGCCGACCTTGATGAAGGCGCCGGGCGACGGGAGCACGCCCATGGCGTTCAGCGAGAAGTAGGGGCCGTCGAACTTCGCCGTCTCCCCCGTCTTCGAGTTGCCGACGACGATGCCGGGCCGGTAGATCGCGGCGGGAAGTCCGCTTTCCTTCACGGCCACCTCGGCGAGGAACTTCGTCTCCTCGTAGAAGTTCTTGAACTTCTGCCCCACGTCGAGGTCCGTCTCGCGGTACGTGCCGACGGCCGTCCCCGAGACATAGGCCGTCGAGACGTAGTCGAGACGCTCGAACGAGGGCGCGCCCGCCAGGAACTCGAGCACGTTCTTCGTGCCCTCCACGTTGATGCGCATGCCCGTATCGCGCGCGACCGCGAGGTCGTAGACGGCTGCGAGGTGGAAGCAGCCCGCGAGGCTCTTCACGAGCTCCCTCGCCTTCGACGCCGCGAGGCCGAGGCCCGGCGACGTGATGTCGCCGACGACGAGGCGGATGCGCCCCACGGTGCCGGGGTGCTCCCCGGCGAGGGCGGCGACCGACGCGTCGGCCGCGGCGAGGAACTTCTCCTGGACGAGGCAGTGGAAGGTCGTGCCGGGCTCCAGCTCGAGGAGGCGCGGGATTAGCCGCGCCCCGATGAACCCGGGAAATCCCGTGAAGAGAACGTGACGGGACGGGGATTTGGAGCGGGGTCTGGCCATAAGGCTGAAAGTGTAGCCCCTCGGCCTGCCCGATGCTTACCTCGCCGTCTTACGGCGCGGCCGCTGCTTTGCCGAAACCGACTGGATGATGAGCTTGCCGCGCCCGGTGGCTGGCAGGGGTGTCTTCGCCCGGGCAATCGCGGCGGCTACGAGCGCTTCAACCTCGGGACGAGCCAGCACGCCGGCTGACTCGAGGCGAATGAAGCGAGTCTGCTTGCCTGAGCCGAGAAGGACCTTCTTCGGATCGGGAAGAGCGGCGCCGTGGATGAAGCAGAGACCCACGCCGTTCGCCCGAGCCGCGATCGAAAGGATCGCGTCCGACGGCCGTTCTGTCGGGGAATAACCGATCACGAAAAAGTTGTAGTTGTCCCACACCAGCTCGTTGGCGGTCGGGAGCCGCTTGTGCACCGCATTTCGGACGGCGCGAATCAACTGTTGGTCCTTCGGGTCGAATTTGCCAATGAAGGCCTTGAGATGGCTCCCGGCAGCGGAAGCTGCGGTAGTGCTCCTGGCTGCTTTCATCAGGTGTTCTCCTTGGTGTGCGTCGGATACGCTGTGGCCGCCGTCTGGCGAGATCGAGTGACGAGCCGGAACTACTTGGTCAGACCGCGTTCGATGAACCAGCCGACTGCCGTTCCTATGGCGGTTCCAGCGGCAAGGCGCCATGCGAAATCGGTCCCCGATTTGTCCAGCAACCCGATTGCGGCAGTGGCCGCAGCTATTATGAGAGCAATGACGAGCAAGAGAAGCCACTTCCTCCTCATTCCCCCCACCTTCCACCCGCATGCCGTGTGCCGGCCGCCCGGGTCATCTCGAGATGTCTTCGCGATTCTCTTCCGGCGCGGCTCGATGATATTCCCAGGAGTGAACCTCGCGAGTACTGACAGCTAGCTAGAGTTCCGTGCCAAGGAGCGGGTCTTCCAGCAGCCGGCGATTGAATTCGGCGACACGCGCGAGCATCTCCGGAGGGCGCGCGCACGGTGTTCCGTCGAGCGTCAGAAGCGGCGTTGCCATCGTGAGAGAGCCGAGGAGGAGCGCTCCCCGAAGGAGCATCTCCGCGGTGAGCGGCGCCGACGCGGGGGGACCGCCGAAAAAGGCCGCCGCCGTCACGCTCGGGAGGACGCCTTTCGGCGCGAGCACAGGCGCGCCCCCGTTCCACGCGGCCAGGCCCGTCGTCGTGCCTTCCAGGTAGTGTCCGTCCGGAGACCGGAACAGCCCCTCGTCGCCCCCGGCCTTCTTCGCGAGACGTCCACCCTGGAGCGCGGCGAAGTAGCTCGTGGACTTCACGCTCGGCGTGTCGCGCTGGAGGTCGAGCGGCAGCGACACGGAGTGCGAGCCGCTCCGGCGGGCGAGGCGGCTCAAAGGAATCGGCATGAGGTGTGCTTCGAGGCGGAACGACGCCGCGTCGTCGAGGTCGTCGCCCACCGCGAACCACGTGAGGCGCAGCGCGCGCTGCTCCCCCGGTCTCGCCGGCGACGCGTCGAGGACGCGCCTGGCGGCGGCGTTGAGGCGCTCCTTCGAGGGCCTCGGGAGGTCGAGGGACGAGAGAATGCGCTGCATCCGGTCGAGGTGCGGCTCCCACAGCACGGCACGCCGCTCCGCCAGCAGCGCCGTCTCGAAGAAGCCGAAGCCGCGCTGCACGGCGGGAGACAGGAACGGGACCGGCGTGACCTCAGCGCTCACTCTTCGCCTCTTCGGCGGCGAGCGCCGCCCTTGCTGCTCCGAACTCCCGCGACTTCGTCTCCGTCTCGCGCCACTCGTCCTCCGCGTTCGAATCCCACACGATCCCGCCTCCCGCGTGATAGTCGACTGTATCCCGTGAGAGGACCGCGGTCCGGATGGCCACGTTGAAGACCGCCCGGCCGTCGCCACGGACGAAGCCCGCGGCGCCGCAATAGGCGCCGCGCGGAACGGGCTCGAGGTCGTGGATGAAGCGCACCGCCGAGCGCTTCGGCGCGCCCGTGATCGAGCCGCCGGGCAGCGTCGCGCGGAGGACGTCCGACAGGCGCGCGCCCGGCCTGAGGCGCGCTTCCACCGCCGATTCGAGGTGGTGGAGATGGCGGAAGGATTTCAGTGACCTCATGGCGGTCGTCTCGACGCGTCCACTCTCGGCCACCTTGCCGAGGTCGTTCCTCAGAAGGTCCACGATCATCACGTTCTCGGCAGCGTCCTTCGCGGAGGCGAGAAGCTCGCGGCGCCGGCCGGCGTCCTCGACGTCCGTCGCGCCCCGCGCGATCGTGCCCTTGATCGGCTTCGTGACCGCGCGCCGCTCCGCGAGGTCGACGTCGAGGAACAACTCCGGCGAGTTGGAAACCACGGCCCAATCATCGTGCGCGAGCGTCACGGCGAAGGGCACGGGGTTGTCGGAGTAAAGGCCGCACGCGAGGGCAAAGGGCTCCACGCGGGCCGCGGTGCGCGTGCGGCGCGTGAGATTGACCTGGTAGACGTCGCCGCGGGCGATGCCGTCCCGGATCGCCTCCACCCGGCTCGCCCATTCGTTCGAGGAGAGCGACTGCTGTGAGAGTTCCGAAGAGAGCACGCGCTTCGCGCGTGCCCGTTCTTCGAAAGTGAATGAGCGGGGAACGGCGGGGGGCGGCGGCGCGAAGCGACTGGCGGCGAGACGGCGGGTGTCGAAGACGAAGAATTCTGCGAAAGGAAGAAAATCATGGTCTCGCGCGAGGGACGTCGATCCTTCGAGGAAGACTCCCGCTTCGTACGAGAAGAAGCCGGCGGCGATGAGGCTGGGATCGCCGCTCGCGGCAATCTCGTCGAGCGCCGCGAGGACGCCGGGCAACTGCTCCGGCCTCTCGGCGTGCAGTCTTTTCTCTTCACCCTCTAGGAAAACCGCCGGATCTCTCCCCGGTCCCCTCTCCTCCTCGAATCCCCAACCGCTCCCTTTGAAGAGCACCCGTGAGCCCACTCCGCTAGTCTAGGCCGCACCGTGAACGAAGAAAGCGCCCATCCCGCCGTCGAGACGTCCATCCAGGTGCGCTATGCCGAGACCGATGCCCAGCGCGTCGTCTATCACGGCAACTACATCATCTGGTTCGAGGTCGCGCGGACCGCCTATTGCGAGCGCGCCGGGTATCCCTATCCGCGCATGGAGGCCGAAGGCTCGTTCATCACGGTCACCGAGGCGCGCGTGCGCTACCGCCGCTCCGTGCGCTACGGCGATACGGTGGTGGTCCGGGCCCGGATGACCGGGCTGAAGAGCCGCGGCTGCACGTTCGCCTACGAGGTCGTCCTGCCGAACGGCGGCCTCGCCGCCGAGGGCGAGACGCAGCACCTGTTTCTCGACGCCTCCGGCCGGCCGCGCACCGTGCCGGACCCCATCGCAAAGGCGTTTCGGGAGTTCTCCGGGATGGTCTGAAGCGGCTAGCCGTTGCGGATCTTCCGGTCGAGCGCCCGCTGGACGACGGCGGGAACCAGGCCGGAGACGTCGCCGCCGAGCTGGTGGACCTGCTTGACGAGTCGGCTCGAGGTGTACGACAGGTCCTCTTTCGGCGTGAGGAAAAGCGTCTCGACCTGCGACCCGAGGCGGCGGTTCATGAGGGCCATCTGGAACTCGTGCTCGAAGTCCGACACGGCTCTCAGGCCGCGCACGACGATGCGCGCGTGCTCCTTGCGCATGAAGTCCACGAGGAGGCCCTTGAAGGATTTCACGACGACCTTCGGTTCGCGCCGGAAAACCGAGCGGATCATCACGACGCGCTCCTCGACCGTGAAAAGGGGCGCCTTCTCGGTGTCGATCAGAACCGCGACGAGCACGCGGTCGAAGATGTGGCAGCCGCGCCGGATGAGGTCGACGTGGCCGTTCGTCGGGGGATCGAACGTGCCCGGATAGACGGCGGTGCGCTTCACGCGAGCCGGGATTGTACGTCTCCGCGCCTGCCGAGGAACGCGTCGCCGAGGCGGCGCGCCGTCCAGACGAGGAAAAAAAGCGCCAGGGCCGGCGGCAGGACGCACCACCACGCGCCCGGCAGGAGGTTTCGCGCCTCGGCCAGGGCGCGCCCCCACGAGGCGGCGGGCGGAGGAGCCCCCAGCCCGAGGAACGACAGCCCGGCCTCCGTGAGCACGGCCGAGCCGAGCACGTAGGGCAACGTGGCGAGCGCGGGCGGGAGCGCGTGCGGAATCACGTGAACGAACAGCAGGCGGGCGTTCGAGGCGCCCGAGGCCCGTGCCGCGTCCACGAACGCCTCGTTCCGCAGGCGCTGCGTCCCCGCCCGCACGAGGCGAGCCGAATCCGTCCAGCTCGTCAGGGCGATGAGGAGCGCCGCGACGAGGAACGACGGCTTCAGAAAGGCCGCCCCCGCGATCACGAGGACGAGAGCCGGGAGCGCCTGAACGATCTGGAGGAAAAGGAGCACCGAGCGGTCGGTGCGCCCGCCCGCCCAGCCGGCGAGCGTCCCGAGCGCCGCGCCGAGGCCGAGGGCGAGCGCGGAGGCGAAGAGGCCGGCCGTCACGGAGAGCCGCGCGCCGTGAAGGACGCGCGACAGAACGTCGCGGCCCAGCTCGTCCGTGCCGAGGAAGTGCCGCCCGCCGGGCGGCGCGAGGCGCCGGTCCAGATCCACGGCATCCGGGTCGAAGGGAACGGGCGCGCTGAGAACGGTCTCCCCGCCGCGGCCGGATACCCACGGCCTCTCGCGCGCGACGACGGGCGCCAGAAGCGCGAGCAGCGGGAAGAGCCCGAAGGCGCATGCGGCGCGCGCGAACGCGGCGCGGGCGGCGGTCACGCCGCGACTCCCGCCGCCGCGGCCTCGTCGTCGCGGATCGTGCGCGGATCGAGCGCGGCCGTGGCGAGGTCGGCCGCGAGCGACGCGAGAACGACGACAACCGCCGAGAGAAGCGTGAGCGCGAGGACCGTGGGCAGGTCGCGCGCGAAGACGGCTTCGGCCAGGAGCCCGCCCGCTCCGGGAAGTGAGAAGACGCGCTCCACGAGAACCGAGCCCGATACGACGGACGGCACGAGCGCGGCGCCCATCGCGGCAAACGCCGCGGACGAGCGCCGCAGGGCGCGCCGGATCTCCTCGGAAGGACCTTCGCCGCGAGCGCGCCCCGCGAGCGCGGCAGGATCGGCGAGCGCCGTCTCGATGCAGACCCTGACGAAGCGCGCGATGAGGGCGAGGGACGCGAGTGCGAGCGTCGCGACCGGAAGGAGGAATCCCCGCACGCCAGTCTCGGCGTCCGCGAAGAGGGGCGTGACGCGCAGCCAGCCGGAGAAGACGAGGAGGAAAACGAGCCCGAGGACGAAAGTCGGCGTCGAGAAAAGGGCGTCGCACAGGAATCCGGAGATCCTGTCCAGACGCCCGCCCGGCCGGCGCGCCGCCGCGACGCCGAGAGGCACTCCGATCAGACACGCGAGGAGGAGGGCGGCCGCGTTGAGCGCGAAGGTCGCGGGGAGGGCGCGGGCAACCCGAAGCGTCACGGGCTGGCCGTCCACGAGCGAGCGCCCGAAGTCGAGGCGCGCGGCGCGCCAGCCCCACGTCAGGAAGCGCTCGAAAACGGGCCGGTCGAGGCCATAGAGATGCCGGAAGGCGGCAAGCGCCTCGGGCGATATCGCGACGGCGCGGTTTCCGCCGGCGCGGGCCGCGAGCGCGGCTGCGTCGCCGGGCGCGGCCGTGACCAGCCCGAAGACGAGGGCGAGGACGCCGATCAGCGTCAGGAGGGCCGACGCCGCCCGCCGCAGAGCGAAACGCACCATGGCGAGATG
Organism: Thermoanaerobaculia bacterium; assembly: GCA_041482235.1. Lineage (GTDB taxonomy): Bacteria > Acidobacteriota > Thermoanaerobaculia > UBA5066 > UBA5066 > Fen-183. Next base: position 969 of record JBGPDK010000055.1, on the reverse strand, counting down.
TTACTTGTCTCGGGACCTACGAGATCGGGCCCGTCGTCGCGCTCGTCCGCCACCCGGCCGCCCCCGGCCAGAACAGGAAGAGGCCGTAGGGCGAAGTCTTCACGTTCGTGACGCGCGAAGAGAAGCCCCACTTCGTCAGCGGAATGTTCAGAAACGTGACGGGCTCGTCTTCGTGGATCAGCGACTGCACGCGCACGAGGAGGGCCCGCGTCTCCGCCCGGTCGAACGTCGTCTTGAGGCGGTCGAGGAGCCCGTCCACCTCGGGGTTCTTGTAGAAGGCCGCGTTGGATCCGTTCGGCGGCGCCTGCGCGGAATGCCAGCTCACGGAGAGGTCGGGGTTCGGGTCGAGGTTCAGCGCGGCCGCCCAGGCCTCGCACTCGCCCGCGTCCATCTTCGCCGCGAAGGTCGCCCATTCGAGCTGTTGAATCGCCATGCCGATGCCCACCTTCCGGTACGACTGCTGCGCCAGCTCCACGATCTGGCGCTGGATGTTGCTCCCCATGCCGAGCGAGAGCGTGAACGCGAGGTGCAGGCTCCCCTTGCGCCGCATCCCGTCGGGGCCCTTGCGGAATCCGGCCTCGTCGAGGAGCGCCTCGGCGGCCTTAGGGTCGTACGGCCACGGTGCGAGGGAGGCGTCCCACGCCCAGTACGCGGGCGGGAGGGGTCCGTTCGCGAGCTTCGCGAGGCCCCCGAAGAGGTTCCGCCCGATGCTCTCGCGGTCGACGAGCATCGTGAGGGCGCGCCTCACGCGGCGGTCGGCGAAGATCGGCAGGCGGTTGTTCCAACCGAGATAGGAATACGAGAGCTCGTCGAAGGTCACGACGCGCGGCGCGCCCGGCGTCCCGGCCTTCGCGTCGAGCTCCTTCTTTTGCGTGAACGTGAGCTTCATCTCGTCGAGAGCGCCGCTTTCGAGTGCCGCGAACGCCGGCGCGTTCTCGGGCACGACACGGAAGATCACCTGCTCGGGGG
>JBGPDK010000054.1:0-19045 GCA_041482235.1 Thermoanaerobaculia bacterium | reverse complement strand
TCGGCCGGCATCGCGTCCGACCGCCACGTCGTTTTCGAGACGTTTCCGAATGAGCTCGGCGACCCCTGCGTCCTCGTGCGCTCCCTCTTCGGCCGCGGCGTCAACCTGCCCTGGTCGCTCGCCCTGGCGAGCGTCCTCGCCGAGGAGACCGGCGTCGAGGCGGAGGCCGTCGCCACCGACGACGGCATCCTTCTGCGCCTCCCACGCGCCGAGCGCGAGATCCCGCTCGAGCGCCTCGCGCGACTCACGGCGGCGGAGGCCCGCGAGCGTCTCCTCGCCGAGCTGCCGAACTCGGCCCTCTTCGGCGCGCGCTTCCGGGAGAACGCGCAGCGCGCGCTCCTCCTCCCGCGCGCCCGCTCGGGCCGGCGGACCCCGTTCTGGCTACAGCGCCTGCGCGCGAAGGACCTCCTCCAGACGACGCGGCAGCTCCCCGACTTTCCCATCGTGGCCGAGACGTACCGCGACTGCCTGAAGGACCAGTGGGAGTCCGACCGCCTGTTCAGGCTCCTCGACGACCTCGCGTCCGGCGCGGTCACCCGCTCGGTGGACGTCCGCAAGTTCCCGTCCCCCGCCGCGCAGGGCCTCCTCTTCACGTTCGTCATGGCTTACATGTACGAGTGGGACGCGCCGAAGGCCGAGCGGGGCCTCCACGCCCTCGCCATGAACCGCGAGCTCCTCGGCGAGGTCCTCGGCGAGACGCTGCCCGACGCGCTTCGTCCCGAGGCCGCGGACGCCGCCCGCGCCGAGGCCTCACGCCTCGTCGCGGGCCGCCAGGCCCGCACGCCAGACGAGCTCCTGCTGCTCTTCCAGGAGCTCGGGGATCTGACGGAAGACGAGGTTCGGGAAAGATCTGCTGAAGAGGGGAAAGACTGGCTTGGCGAGTTGACCTCTCGCGGGAGCGTCACGGCGCTTTTCTTAGAAGGTGAGAAACGCTGGATCGCGAGTGACGACATTTCGCTCTTTGAGCAGGCTCTTGGCCCGTTCCTTCCGCGATTCGCTGGCGGCCGCGGCGAACCGCCCGCGAAAACCGAGGCGACCACACGTGCGCTCGAAGAAGAAAACCAACTTGGCCCGCCGACGGCCGGCGGCAGGCCACAAGAGGGTCTTCAGCAAATCGTCCTTCGTTTCTTCTCGACCCGCGGTCCGGCGACCACCGACGAGTTCTTGAGGCGCTACGGGGTGCCCGCCGCGCGCGTCGAGGAGGCGCTCGAGGCGTTGCGCCTCGACGCGCTCGTCGTGCGCGGGCGATTCGGGACGCTCGACGGGCCGCCGCGCTGGGCCGGCGCGCGCCTCGCCGAGAGCGTCCGCCGCAGGACGCTCGCGCTCCTGCGCGGCGAGATCCGTCCGGTGCCCGTGTCCGCGTGGCGCGCCTTCGTCGCGAGGCGGCAGGGGCTCGTTCTGGGCGCCCGCTTCTCGGGGATGCACGCCGCCGAGCACGCGCTCGCCCTCCTCAGGGGGCTTCCTCTTCCCGCGCTCGCCGTGGAGATGTCGATCCTGCCCGCGCGCCTTGCCGCGCCCGAGCCGGACGCGCTCGACGTCCTTTCCGCGCGCGGCCTCCTCGTGTGGCGCGCGACCGGCGCGAAAGACCCGCGGGCGGCGCGCCTCTCCTTCTTCTTCCGGGGAGAGGGGGCGGTCGTCCTCCCGCCGGGGCCGCCCGCGCTCGACGGCCTCTCCCCCGCGGCACGCGATCTGTACGGAAAACTCGCCGTGGCAGGCGCGTCGTTCCTCGCGGACCTCGTCCCGAGGCGAGAAGGCAAGGCCGAAGAAGCGGTCCGAAAGGCATTGGTCGAGCTGGTCCTGGCCGGGCTCGTAACGGGGGACGGGATCCAGGGATTTCGAGAAATTCTTCTTAGAAAGCGCGTGAAGGACCCGGCGCTGATCGCCATGGCGGAGCCGCGCCCGGATGCCGTTGCGCGATTCGGCGAAAGAGGACACCGCCCCAGCCGCGCCACGCTTCGCGCCGTCGAGCAGCGGGTGGCCGATAGCCTCGGCCTCTCTCGCAGCGCCTCGGCCTCTCTCCCCCTTCTAAGAAAATCTTCTTCCTCTCTTTCTCTCTCTGTATTCCCCTCGGGCCGCTGGTCGCTCGTCGACTCACCCGGCGTCTTCGGCGAGCCGCTCCGCGCGGACGAGCGCGCCGAGGCCTGGGCTCGCATCCTCCTCGCGCGATGGGGCATCGTCTCGCGGGCCCAGCTCGAATTCGAGGACCCCGCGGCCGTGCGCTGGTCCGACGTCGCGCCGGTCCTCGCGCGCATGGAGATGCGCGGAGATCTTCGGCGCGGCGCGTTCGTGGAAGGCCACGGGGCCTTGCAGTATGCCGGGGAGGAGACCATCGAGGCGCTCCGCGCCCGTGACGGGGCGGTCGAGGGCGAGCCCGCGCTGGCCGTGGCCGGAGGCGGCGACCCCGTTCTCGCCGGCCTCGACCCGCCTCCCGAGCGGGGTTCCTTCGTGGCCCTTTCCGCCGGAGAACCGTTCCTGAGAATCGGTGCGGACGGCGGATTTGCTCTGGCGAGAGGGACCTCCGATCGGACGCTCGGAGCGGCGCTCCTCGCCCTGCAGGACCTGCTCAAGAGGGCCCGCGACCCGCTCGGCCAACCGCGCCGCCTCCGTCTCGCGGCCTCGGGCTCGCCGCTTGCGCCGCTTCTCGAGAACCTCGGATTCGTCCGGGACGGCGGCGCGTACGTTTGGCGGGCCCTTTGATACCCGGCGAGCGGTTCTTGAGTTAGGCTCCGCCGAAAATTCACGGACCCTTCACCGAGGGTCGACAACATTGGGCCATTCAAAGGAGGATTCTCGATGTCGCGATCTCTCCGCTCCCTCACTCCCGCCGCGATCCTGGCTCTCCTGCTCGCATGGCCCGCCGGGCCGCTCTTCGCGCAGAGCACCGCGGGGTCGATCTCGGGCACTGTGTCGGACGCCGCAGGCGGGCCCCTGCCCGGCGCGAGCGTGACCGCCAGGAACGCGAAGACCGGCGCCACACGGGTCACCGTGTCGAACGCCGCCGGAGCGTTCACGTTCCCGCTTCTCTCCGTCGGCCTTTACGACGTCACCGCCGAGCTTGCCGGCTTCACCAAGGCGACGAAACCCGGCATCGAGCTGAACGTCGGCGGCGACGTGACGCTCAAGCTGACGCTCGCGCTCTCGAGCGTGAGGACGGACGTGACCGTCACCGAGGAAGCGCCCCTCATCGAGACGACGCGCACGCAGCAGAGCGACGTCGTGAACGAAAACTACATCGCGAACCTCCCCACGAACGGACGCAACTTCATCGACTTCGTCCTCACGACGCCGGGCGTCACGAAGGACCCGCGTCTCGGCGACATCAGCTTCGCGGGCCAGCGCGGCACGCTGAACAGCCTCGTCATCGACGGGGCCGACAACAACAACACGTTCTTCGGCCAGGCCCTCGGCCGCACGGGCTCGGGCCGGGCGCCGTACCAGTTCAGCCAGGACGCCGTGAAAGAGTTCCAGGTGAACCGCAACGCCTACACCGCCGAGTACGGCCGGGCGGGCGGCGCGGTCATCAACGTCGTGACCAAGTCGGGCACGAACGAGTTCCACGGTTCGGCCTTCGAGTTCTTCCGCGACAAGACCATGAACGCGAACGACTACATCAACGTGATCAACGGCCGCGCCAAGAGCAACTACCACTTCAACCAGTTTGGCGCGAGCCTCGGCGGGCCCATCCTCGCCGACAGGCTCTTTTTCTTCGCGAACTACGACGGCCAGCGCAACACGAACGGGCAGCCCGTCATCCTCTCCACGGGCAGCCTTCCCTCGGACGCGAATACGACGGCCGGCCTCGCGAAGCTGACGCCGCTCACCGGCCCCTACGACCGCGGCCAGAACCAGGACGTCTTCCTCCTCAAGGGCGACTACGAGGCCGGCGCCGCGACGCATCTTTCGATGCGCTACAACCGCCAGCGTTTCACGGGCTCGAACAACGAGAACGGCGGCACGACGCAGTCCGTGACGCATTCAGGCGACTCGCTCGTGAACACGGACACGGTCACGGCTTCCCTGACGAATTCCTTCGGCTCGTCGCTCTTCAACGAGCTGCGCGGCCAGTACGCGAAGGACTCCGAGCCCGGCCTCGCGAACAGCGCGGACCCCGAGTCGATCATCCAGGACGCCGGGAATTTCTCCTTCACGATCGGGCGGAACAACTTCAGCCCGCGCGAGACGACGATCACGCGCTATCAGGTCGCCGACGCGGTGACGTTCCTGTTCGGAAACCACGCCCTGAAGGGCGGCTTCGACTTCAACCGCGACCTCATCCTGAACTGGTTCCCGGGCCTCTTCTCGGGCCAGTACACGTTCAACTCGATCGCCGCCTACAACCTCGGTCAGCCCATCCGGTACGTTCAGAACTTCCCGGGCGTCGGCACGAGCGGTCCGTTCACCAATCCCGACCTCTCCGAGATCGGCCTCTTCCTCCAGGACGAGTTTCGGCCGGCCTCGAACCTCACGTTCAATCTCGGCCTCAGGTACGACAAGCAAGGCATCGCGCAGCCCACCGTGAGGAACCCCGACGCGCAGCTCCTTGCGGCCGGAATCGACACGAGCGTCGTCCCGGAGGACACGAACAACGTCGGCGTCCGCCTCGGTTTCGCGTGGACGCCGAAGGGCCATGACGGCACGGTCGTGCGCGGCGGCTATGGCATGTTCTACGGCCGCACGCCGTCCATCATGATCGGCACGGCGATGTCGAACAACGGCATCAACGTGCAGGGAATCACGTTCCTGGGCGCCCAGATGCCGGTCTACCCGAACGTCTTCCCGTCCATTCCGACGGGTGCCTCTCTTCCCAAGCCGACGATCCTCGTGTTCGACCCGAACTTCCAGAACCCGCTGGTCCACCAGGCGAGCCTCGGCATCGAGCATGCGGTGTCGAACGACTTCTCGATCGGTTTCTCCTATCTCTACGTGAAGGCCACCAAGCTCCAGCGCTCGGCGGACATTAACGTCGGACCCCCCTCGATCGTCAACTTCACGGACAGCCTCGGGAACGTCTATCCCGTCACGCGATACGGCGCCGACCGCCCCTTCGCGAACTTCGGGCGCGTCATCGAGTTTCAGAGCACGGCTGAATCCAACTACAACGGCGTCACGCTCGAGCTGAACAAGCGCTTCTCGAACAACTGGCAGGCGCGCTTCGCCTACACGTACGGCAAGGTCCTCGACACGAAGCCGGACGCCACCTCGGTCGTGCCGGGCGTCGGCGACGACGGAAAGCAGGCGTCCGACCCGAAGAACTTTCAAGCGGACTACGCCGTTGGCAACGCCGACCAGCGCCACCGCCTCGTCCTCTCGGCCTACTGGAGCCTTCCCTTCTACCGGAACGCGGGCGGCATCGAGCAGGCTCTTTTCGGCGGATGGGCGGTCTCCGGCATCGTCACGGTCGCGAGCGGCCAGCCCTACACCGCGATTCTCGCGCCGCTCGTCGACCTCAACAACGACGGCAACGTTCAAAACGACCGCGCGCCGGGATTCGGCCGCAACTCGCTCAACTTCCCCACGTTCTTTTCGGTCGATCCGCGCATCACAAGGGACATCCCCATCGGCCCGGCGACGCTTCAGATCATCGTCGAGGCGTTCAACATATTCGATCGCTCCAACGTGGTCGGCGTGAACCAGGGGTTTTACAGCGCGAGCGGAACGACTCTCACGAAGCTCTCCGCGTTCGGCACGCCGACGACGTCCTTCGGGCCCCGCATCGTCCAGCTCGCGGCGAAAGTGATCTTCTGATTCTTGTTCGGGGGGTGCGACGCCCGCCGCGACTCAGGCCAGGCCGGGTTCGCACCCCCGCCTGGCCCCCCTGACCCTCTCGGAGTCTCCTGGCGCATCGCTCATTCACCCTTCTAAGCAATTCGGCGGCGCCCCGGCACGACGTCAACGGCCCGGGGCCGGCCGGGCGGAAGCGAGGGAAGCCAGAATCCCCTCGTAATCCCCGGGCAGCGGGGCCGCGACGTCGATGCCCATCTCCGGAATCTCGACGCGCGCGGCGTGGAGAAGCGGCCGCGTGACCCCCGCGAGCGCCTCGCGGAGTCTCCGGTCGCGCACGCCGCGCCACCGGCTGGCCCCGCCGTAGAAGTCGTCGCCCGCGATCGGATGCCCCTTCGCGGAGAGGTGGACGCGGATCTGGTGCGTGCGCCCGGTCTCGGGTTGAAGCTCGAGGTCGGAGAGGGACGGGAACCTCCGAAGCGTCCTGTAGCGCGACACGCAGGGCTTGCCGTCCGCGGCGACGCGCATTTTCCGGCCGTCCTTCGGGTCGCGTTGGAGCGCGAGCTCGATCGTTCCCTTCGCCGGCACCGGGTGGCCCCAGACGAGCGCGCGATAGGTCTTCTTCGCGCGGCGCTCCTGGAACGCGAGACTCAGCGCGCGGTGGGCCTCGCGCGTCTTCGCGACGAGCACGACGCCCGACGTTCCCGCGTCGAGCCGGTGCACGAGGACCGGAAGCGGATCCGGCGGAGCAAGGCCGCAGGCGGCGAGCAGGCGACGCACGACGTCCTCGGCCGACTTGCCTTCCTTCGACGACGTGGCCATCGAAACGCCCGGCGGTTTGTCGAGCGCGAGGACGTCGTCGTTCTGGAACAGGACCACACGCGGCGTCATGTCACAGCGATCGCGCGTCCGCCCTCACTTCAGCGAGAACATCGCGGCTCGGGCACTCAGTTCACGTTCGTGATGACGACTTGCCCTTCGGCGTACGAGACCTTCGTCGCGTAGCGGCGCTTCTTCACGACTCTCGTCTCGACGAGGACCTTGCGGCCGGCACCGAGGTCTTCCGGAAGGACGGCGCCCTTCGCGAGGGGGTATTTCACGAGAGCTCCCGCCGGCGTCTTCACCGTGAGCGATTTCCCCTTCTCGTAGCGCGTGACGGTAGAGGCGGCGCCCTGAGTGAGTGAGACGGGCTTGCCGGTTACCGCTCCGGCCTTCGCGTGCGGGCTGCCTGCCGCCGCCGAGCCGACGATACGCGGCGAAGAGGTGGAAGCTTCAGGCGGAGCGGGGGCGGAGGACGGCGACGCGGACGAAGGGTCGATCGCCCCCCGATTCGTCCGCACGTAGCCCTCCCGGTCGGTCGGCATCGAGCCGCTGGGGCGCACCACGCCTTCCTTGTTCGGCTGATCGGGAAGAGACGGCGCGACGACATGCTGTTCGACGGGAGTCGGCGTCGCCTGCTGGGCGGCCACCGTCCCGGCGGCCCCGGCCGCGAACATCATGAGGGCGGCCGCGGTGACCTTCATGCCGTCAATTGTAGATCCCAAGAGGCGCCGGCTCCCTCATGGGTGCGCCGGCGTCCTCGGGGCCGTCCGGCGGTCGGGAAAGCGCGACGTCACGGCGAGATTCACGAGCGCGAGCGCGAGGAGCACGGCAAAGACGGGAAGGAGCGACTGTTCGAGCGCGAAACGCAGCTCCCGGGGCACGTGCCCCTGCGTCAGGAGGTCTCCCGCCGAATCGGCCGCGGATCCCATTCGGCCCGTGAGGCCCGCCGCGAGGATCCCCCCGAGGGCGCCCACGCCCAGAGAGCCCCCCACGGTCCGGAAGAAGGGCACGAGGCTCGTGGCGACGCCCCTGCGGCGCTCGTCCACGACGTTCTGGATCGCGAGGATCTGGGCAAGCGACGAGGGTCCGAGGCCCGCTCCGATCAGACCGCACGCCGCGCTGATGGCGAAAACGGACGCGTCGAATCGCGCTGCGACGAGGAGCCCTGCGAAGCCCGCGAGGATGAGGAGCGCTCCCGCTCGCGCCGTCGCGCGGAAGCCGAACCGGATGATGATCCGGGCCGCGATCATCGCCGAGAGCGCCCAGAAGAAAACGAGCGGCGTGATGACCGCGCCGGCCACTCCCGCGGTTCCGCCTCGCGCGCCCTGCACGAAAAGCGGCACGAACGTGTCGACGCCGTAGATCGTCGTTCCAAGAAGGACTCCCCCGATGTATGGAACGGCCGTGTCGGCGTGCCGGAAGAGGTCCGGTGGAACGAGGGGGTGCTCGCGCCGGGCCTGAAGCCGAGCGAAGAGAGCGAGCAACGCGAGCCCGAGGACGCCGAGGAAGAGCCGCGCGCCGCTCCCGAGGGCTCCCGAACCGGCCCTCTGGAGGACCGAGAAGAGCAGCGCGGTGACGCCGAGGGCCAACGTCACCGCGCCGGCGACGTCGAGAGGGTCGGACCCTGGGCTTTTCGACTCGATCATTTTCGTGGCGACGAGAAAAAGGGCCACGAGCCCGAGCGGCACGTTGATCGTGAAGATGGAACGCCAGCCGAACGTCACCGTCAGAAACGCGCCGAGCAGCGGACCCACCAGGCTCGCGAAGCCCCAGACGCCGCTGAAGAGCCCCTGCACGCGCGCCCTCTCCTCGAGAGAGTAGAGATCCCCGGTCACGGTGAGGGCGATCGGGATGAGGCCGCCCGCGCCCAGGCCCTGCAGGCCGCGCGCCACGATGAGCTGCGGCATGGAGCGGGCGAACGCGCACGTCACGGCTCCGCCCAGGAACACGAGCGTCGCGCCCATGAGGATGCGGCGCCTCCCGTAAAGGTCGGCGAGGCGGCCGTAGAGCGGCATCGTGACCGTGGACGCGAGGAGGTAGATCGAGAACACCCACGAATAAAGGGGAAGGCCGTGGAGCTCGCCGATGATCGTGGGCATCGCGGTCGACACGACCGTGGACTCGAAAGAGGAGAGAGCCGTCACGAGGAGCAGGGCGATCGTCACCGCTCGCCGCCGCGCGGGGTCGAAGCGTGGCACGACCGGGGCCGGCATCACGCCGGGAGCTTCCGCCGCCGGCGGGCCGCGGCCGCGTACGCGGCGAGAGCCCCGGCGAGGAGGAGAACCGAGAGCCCGGCGATCTTCGCGACGGCGAACGCCTTGTTCGGCTCGTCGTCGGGAGGCACGAAGGCCAGGAGGAGGCCCGCCGCCGTCGTCGCGAAGCCGAGGCACGCGAGCGCCACGGAAACCGGTCGCCCTCCCGGGATCCGGACGGCCCCGGCGGGCGCCGGCGCCGCCGACAATCGGATCGTCGAGGCGAAGAGGAACAGGAACGGGATGAAATACGAGATCACGCTCATCGCGAGAAGCGCGTCGTAGGCTCCCCGGACGCCGGTTCCCGCCTGGCTCAGGACGACGAAGAGCGCCGAGAGCAGCGACTGTGTCACGAGGGCGACGACGGGCGTGCCCCACCTGGGGTGGAGCTTCGCGAAGGCCGGCGGCAGAAAATGGTCGAGGCCGCCCACGAACGGCAGGCGCGACGCCGTCGCGAGCCAGGCTCCGGTCGCGCCCAGGCCGGCGACCGTGACGAGGAGAGCGGCCAGAGTTCCGAGAGCGGGCGCGCCGGCCCGCCCGGACACGGCGGCGATGGCCTTCGTGACACCCGTCAGCACGTTCGTCTCCCGCGGGGGCAGCGCCACGAGGAGGCTCGCCGTGCCGGCGAGGTACGCGGCCGTGATGAGGACTCCCGAGACGAGAAGAGCGCGCGGGAGGCTGCGCCGGGGATCGCGGATCTCGTCTCCGAGAAACGAGGCCGACTCCACGCCCCCGAACGCGAACGCGATGGTCGCGAAAAAGAGCGCCCCCTTGAGGGAAAAAGAGGGCGCGAGGGAAGCGCGCGTGATCGCCGTGGCGGGACCGCCGTTAAGAAAGGCGTAAACGCCGCAGCCGACGAGCATCGCCGCCGCCGTCCACGTCGCGACCGCGGCCGTGTTGTGAAGCCACGTCCCCTGCTTCAGGCCTCTCGCGTTCACTGCGGTCGCGACGGCGATGCCCGAGAGCGAGAACGCAAGGAAGAACGCGCGATTCTCCTGCAGGGCGGCGCCGCGCGCGCCCCCGAGGAAGAGAGCGTTCGCCGCGGCGAAGTAGAGGAGCGTCGGGAAATACGGGAGATTGCTCGACCAGTAGAGAAAACCGGACAGAAAGCCCGGGAAGTCCCCGAAGGCCCGGTGCGTCCAGACGTAGAGGCCGCCCTCCTCCGGGAAGCGTGACGAGAGCTCGAGGACCGACGCGACGAGCGGAAGGAAGAGCCCGAGGGCGGCGAGCACCCAGACCGCGAGGGACGAGGGCCCGGCCTCGGCCGCCGTCGTGATCGACCGGAGGCTGAAGCATGTGAGCGTGTAGAAGAAGACGAGGTCCCGAAAGCCGAGGACCCGCCGGAGCTCCATCAGGGCTCCGGGAGGCGCGGGAGCTCCATCGCCGCGGCCCACAGACGGTGGAAATGATGGACGCCGCTCTCCCGCCTGGCGGAGTAGCGGCCGCGGACGTACGTCCTCGACCTCAGCCCGCGCTGCACGGCCTCGCAGATCGCGATGTCCTCGAGCTGGATCTCGTCGCTGAAGGCGACCGTCTCCTCCACGCGCACGCGAACACCGGGACCTTCCGGGTCGGGGAAGAACCACTCGAAGATCGTCAGGGTCCGCTCCTCTCCGAGCGGGACGATCAGGTTCGTCGAGAAGTTGTCGGGGTAGACGTTCAGCATGAGATTCGGCCAGATCCACCAGTACGCGGCCTCGTTGCCCGGCGCTTCGGATCTGAGGCGGCCGCCCTCCCGTTTGATCGGCGAGATCTGGAGCGTGTGGTTGCGGAAGGTCTCCGTCCTGTAGGCACCGTAGTCGAGCTCCACCATGAGACCAGGGTGGACGACGGGAATGTGGTAGCCCTCGAGATAGTTGTCCACGTAGACCTTCCAGTTGCAGTCGAGGGTCCAGTCCCGCCGGTGAGCGAGGCGCATCGAGCCGAGCCCCTTCCCTTCGAGCCGCCCGTGGAGGCCCTCCAGCGTTTCGGCGAGCGCCGGCGCCTTCGGATCGAGGTTCGCGAAGACGAGGCCGATCCACGCCGCAACGGAGAATTCGGGCAGACGCACGTCCTCCCGGCGGAAATCCTCGACGCCCTCGAATTCGGGTGTCGCCAGGAGGCGGCCGTCGAGGCCGTAGGTCCAGCCGTGGTAACCGCACCTCAGGGCGCGGCGGGAGCCAGTGCCCGCGGCGACCGGCCCCGCGCGGTGGCGGCACACGTTCGAGAGGGCCCGGAGCGTCTCGTCCTCGCCGCGGACGACGAGAAGCTCCTCGTCCGCGATCCGCGCCGTGAAGAAGTCGCCGGGGCGCGCGACCTGTTCCGCGCGGCCGACGAGCTGCCACGAAGCGCCGAAGACCCGTGCCTTCTCCCGGGCGAGCACCGCGGGATCCGTGTACATCGGCGCCGGAAGCGTCGCGGCTCTCGCGAGCCGCTCATCGACGGTGAAGTCCATCAGGAGCGGCTCAAGGTACCACTTCCGAGAGGGAACGCGGCGGCCCCTTAGGCGGCTTCCCCGCGCCTCGGACTCTTGCCGCTCTAGAATCCCGTCCGGAGGAACGGATGGAACTCAAGGGCCGGGTCGTTCTCGTCACGGGCGCCGGGCGCGGCATCGGCCGCGCGCTGGCCCATGCCTTCGCGGGGGCGGGGGCGAAGGTCGGGCTCCTCGGGAAGACGAAGAAGAACCTCGTGGAGGTCCAGAAGGAGCTGAAGGACTCGGGCGCCCCGACCGTGGTCCTCGCGGCGGACGTCACGGACGAAGGCGCCGTCTCGCGCGCCGTCGCCGCCCTGGAGCAGGAGCTCGGGCCCGTGGACGTTCTCGTGAACAACGCCGGCATTTTCGCGGCGGCCCCCGTCGAGAAGATGGACGCGGTCGTCTTCGACCGCATTCTCTCCGTGAACCTGCGCGGGCCGTTCCTCATGTCGCGCGCCGTCCTGCCCGGGATGAAGGCGCGCAGGCGCGGGCACATCGTGAACATCTCTTCGACGGCGGGCCGCCGCGGGTTCGCGGGCGGCGGCGCGTACTGCGCCTCGAAGTTCGGGCTCGCCGGCCTCACGGAGGCGATGCGGTACGAGGCGCGCACCTCGGACGTGCGCGTGTCCTGCGTTTTCCCGTCCACGGTGGACACGAGCCTCGTGAAGAAAGCGGGAATGGACTTCAACCCCGAGACCGCGATCCAGCCGGAGGACATCGCGAAGGCCGTCGTGTCGCTCGTGGCAATGGACGACCGCGCGATGGTGACGGCGCTCGAGATCTGGCAGACGAACCCGTGACGGGAGGCGAGAAGCCCCGCCCGCACTCGACAGCCTCGGCACCGCACGCGAAGGGCACCTCGCGCCCCCGGCCCCGTCACCACCACGTGGAGGCTCACTTCTCGGGGTCCGAGATCGTGCGCGACGTGGTCCTCGGGATGTCCGACGGCCTCACCGTCCCCTTCGCGCTCGCGGCCGGCCTCTCCGGCGCCGTCGCGAACGCGCGCGTCATCCTCGTCGCGGGCGTCGCGGAGCTCGCCGCCGGCGCCATCGCGATGGGCCTCGGCGGCTACCTCGCCGCCAGGAGCGAGGCCGACACCTGGGCGAGCGAGAAAAAGCGCGAACGCGAGGAAGTGAGGGATGTTCCGGCGGAAGAGCAGGAGGAAGTCCGCAAGGTTTTCCGTGCCTGGGGGCTCACGGGCGAAACGCTCGAGGCCGCGACGCAAGCCGTGTGCTCGAACCACGAGCGCTGGGTGGATTTCATGATGCGCGAGGAGCTGAACCTGATGGAGCCCGATCCGAGGCGCGCGCGCATCTCGGCGTTCACGATCGGCGGGTCGTACGTGGCCGGAGGGGCGATCCCGCTCGCCCCGTACATCCTCCACGTCCCCATCACGACCGCGCTCCTGCTGTCTGTGACGGTCACGCTGGCCGCGCTCGCCGTCTTCGGCGGCGTGAAGGGGCGCCTCACCGGCCGGCCGCCCGTCGCGGAGGCCTTCCGCACGGTTCTCGTCGGGGCCCTGGCCTCCGGCGCGGCCTATACTCTGGCACGCTTGATTTCGACCTGAGACGCAGGCGCAAAGTGATCCGTTTGCACCATTGAGGCGGCCCCCATCTGCACGCACCCTGTCGCGTACTCCAAGGGCCGTCCCGGGACCTGACAACCCATTTCGGAGAAGGCGAGGCCACGAATGCCGAAACGAGATCTCACAATCGCCATGGTCGGCGCCGGCGGCGACGGAATCGTCACGATGGGCGACGTCCTCGCGCAGGCCGCCGCGCGCGACGGGCTCAACGTCCTGAAGACCGAGGCCTACGGCCCTCAGATCCGCGGGGGCGAGTCGTCCTGCGTCGTCCGGCTGAGCGCCGATCCGATCTACGAGTCCGGCGACACGATCGACGTCGCCGTCGTCTTCAGCTGGGCCGACTTCGCCCTCTTCAAGGGCGAGATCCTGCCGGCGAAGAACGCCGTCGTCCTGTCGGAGGAGGCCGATCCCGTCGCCCGCACCCCCGAGGACCTCGGCCTCGGCGCGGACGCGATCTGGATCAAGGTGCCGTTCGCGAAGCTGACCATGGATTCGGGCGCGAAGGGATCCAAGAACCTCGTGGGCCTCGGCGTCCTCACCGCCCTCTTCGGCCTGCCTGCGGCCACGCTTCGCCGCGCCGTCGTCCACCGCTTCGGCCGGAAAAAGGCGGCCGTCGGCGAGGGCGCGCTGAAGGCCTTCGAGGCCGGCTTCGCCCTCGGCCAGACCCTTCCCGCGATGCCCGAGCGCCAGCTCGGCTACACGCCGGGAAAAGCGAAGCTCCTCATGTCGGGCAACGAGGCCACGGCCATCGGCGCCCTGCACGCGGGCTGCCGCTACTTCGCGGGCTACCCCATCACGCCCTCCTCCGAGATTCTCCAGTTCCTCGACGAGTGGCTGCCGAAGATGGGAGGCGCGGCCGTCCAGACGGAGGACGAGCTTTCCGCCATCGGCGCCGTCCTCGGCGCCTCCTTCGCCGGAGAGAAGGCGATGACGGCCACGTCCGGTCCCGGGTTCGCTCTCATGACCGAAATGATGGGCCTCGCGTCGATGGCCGAGCTCCCCTGCGTCATCGTGGACGTGCAGCGCGGCGGCCCCTCCACCGGCCTGCCCACGAAAAGCGAGCAGTCGGACCTCTGGCAGGCCCTCTACGGCACGCACGGCGACGCGCCGCGCGTCGTCATGGCCTGCTCGGACGTGGAGGATTCCTTCCACACGACGGTCGACGCCTTCAACATCGCCGAGGAATACCAGATCCCCGTGATCGTCCTCTCCGATCAGCTCGTCGCGCAGCGGCGCGAGACGTTCGACGCCGCGACGCTCGTCCACGAGGTGCGCGAGCGCCGGCTGCCGGCCGAGGCCGAGCTGATCGACTACCAGAGGTACAAGGAGACGGACGACGGCGTCTCGCCCATGGCGCGCCCCGGCACGCCCGGCGGGATCTACCAGACGAACGGCCTCGAGCACGACGAGGCGGGCCGGCCCTCGTCCGGATACCTCCTCCACGAGCGGATGAACGCGAAGCGGTACCGAAAGCTCCGCCCCATCCGCGACGCCTACACGTTCCACCGGGAGTACGGCCCCCGGGACGCCGAGATCGGCATCCTCTGCTGGGGCTCGTCGAAAGGCGCGGTTCGCGAGGCCGTGCGGCGCGCGGGAGAGCGCGGCCAGAAGGTCGCCGCCTTCGTGCCGCAGGTCCTCTATCCCTTCCCGAAGAAGGAATTCGAGGATTTCCTGAGGGGCTTGAAGCGCGTCCTCGTCGTCGAGCTCTCGTACTCGGCGCAGTTCTACAAGTACCTCCGCACGTTCCTCGATCTGCCCGAAGCGCGCACGCACATCTACAAGAGGTCCGGCGGCAAGAACCTGACCGTCGCCGAGCTGGACGCCGAGATCGCCAAGCTCTTCGCGGCCGAGCACGCGCGGGAAGAGGTGGTCGCATGAGCGAGACCGTCGCGCTTCCCGAGTTCAAGCCCGCCGACTACAAGACGGATCTCAAGCCGGTCTGGTGCGCCGGCTGCGGCGACTTCGGCGCCCTGACCGCGCTCTACCGCGCGCTCACCGAGCTGCAGATCAAGCCGTGGGAGACGGTCGTCGTCTCGGGCATCGGCTGCTCCTCGCGCCTCCCCGGCTACGTCGAGACCTACGGCTTCAACGGCGTTCACGGCCGCGCGCTCACGCTCGCGGCGGGCGTCAAGGTCTCGCGCCCGGACCTCAAGGTCATCGCGGTGGGCGGCGACGGCGACGGTCTCGCCATCGGCGGCAACCATTTCCTGCACGCCGCGCGGCGCAACCTCGACATCGCGTACTTCATGATGGACAACGAGATCTACGGCCTCACGAAGGGCCAGACCGCGCCCACGACGCCCGCCGGCGACAGGACGAAGTCCTCGCACTACGGGAACCCCGAGCCGTCCATCGATCCGTGCGAGCTCGCGATCTCCGTCGGGGCGACGTGGGTCGCCCGCGCGTTCTCCGGCGATCTCAAGGGCACCGTCGAGCTCATGGTCAAGGCGCTTTCGCACAGGGGCTTCGCGTTCCTGAACGTCATGTCCCCGTGCGTCACCTGGCGCGGCGACGACCAGTTCAAGACGCTCAAGGCGAAGCAGAGACACCTGCCTGCCGATCACGACCCCTCCTCGCGCCCGGCCGCGCTCGCGTACACGCGCGAGACCGAGATCGTGACGACGGGCGTCCTCTACGAGATCGTGCAGCCCTCGCTCCTCGACCACCTAGACGCCATCAAGAAGACCGCGCTCGCCGGCAAGCCGGCTCCGACGGTCGCGGACATCATCAAGACTTTCGAGCCGTCGTTCTGACGGCTCTCGTCCCTGGATGCAAAGGGCCGCGCGACGCGCGGCCCTTTCCTTCTTCCGCCCTCAGCGCCCCCGCATCTCGTAGACGAAACCCATGCCAGGCGTCTTCTTCGCCTCGAGGTCGGCGCGGAACGCGCGGGCGGAATCGACGTCGGCGAACTCGCCGAGGACGACGCGGTACCAGATCCCCTTTTCGCCGAGGTCCACTTCGACGGCGCGCGCGGGCGCGCCGAGCGCGGCGCCGAGCTTCTTCGCCTCCTTCGCCGCGCTTTCGCGGTCCTTGTGCGACGAAAAATGGATGACGTACACGACCGGCTTTCCCGCCCAGTCGGACGTGAGCAGCACCGCCGCGCGGCTCTTCGGGACCGGTGCACCCGAGGGAAGTCCGGCCGCCGCCTGCTTCGCCGGCGCGGGCGCGGCCTTCGCCGGCGGAGGCACCGGCTCGGCAACCGGCGCGGGCGCCGGCACCGCCGCGGGCGGCGCGCTCGTCGAAGGCGTGCCGTCGGGTTTCTTCCGCGCAGCGGGCGCGACGGGCTTCACGATCTCGTTCCGGAAGACGTACTCGCGCACGGCCCACGCGAGGCCCGCGCCGATCGCGAGGACGAGCGCGATCGCGACGAGCCAGCCCCTGCGGCTCGAGCGGGCCGGAACCCGTGCCGTGGTCGGGGCTGGAACTTCCGCCGCCTTGAAGTTGAACTCCTCCATTGCCGGCTCGGGTCTCCCTTCGAACGACTCGCCCAGAGGCGGCATCTCCGACATGGACTTCACCGCGGGCTCATGCCGCGAGGGCGGTGCCGGCGCTCTCAGAAAGCGCTCGGCGCCGGCCGGCGGCGACACCGCGGGCATCTCGGCCATTGTCGGGGGCATCGGGGAAAGCGGCGCGAGCGGCGGTGGCGCGGCCTCGGGCGCTGGCTTCGGCGTCGGTGGCCGCGGAGCAAAGCCCAGGTCCAGCTCCGGTCGCGGCTGCGGCGCGAAGGCCGGCCTCGGCTCGGGCTCCGGGACGGACTTTGGCGGGGCGTCGATCGGCGCGGAAATCTCCAGCGGCGCGCGCGCCTTGTGTGGGATGGGAATGATCGCCGACCGGAAAGGCGCGTCCTCGGGCTGGATCGGAATCTCCTTTTCCCACCCGAGGTCGGCGCGCGAGGGCGCGATCTCGAAGGGCTCGTCGTGAGCGGGCGGCCTTTCGGGCGGCGCGGCCTTCTGCGCCTCGCGCAGGCCCGGCCGCCGCGCGGGGAACACGGGGGTGAACGGAGCCGCCGGCCCGGACACGGGCTTCGCCGACCCTTCCCGCTCGAGCTGAAGGAGCGCGCGCCTGACGAGGACGTCGAGAGGCGCCGACTCGAGGCCCTGCTTCACCTTCGCGAGCTCCTCCGCCACGACGCCGCGCGCGGCCTTGAACAGCACCGCCGGGTCCGCGGAGACGGTCTTCGCGAGCTCGCGCACGACGTCGGTCACCGACGGGAGCATCCGCTTCTTCACCTCGGGGTCGCGGGGAAAGCCGGTGTCGGGCGGGCTCATGCCGAGAGCGGCTCCCAGTCGCCTTCCGGCGCGTCGAGCGCGATGGCGAGGCCGCCGTTCGACCCCGCGAAGACCGGGTCCTCCACGGCTCGCACGCGGCCTCCGCCCAGCTCGGCGAGCGACTTTTCGAGGGCGGCGGCGAGGCCGGGCATCTGCGAGCCGCCGCCGGCGAGGATGATGTTGCGCTGCACCTTCTCCTGATACTCCGGCTCGACCTTCGAGAGCAGGTCGAGCATCGTCTCGGCGATCGGGCCGACGACGCTCTCGCAGGCTTTCTTCATCTCGGCCGTGATCTCCACGTCGGCCGGCTTGCCCTTCACGGGGAAGCGCACGATGACCGGCCCCGGCGGGTCGCCGACGAAGCTCTGCTTCTCCTTCCACTCGCGGACCATGTGGATCGAGAAGCGGCCGTCGGGATGCCTCGTCTTCACGAGCGCCAGGAGCTGGTCGTCGATGGAGTCGCCCGCGTGCGTGAGGGTGCGCTGGTCGTCCTCGGTCGGGTAGTGGCCGTTCATGACGCAGAAGTCCGTCGTGCCGGCGCCGATGTCGATGACCATCGTGTGGAGGAGCGCGTCCATGCCGTACGCGACGGCGAACGGCTCGGACACGATGAGGAGCGCGTCCGCGATTCCCTTCACGGCCCCGCGCAAGTGCTGCCGCGACACCCGGAGCGCCTCGGCGGGCACGCCCACGACGGCATGCACGCTCTGGCCGTCCTTCTTCCCGGCCAGGGAAATGAGGTGCTTCAGCAGCTCGTGCACCGCCTCCTCGTCCTTCGCCGAGCCCTGCTTGATGAGGCCGCGCTCGAGCGGGCGGTGCAGGTCGAGCATGGGCCGGTTCTCGAGCGCTTCGGCGCCGAAGAGGATCGACTTCTTCACGACCTTGCGGGCCACCATGTCGAGGGGCCAGCCCACGTAGCTCTCCACGACGTGATGCCCGCCGTTCGACACCGTGATCGCGCTGCGCGACGTGCCGAGGTCGATGCCGACGTGGAGAACGTCCTTCTTCCCGCTCATGTCAACTCCGTTTGGAGGCCGGCGGATGGTTCCGCGCCTCCGCGTACGCGAGGATGCCGTTCGAAAGGGCCTGTGCGATCTGTTGGCGATACTCGGGGTTCTTGAGATGGCGCGCCTCGTCGTCGTTCGAGACGGTCGACACCTCCGCCAGGATGCCCGGCATCTCCGTGGCGATCAGGACGACGAAGGGCGCGCTTCTGACGCCGCGGTCCTCGAGGCGGGGCACGACGGGGCGGAGCGAGGCCACGAGGCCGGCCTGCACGATCTCGGCGAAGTTGCGCGACTCTCCCTGCCGCGCGTCGGCGAGGACGCCCTCGAGAAGGCGCCGGAAATCCGCCATCGTGTAGCCCGAGGCGCGGTTCTCGTCGAGAGCGAGCCGCTCGACGTGCGGGTCGGTCGTCGTGCCGAGGAAATACGTCTCGACGCCCCGCACCTCCTTCACCGAGGGGAGCGAGTTCACGTGAATCGACACGAAGAGGTCGGCCTTTCTCGCATTCGCCAGGACGATGCGGTCGCGAAGCGACACGGTCGTGTCCGCCTCGCGCGTGAGCGACACTGCGAGCTTCTGGGCGACGAGGAGGTCCCGGAGGCGCCGGGCGACGTCGAGCGTGACGTCCTTCTCCAACACGCCGGACGCCATCGCGCCGGGGTCCGCTCCGCCGTGCCCCGGATCGATCACGACGGAGCGCACCTCGAGGTGGAAGAGCGTGGGCGCGAGACCGTTCGGAGCGTTGATGACGCTCGCGGGCGCCGCGGGCGCCGCGGAGGGAGCGGACACGACGAGAACGTCCGTGCGTTCGCCCCGGCCCGTCGTCAGGACGTTGACCGTGAGGAACAGGGCCAGCGGGACGACGACGAAGACCGATGTCCGCAGGATGGCCCGGCGAAACCGGTCGAAGCGCCGGAGACCCCTGGGCAGGCGTCCCTCG
>JBGPDK010000053.1:0-19220 GCA_041482235.1 Thermoanaerobaculia bacterium | reverse complement strand
TGTGCGAGTGGAAGGAGATGCCGAAGCGCAGGCGGTCGCAGGGCTTGACGAGGAGGCCCGCGGCGAAGCCGACCTTGACCGGCGTTCCCTCGGACACGATGCTCACGTGGGCGACGTCCACGAACCGGTCGGTGAAGGGATTGAAGCGCGCGAGATTCCTGCTGAGCTTCACGTCCGTGAAGCGAACTTCGGGCCCGGCGCCGATCGCGACGAAATCCGAGAGCTTCACCGCGAGCTGGGCCGACACCGCGACCTGCCGGAGGTCGACGCGCTGATTGAGGAAGCGGCCCGCGAACGCGTTGGGGTTCTCCCACGGCACGCCGAGGCCGTTCGGCGTCCAGAAGCCCGCCGAGAGCTTCACGCTGTCGCTCAGCGGCAGCACGCCGTACCCGTGGCCGATCGCGTAGAGCTCCTTCTTCATGTTCGTCGAGTAGCCGTCGCCCGGAAACGGGTTCAGGCCGTCGAGGTGGGCCGTGGGCCGAAGAATGACGAAGCCGCCGCCCTCCAAAGTAAACCTGTCGATGAAGGCGTTGCCGGCCGGGTTGTAGAACATCGCCGACGGGTCGTCCGCCGTGGCGGTGAAAGCCCCCGCCACCGCATTGCCCTTCGAGCTCTGCTCGAACAACGCGAACCCCGCGCTCTCGACACGGCCCGCCGACACGGCGGCCACGAGGCCGACGAGCAGGGCCGCCAGCCGGTTTCGATTCGTTTTGAACACCGGTTCCTCCTTCACGTCACACTGAAAAGCGAAGCTGATTCTGGGTATTCTGGCAGATACCGGGATCTTTTTGCCGGACGAGCGGAGAGTCAAGTTCTATTCCTCGAAGCGCGTCAGCGCGCGCGTGCGCCCAGGAAGCCCACCGCGACCGCCCCGGGGCCCGCGTGGGCCGCGAGGGCGGGCGCGATCTCGATCACAAACGCGTCCGAACCGGGCCGGCAGACGACCAGCTCCTCGGCGATGCGGGCCGCGAGCTGCGGCGCCCCGAAATGGGCCACGCCCCACGTCGGCGCCCGGAGACCTCGGGTCCCGGCGAGGGCCTTTTCGACCAGTTTTACGCACGCCCGAGGGAAGCCCCGGGCGGCTCCGCCGGGCCGGGCGCGGCCCGAGGCGTCTATCGTGAGGAGCGGGACGACGCCGAGGGCGTTCGCGAGGGCTCTCTGGCCCGCCGTGACCCGGCCGCCCCTCACGAGCGTGTCGAGCGACGGCACGGCCGCGTAGAGGCGCGCCCGCGAGGCCGCGGCGTCGGCGGCCGCGGACACCTCGGCGAGGGTTCCGCCCCCTCTCGCCGCGCGAGCGGCCTCCCGCACGACGAGGCCCTGCCCCACGGACACGCTCCGCGAATCGAGCACGGCGACGGGAGCGACGCCGCCGTCCGAGCGGAGCGAGCCGGCGGCCGTTCGAGCGGCCGAGAGCGTGCCGGAGAGGGCGCCCGAAACGTGCACTCCGAGCACGGGAGCCCCGTGCGCCGCGAGCGCGCCGTAGACCTCGCGAAAATCGGCGGGCGGGGGCTGCGAGGTGCGAGCCACGAGCCGCCCCTCGGCGAGCCGGCGGTGGAATTCGCCGGCCGTGATCGTGACTTTGTCGAGGAAGGTCTCGTCGCCGAGAATGAGTCTGAGCGGCACGACGGTCACGTTCTCCGACTCGAGGACGGCGTCCGGCAGGTCGCACGCGGAATCCGTCACCACGGCGACGCGACCGCGCGCCGCGAAGCGGCCCACGTGCTGGGCGCGCATGTCCTCGACCTTCGTCTCGACGACCTCGCCGAACCGGCGGACGACGGCGAAGGCGTCCTCGGGGCGGTTCACGTGGACGTGCGCGCGCAGGCGCGAGGCTCCGCCCACCACCGCGATGGAGTCGCCGAGCGGCGCGAGCGCGCGCCGGAGCGCGTCCCGGTCGAGCCGCTCGCCTTTCACGAGCGCCTCCGCGCAGTACCGGAAGAGGATCGAGTCGCGCGCCTCGCGGATGCGCGCCTCGACGCGGTCCTCGGGAGGAGGGGGCGGAGGGGCCGCCGCCCCTCTCCCGAACGCCGGGAGAGCGCCCTCGAGGAAGAACACGAAACCCTGCGCGCCCGCGTCCACGACGCCGGCGCGGCGCAGAACGGGAAGCTGGTCCGGCGTCCGCGCGAGCGCGCGGCTCGCCTCCGCGGCCGCGAGGCGAAGCAGGACGGCGAAGTCGGCGGTCTCGGGCGCGCGCCGGGCAGCCTCCTCTGCGAAAGCGGCCACGACGCTCAGGATCGTTCCCTCCCGCGGCTGCGACATGGCCTCGCGGGCGGCGGCGGCGCCCGCCGCCGCGGCGGCTCCGAAAGCGCGCGTCGCGAGGCGCGGAGCGCCGGCGACAGCCTGCGCGAACCCTTCGAGGAGCTGCGCGAGGATCGCGCCCGAGTTCCCCCGCGAGCCCATGAGCGCCTCGTCCGCCGCGACGCGGGTGACGCGCGCGAGATCGCGCTCGCGCGAGCCGGCGACCGCCGCCGAAACGCGCGCGAGGGTCGCCGCGAGGTTCGACCCTGTGTCGTTGTCGGCGACCGGGAAAACGTTGATGCGGTCCAGCTCCTCGCGCTGCGCGGCGACGGCGCGGGCGCCCGCCACCAGGGCGCGCGCGAAGCGGCGCCCGTCCAGGTACGCGACGCGGACGCGGGACATTCAGAGAATTCTATTTGCTTCGGACAGGTGCTCTGAGCACGGGAGCGAAATTCCCCGGCCGGCTCGCCTCGCGCGCCGTCGCCGCGTCGTCGAGCCGGCCGACGGGCGTCGTGTGCGGCGCGGACGTGACGATCCCGGGCGAGGTCTCGCACTCCTTCGCGATCGCGATCATCGCGTCGGCGAACGCGTCGAGCTCGTCCTTTCCCTCGGACTCCGTCGGCTCGATCATGAGCGCGCCAGGCACGATGAGCGGAAAGGACATCGTGGGCGGGTGGAAACCGAAATCCATGAGGCGCTTGGCGATGTCGATGTTGTGCACGCCGGCCGCCGCCTGGAGGCGGTCCGAGAAGACGACCTCGTGGTAGCTCGGCGCTTCGTACTTCAGGTGGTAAAAGGGCGCGAGCCGCTTGCGGATGTAGTTCGCGTTCAGGACGGCGTTTTCGGCCACCTCGTGGATCGAGCTCCCGTAGGACAGGATGTACGTCAGGGCGCGCACGAGAACCCCGAAATTCCCGTGGAACGCGCGCATCTTCCCGATCGAGTCGGGCCGGTCGTATTCCAGCCGGAACGCCCCGTCCGACCACTCGACGGTCGGCACGGGCAGGAACGGCACGAGAGACGGGCAGACGCCGACGGGCCCCGCCCCGGGGCCGCCGCCCCCGTGCGGGGTCGAAAACGTCTTGTGCAGGTTCATGTGCATGACGTCCACGCCCATGTCGGCAGGGCGCACCTTGCCCACGAACGCGTTGAAGTTCGCTCCGTCGAGATAGAGGTAGGCGCCCTTGGCGTGGACGAGCTTCGCAACCTCGAGGATGCGATCCTCGAAGACGCCGAGCGTGTTCGGCACTGTGATCATGAGCGCAGCGACGTCGTCCGTGAGCTTCGCTTCCAGCTCGGAAAGCTGGATCGTCCCGCGCAGGGACGACGCGAGCTCGATCACCGAGTAGCCGGCGAAATGGGCCGTCGCGGGATTCGTTCCGTGCGCGGAGTCGGGCACGAGGACGTATTTGCGCGCGTTCCCCGCCTTCACGTGCGCGGCACGGATCATGAGCGCGCCGGTGAGCTCGCCGTTCGCGCCGGCCGACGGCTGCAGCGTGACGCGTTGAAACCCGGTGAGCACCCTCAGCGCCTCCTCGAGCCGGAAAAGGAGCTCGAGGTTGCCCTGCGACAGGTGCTCGGGTGTGTAAGGGTGCGTGTCGTTGAAGCCGGGGAGGCGCGCGATCTCCTCGTTCAGGCGGGGGTTGTGTTTCATCGTGCACGAGCCGAGCGAGTAGAGCGCGGTGTCGATCGCGAAGTTCATCTGCGAGAGGCGCGTGAAGTGCCTCACGACGTCGACTTCGGAGGCTTCCACCTCGCCCTCGACTCCCGGGCGGTGCGCTTTCCCGTAGAGCGCGGCCGGATCGGCCTCGGGAACGTCGAGCGGCGGGAGAAGGACGCCGACGCGTCCCGCGCGGGGGGCGTCGAAGAGCGAGCCGAAGCGCCGCCTCCGGTCGAGGCGGGCATCGGCGCGCACGAGAGGTTCGGCGGACGTGAGGGTGCCGTGATCGCTCATCAGAAGGACCTCAGGGTGTCGAGGAGGGCGTCGAGCCCGCTTCGCGGCGTCCGCTCCGTCACCGCGACGAGGAGGAGGTCCCGGTACGCGGAAGCTGCCGGCTCGAGCCGCGCGTACGGGACGCCCGCGAGAATCTTCTTCGACTCGGCGCGGCGCAGCACCTCGCTCACCGGGACGCCGCAGTGCAGGGCGAACTCGTTGAACGTCTTTCCGGTGAAGGCGACGGAGAACGGACCGGGGATCGCCTTGACCGAGGCCTTCAGGTACTCGGCCTTCGAGAGGCACTGGACGGCGGTCTCCCTCAGGCCCTGCTTGCCGAGCACGGAGAGCGTCATCGTCGCCGCGAGGGCGAACAGCCCCTGGTTCGTGCAGATGTTCGACGTGGCCTTCTCGCGGCGGATGTGCTGCTCGCGCGTGGAGAGCGTCAGGCAGAAGCCGGACCGCCCGTCCGCGTCCGTCGCGCGTCCCGCGAGGCGGCCGGGGATCTGGCGCTTGAAGGCGTCACGGCACGCGAGGAATCCCACGAGCGGCCCGCCGAACGAGGGCGCGAGGCCGAACGAGGCGGCCTCGCCGCAGGCGATGTCGATCTCCGCGACCCCGGGGGGCTCGAGCACGGCGAGAGAGAACATCTCGTTGATGACGCCGATCGCGAGCGCGCCGTGCGCGTGGGCCGCGTCGGCGGCGGCCTTCCAGCCCTCGACGACCCCGAAGACGTTCGGAGACTGCACGCAGACCGCGAACGTCGCGTCGTCCACGGCCGCCGCGAGCGCCCCGGCGTCCGACGCGCCGTCCTTCCCGAGAGGGACCTCGACGATCGTGAACGGGAAGTTCACGAGATACGTGCGGAGGCACTGTCGGTACTCGGGGTGGACGCCGGCGGACACGACGACCTTCGTCCTCTTCTTCGTGAGGCGCTCGGCCATGAGGACGGCCTCGACGAAGGCCGACGCCCCCTCGTACATCGACGCATTCGCGACGTCCATGCCGGTGAGAAGCGCCATGTGCGTCTGGAACTCCCAGATCGCGGTGAGTGTCCCCTGTGAGACCTCGGCCTGGTACGGGGTGTAGGACGTCAGAAACTCGCCACGCAGCAGGAGCTGCGAGACGAAGGCGGGCGCGTGATGGCTGTAGAGGCCCGCGCCGAGGAAGGACGTCCACTCGCCGAGGTGCGCGTTCTTCGCCGCGACCCGTCCCAGGTCCCGACGGACCTCGATCTCGGAGGCCGGCGGCGGAAGGGCGGGCGGCTCCGTACGGTAGACGGCGCGGGGAACCGTCGCGAAAAGATCGTCGATCGAAACCGCGCCGACCGCCGCGAGGAGGGCCTCCCGCTCGGCGGGGCTGCTTGGGATGTAGCGCATCGGGTTCTAATCCTCCCCGGCACCCGCACCGCCGAAGCAGGAGCGCCGGATCTCCAGGGTCAGGCCTTGGCTTCCTCTTCCACGAACTTCTCGTAGTCGGCCGCCGTGAGGAGCGAGTCGATCTCGGCGTCCGACGAGAGCTTGATTTTCACGAGCCAGCCGTCGCCGTGGGGGTCCTCGTTCACGGCTCCGGGCTCGTCGGCGAGGACTTTGTTCAGCTCGAGGATCTCTCCCGCGACGGGCAGGAAGAGCTCGGACACGGCCTTCACGGATTCGATCGTGCCGAATTCCTGGCCCGCGTCGAAGATCTCCCCCACGTCGGGCATATCGACGAACACGACCTCTCCGAGCTCTTTCTGTGCGTGGTCGCTGATCCCGATGGTGCCCACGTCGCCGTCGACGCGGATCCACTCGTGGCTCCGGGAGTAGCGGCGGTCGTCCGGGTAAACGCTCATATCGCTCTCCTGAAAGGCTCAGGTCTTTCGCTTGTAGAACGGGGTGGGCACGACGCGTGCGGCCACGGAGCGGCCGCGAACGTCGATTTCGAACGGCGTGCCCGCCGCGACGCTGCCGGCGGGGACGTACGCGAGCCCGATGGGCTTTCCCACGGTAGGCGTCTGCGTGCCGGACGTGACGACCCCGGGGGCGCCGTCGACCGAGAGCGCGTAACCGTGACGCGCGATGCCGCGCCCCGTCACCTCGAAACCCACGAGGCGGCGGGTGATGCCCGCCTCCTTCTGCTTCGCGAGAGCCTCGCGGCCGGTGAAGTCGCCCTTTTTCATCTTCACGATCCAGCCGAGATTCGCCTCCCACGGCGTCGTCGTGTCGTCGATGTCGTTGCCGTAGAGCGCGAGCGTGGCCTCCAGCCGCAGCGTGTCCCGCGCGCCGAGGCCGGTGGGGATCACGCCGTGCGGCCGGCCGGCCTCGAGAATCGCGTCCCAGACGTGGACCGCGCGGCGAGGGTGCAGATAGATCTCGAAGCCGTCTTCGCCGGTGTAACCCGTGCGCGAGACGAGCGCGGTCGCGCCGGCGACTTGGCCCGTCGCCGAGCGGTAGTAGCCCACATCCGCGAGCTTCAGGTCCGTCAGCGGCTGAAGGACTCGCTCGGCGAGGGGCCCCTGGAGCGCGAGCTGCGCCCAGATCGGCGATTCGTCCTCGACCGCCGCGCCCGGAGACTCCTGCCGCTTCGCCCACGCGACGTCCTTCGGCGTGTTCGCGGCGTTCACGACGAGGAGGTAGTCGTCGGCGGCGAGCCGGTAGGTGAGAAGGTCGTCGACGAAGGTGCCTTTTTCGGTGAGGAAGGCCGAGTACTGGGCCTTGCCGTCGTCCAGCGCGGCGACGTCGTTGCACGTCAGACGCTGCACGGTCTCGAGCGCCTTCGGCCCGCGCACGCGGATCTCGCCCATGTGCGACACGTCGAAGAGGCCGGCGCGCGTTCGCACGGCGCGGTGCTCGGCGGCGAGGCCCGAATACTCGACGGGCATGTCCCAACCGCCGAACGACACCATCTTTCCGCCGAGCGCACGGTGTCTCTCCCAAAGGGGCGTGCGCTTGAGAGGGGCGGAAGGAGGGGCGTTCATTGTTGCCGCGCGGGACGATACGGCCCCATCTTCGCCCCGTCAACCGGCCAGTTGAATCAACGCACGGCGATAATCACTCGGTGGACAGGCCTCAGGACGGGGACGCCACGATTCTCGCCGCCGCGCGGCCGCGCCGGCGCTTCGCCGCGGGGGATGAGCTCCGCGATACGGCGACTCCGGCCTCCGTGCACCTCTTTCTCGCGGGCGGCGCGACGCTGCTCGCCGAGACTCCCTTCGGACCACATCCGGTAGCGCGCGTCGAGGCTCCCGCGCTCCTCGACCTGCGTCTCGCGTTCGGCGGCTCGCCGGGGGTCGCGCGCGTCGCGCCCGAGCCCGGTAGCGTGGCCGCGTGGTTTTCTGCGGACGAGGCCCGCGCGCTTCTCTTCAGCCCGGGCCCTCAGGGCGGCGCCTTCCGCAGGCTTGCCCTCGCGAGCCTCACGGCCGCGCTCCGCGAAGCGAATGCCGCGCTCGGCCGTTTCTTCGAGGGAATGGCGGCGCCTCCTCCCCCCGCGCGCTCCGCGGCCGCCGGCACGATCGAGGAGGGTCCGGTCGATCCGGCGCGCGCGAGCGACCTCTTCGAGGCGGCAGGCCTCGACCCGGCGCTTCTTCCCGCGCTCGGTCTCGTGGCCCGCACCGTTCTCCCGGGCGCGACGCTTCTCGCGGCCGGCGAGCGTGGCGAGGAAGCATTCCTCCTCGCCGAGGGACGGCTGCGCGTCTCGCTCGAGATCGCGGGAGCGGGAGAAGAGGCCCTCGCGATCCTCAGGCGCGGCGAGATCGTGGGCGAGATGGCTCTCGTGGACGACGCCCCGCGGTCGGCCGACGTCTTCGCGCACGGGGGTCCCGCCGTCGTCTACGTCCTCCACCGCGCCGTGTTCCGCGGGCTTCTGGCCTCGGGCGCGCCCGAGGGCGCCCCGCTTCTCGCCGGGATCGCCCTCGTCCTCGCGCGGCGGCTCGAGGAGGGAATCAGGAAGGCCGCGGGATTCCGCATCCTCGCGGGCCCGATTTGAACCTCACAACTTCTTGAGCTTTTCCCTGATGTTCGCGCGGACCTCGCCGGCCGTGGGACCCACGAGGAGCCGAAACGACTTCGATTCGTAGCCCGGCGCGGTGAGCAGGACTTCGTAGACGGCCATGTCCGCGAACTGGAGGTCTTCCTTGACCCACTTCGACGCCGGACCCAGCTCGCGTCCATTCACCGAGACGACGGCGTCGGGCGGCTCGACGTTGAACACGGCGCCGCGCACCGTGCGGTAGCTCGGGCGCTTGAGCTTTCCGTCCGGGCCCGTCGGGCCATCCGGCGTCCCCTTTTCCAGGCTGCGCTCGATCGTGACCCTGTCGTCGGTGGCCGTCGACCGCACGTTGAGGTCCACGAGCAGGTCGTGGTACTCCGGGGCGCAGATGCGGAGGCGGTGGTTGCCCGCGAGGTTGAACGCGAGGAGCGAGCCGCCGCCGGCGTCGTCCCAGTCGTCGGAGATGCCGATGTACCGCCCGTCGAGATAGACGCGCGCCTGGTTGGGCGAGACCTCGAGCCTGAGGAACCGGCGGATCGTGACCGTGAGATCGGCGGGCCTCGGCGAGGCGTTCGCCGGTTTCGGCGCCGCGGCGACGGGCGAAGGCGATTCGGGCGCGGCCGTCGGTTTCGCGCGGGCCCTCCTCGCGGGCGCGGCCGCCGGCGGAAGTTCGGGGGCCGGCGTCGCGACGGCCGAGGAAGCGGGTGCGCCGGCCGGCTCAGGAGGCCGCGGCAGCGCCCTTTCCGGGGAGGAAGAGGCGGGCACGGCCGGGGGTTGCGGCGTAGCGTCGCTCCCCGGCTTTTCGCTCTTCTTCGAGAGCGAGAGCGCGCCGAGCACGACGGCGGCGGCCACGAGAAAGCCGCCCCCCAGAACGAACGGCGAGACGCCCTTCTTTTTCGGGGCAGGCGCGGCGGCGGAAGCCTTCGCCACGGCCTCGCCCATGCGGTGGCCCGTGGTGATCGTGGGCGACTCGGAGTCCGCGGCGGGCGCGGCCACGGCCGGCATCGAAGGTTCGGTGGGGGCCAGGGCGGAGGTCGCGACCTCCGGCAAGGTCCCGACGGGCAACGAGATCTTCAGCGCGGCCGTGGGCGCCATCGAGGCCGGCGTCCCGGAAATCCCGGAGGATGCGATCGCCGGCCGGGAGCCCGGCGAGGAGCGCGCGCGCTTCGTCCTGCTTTCCGAAAAGCGCGCCGTGGAGCCGACGGGCGAGAAGCCCAGCGCCTCGCGCAGGTCGCCGGCGAGCTCTCCCGCGTCGGCGTAGCGGTTCGCGCGATCCTTCGCAAGGCACTTCCGGATGATGTCGCGAAGGCCTTCGGGCACGGCGTCCGTCACGAGGCTCGGGTCGGGCGGCTCCTCGTTGAGAATCTGGTAGACGAGCGTGGTGAGCGTATCGGCCGGGAAAGGCTTGCGCAGCGTGAGCGCCTGATAGAGCACGATCCCCAGGGAGAAGATGTCCGTTCGGGCGTCCAGCTTTTCGCCCTTGATCTGCTCGGGAGACATGTAGGCGGGCGAGCCCACCATCTGGCCGGTGGAGGTGAGCTCCGTGTCGCCGGTCAGGAGCTTGCCGATCCCGAAATCCGTCACCTTCGCCGAAAGCGTCGGCGTGAGCAGGATGTTCGCGGGCTTCACGTCGCGGTGAAGCACACCGCGCTCGTGCGCGTGCGCGAGCGCTTCGGCCACCTCGGCGACGATGCGGATGCGGTCGTGCATGGGAAAGCCGGCGGGGTCTGCAAGCCGCTGCGAGAAGCTCCCGCCCTGCACGACCTCCATGGCGAGGAAGAACGTGCCCTGGTCCTCGCCCACGTCGAAGACCGTCACGATGTGCGGGTGCTGGAGGCGGCCCGAGATCCGAGCCTCTTTCAGGAAGCGCGCCTTCGCCTCGTCGGCGCCGAAGCTCTTTTCGGCGGTGTCGAACCGGATTGTCTTCAGGGCGATCTCGCGCTCGATCTGGGGGTCGCGGGCGAGGTAAACGATGCCCATGGCGCCGCGGCCCAGCGTGCGCAGGATGACGTAGCGGCCGATCTGTTCA
Organism: Thermoanaerobaculia bacterium; assembly: GCA_041482235.1. GTDB lineage: Bacteria > Acidobacteriota > Thermoanaerobaculia > UBA5066 > UBA5066 > Fen-183. The sequence goes on along the minus strand of JBGPDK010000053.1, from coordinate 9,051 downwards.
GGGCTCAAACTTCGACGGGCTCCGCGAGGATTCTATCCAAGGTCTCCCGGCCCGCCCTCGCCCTCGGGCTTCACGTCCCGCGGGCCCTCGTCCGTCTGCAGATCGGAAGCGGAACCCGGGTCCCTCTCGAACGCCCGCTCGCGCTTCGCGAGCTCGGCCCGGGCTTCCTCGGCGCGTGCCGCGGGCACCCCGACCTCGATGGGAGAGAGATCCTCGCTCTCCGTCGGCGTCTGGTGAAAGCTCCGGTCCACCACGCGCGCCGGAATTCCGCGGCTCTCCAGAAACCCCGCGACGAGCGCGGCCTCCGACTCGTTCGCGGCGGGCACGACGCCCACCCAATGGTCTTCGCTCTTCGTGTCGTCGGCCATGGCGACCTCCCCTTCAGGAATCTCGAAGCTCAGGGTACGACGCGGAGGTTCCCGGCGCGAACGTCGCCTGCCGGGAGGAAGCGGCCCACGACTGCGGCGGCGGCGTCGCCGTTCGCGATGAGGGCGGCGACGAGCGCGGGTGCAAAGGCGGCCGGAATCGCGAAGAGCAGTCCCCCGGACGTCTGCGCGTCGGCCAGAAGGAGAAGATCCGTCTCCGAGAGGCCCGGCGTGATCTCGAGGACTGGCCGCGTCGCGGCGAGATTGCGGCGGCTGCCGTCGGGCACGATCCCTGCCTCGGCGAGCCGGCGCGCGCCAGGCAGGAGCGGCACGGCTCCGGCCGAAACCTCGGCCGAGACGCCGCCCGGGCCGAGCATCTCCTTGAGATGGCCGAGTAGCCCGTATCCCGTGACGTCCGTGGAGGCCGAAATCGTGAAGGCGTCGGCCGCGCGCGCGGCCGCGCGGTTCAGGCGCGTCATCGAGGCGATCACGGCGCGCTCCTCCTCCTCCGACGGTCCGGAGTCCTTCCTCAGGACCGAGAAGAGAGAGCTCTCCCTGAGCACGCGGGCACGCATCGCCGACGTCAGGATTCCCGTTCCGATTGCTTTCGGCAGGACGAGCGCGTCTCCCGGCCTCGCGCCCACGTTGCGGCGCAGCCGCGAGAGGCGCACGCGGCCGGTGACGGCCATGCCGTAAACCGGCACGTCGAAGTCGGTGGAGTGTCCGCCGAGGACGGGAACTCCGGCGCTCTGCGCAACCTCGGCGCCGCCGCGCAGGATCTCGCCGAGCACTTCGAGCGGGAGCGCCTTGACCGGAAAGCCCACGAGATTGAGCGCGAAGAGCGCCTCGCCCCCCATCGCATAGACGTCCGAGAGGGCGTTCGCGGCCGCGACCCGTCCGAAGTCGAAGGGAGAATCCACGACGGGCGTGAAGAAATCCGTCGTGGCGAGCAGCGTCTCCGGATCGGGGTCGTCGGCGGAGCCGAGACGAAACACCGCCGCGTCGTCGGAGGAGTCGAATCCGACGAGAGCACGCGGGTCTTGAGTCCGCGGCAACGCACCCAGCAGCTTCACCAGGTCAGACTGACCCAGCTTGCACGCTCAACCCGCCGACGACGCGAACGTCAGAATCGACGGATGAGCCTTCGCGGCTTTCTCCATGGTGAAGAGTCTACTCAGATGGAAAGGTTGTTTTTCTTGGAAGGTGAATAGGGCGCCGGTTGGTCGACCGCCGCGGCGTCGCCCGGAGCGCTACGCTCCCTCACCCTTCTAAGAAATCCGAATCCGAATCCGAAAGCAGAATCGAATTCCGAACTCCGAGGAACTTACAGGTCGCCCACCGCGAACGACTTGCCGAGCTGGCGCAGCGCCATGTTCGTCGCGACCGCGGCGAGAGCGCCCACGAGCGCGCGGCCGCGGTAGCGGCCCACGAGGAACCCGACGGCCACAGCGCCCACGAGGCATGGCAGAGGGTGGCGCTGGACGGTATCGAGAGCCGCCTTTTTCCAGTCGATGTCGTTCGGAAAAAAGTCGAAGGGCTCTTCCGGCCGGCCGACCGGGCCGTCCGGCGAGGCGCCGTGGGGCGCCGGAGGGCGAACCGCGGCGTCATCCATCAGTCGTCTCTACTGCGCAGAAGCAGGCCGAGCGCGAAGCCGACGCCGAGCGCGACCCCGACCGACTTGCCGGGGTTGTCGCGCACGTAGTTCTTCACGCCCGTCTGGACGTCCGCCCAGTCCGTCTCGGCGATCCTGTCCCTGAGCGCGCCCGCGCGCGCCTTCACGTTATCGGCGACCTCGCCCACGCGCTCGCGCAGGCGGCCGGCCTTGTCGCCCATTGCCTCGCGTGTCGCGTCGATCTTCTGCTCGACGACCTTTGCCGCGTCTTCGACCGTGCTGTTTGCCATGGTCCGACCTCCTCGGGCCGGCGATCTTGTCACAGCCGGCACGCCAGGGGAAGGTACGATGGCCGCGCGATGCATCCCTCGACGGCGCCGGCCCGGCTCGCCCGCTGGCAGCTCCAAGAGGTTCGTCCTCTGACGCGCGCGGTCCTCGTGGGGACCGCGCGGCGATTCCTCGACGCGCGCGGCTTCGACCTCGCGGCGAGCCTCGCCTACTCGGCCCTGCTCACGCTCGTCCCTCTCGTCGCCTGCGTGACTCTCCTGACATCCGCGTTCCTGGGTCAGTCGGGCACCGGCCTTTACCGCCTGCTTCGCTTTCTTCCGGGGGCGGGGCGCGATTTCGTGACAAGTTTGCAGGCGTTCGGCACGAAGGCGACCTCGGTATCGGGCACGGCGACGCTCTTTTTCCTCGTGACGTCGCTCCGCACGTTCTTCCTCGTCGAGAGCGCCGTCCGGGCCCTCTGGGGCTCCACCGGGACTCCGCGCCGGCCGCTCTACCGGCTGGGCCTGGCTCTCTCGGTCATGATCCTCGGGCCCATCGCGCTCGGCGTCCTGACGTCGGTTCTTCTCGAGAGCGGCGCGCCGCTCGGCGATTTCAGGCCCTTCGGTTGGCTCCTGTCGTTCGGCGTGCTCGTCTACCTCTACCGGAAGCTCCCGGGCTCGTACGTGCGCTGGGCACCGGCGGCGATCGCGGCCTTCCTCGTGAGCGCCGCGCTCACGCTCCTGCGCATCGGCTTCGCGCGCGGCGTCGCGCACCTCACGGACCTCAACCAGACCTACGGCCCGCTTTCGGCCATCATCATCTTCGTCGTCGCGATCGGCATGATGGCGACGCTCTTTCTCGGTGGAGTCTCTCTCGCCCACGCGATCCAGTACCGGGACGAGTTCCTCGACCACGACACGCCCCCCGAACGCACCGAGGAGGGAGGGCGTCTCTACGTCGCCGTGCGCCTCCTGCTCGCGCTGGCGACGGCGTGGCAGAGCGACCGCGCGACGCGCACGCGCGCCGCCCTCGCACGCGAGATCCGCCGGCCGGAGGAAGAACTCTCGCGGCTCATCGCGGCGCTCCTTCACGAGGGCCTTCTCACGTCTGATTCGGGAGCGAACCTCGCGCTCGCGCGCGCGCCCGAAACGATCTCCCTTTACGCCGTCGCCCGCGCGATCGGGGAGTCCGCGCTGCAGGCGGTGCCCGCGGGCCACGACGCGGCCGCCCGAACGCTTCACCGGGTCTTTTCGAAGGCGAATCGCGAAGAACGAGCCGTTCTGCAGGGGACGAGCCTCAGGGATCTTCTGCGCGGCTCCGACGAGGAGGAGAATCCGCTCCCGGAATCGCTCGCGACTGACCGCGCGGTTTGACGGCCCGCCGGCTTCCCGCTAATCTCCGCCCCTCTCTGCACGGGTGGGGCTGTAGCTCAGTTTGGGAGAGCGCCTGAATCGCACTCAGGAGGTCGTCAGTTCGATCCTGATCAGCTCCACCACTTTACGTAGCATCCGAGAGCTCCGGTACAGCAAACGGTAACGGGTCGGCGCTTGCACTTCCGAGCGAATTCCGATGAACTCGGGGGCATGAAAAGCCCGAAAGCGAAGGCCGGAAAGCACTCGACGCGTGGCTCGCGCGACCTCGCGATGGAAAAGCGGACGCGCTTCTCGCGGGATCTCGCGATGCAGCTGAAGAAGGCCGAGGCGGCGCTGACGAAAGCGGCAGCGGCCGCACCGAAAACCCGCGGCTCTCGAGACCTGGCGCTGCAGATCGAGCGCGCGAAGAAGGCCGTCAAGAAAGCCACGGCGATCGCGCGGACGACACGCGGCTCGCGCGACCTGAAGGCCTGACCCGACTCCCCCCTCTCTCTCGGCCCGCTGGTCACGGCGCGTGCGAGGTGCAAGCGTGCGTGAGCGCACCCTCGCGCACGCGCCGTGCCCGCTAGCGACTCGACAGGAGGCTTCGCCGACCCAGGGGCCGCCTCCGAAGAGCACGACCGGAGACAATGCCCCCGGCGGCTCCGGCGAGAGGGGCTGGTGGCGCCGGCCGCGGCGACAGCGCGCGTGCCGGGGCCCTCTTCCCCGGCCCTTCTCCCGGCACGCGCGCTGCAAAGGCCGCTTGCCGATAAACGCGTTTATCGGCCCCGGTGCTTTTCATTTCCCGGCCGCGCGTGCGCGGCCGGGGGCACCCCTCTCGCCTCCGGGCACTCGCTTCGCTCGGCCGTTTACATAACGGCACGCTATGTAAACCCGCCGGGGGCATTAAGGTGCGCGCGAGTAGCGCGAGCTGCTTGAAGGCCTGTCATTGCGCGTGCTCTCTTCGCGCGCGTGCGTTTGCGGTCCTCGACGGGGCTGCGGTCCTCAACCCACGCGCGCGGCACGCTCGTGCCAGGCCGGGAGAGCGCGCGGGGCGCGAAGAGCCCCGCGCGGCCTCCGGCCGCGCGCGCCAAGCGCGCAGCGCGCGAATCCTCGGTGCCCTTCCCCGCTCTCGGGGCGCGGCGCGAACCGTGCCGCGCGCGGGATCGAGGACGCGCAGGGACGAGAACCGCAGATGCCGCGCGCGAAGCGAAGCACGGAGCGTGACGCGCCTACAGCGCCCGCGCCGAAGGCGCGCGCGAAAATTCTTCGCGGCGCTCCTCAACGCCACAGACCTCGAGGCGAGCACAGACGCCAAGCCCCCGCGCGCGCGAGTTGGTGCGCGCTACGGCGCGCACCCTCAGCACATAGCGCTCGCGTTATGTGAAGGGCGCGAAAGCGCCCCGGAGGCGTGCGGGGCGCCCCCGCGGAGCGAAGCGCAGCGGGAAATGAAAGACCCGGGGCCGGTAATAGGCCATTACCGGCCAGCGGCCACGCGCGCGAGCGCGTGGATGCAGCGCGCGTGACGGGCAGGGGAACGTGGGGCCCCGCCCGGCGCGCGCGCTGCAGAGCGCCCGGCGCGAACGCCCCGCACGCCGGAGCTCGCGCGCGCGGGGGCGGATGGTGCGCCGGGTACGCCGAGAGGAAAGCCGATCAGGGCGCCGCAGTCGAGAGCCGGGAGCGCGGCGCGCCGCTTGCGCGAGAGCGCGACGACCGAGCACGTGTACTCGCGCGCGCAGGTGGTCGCGCACGAGCCGCAGCAAGCGGCGTGACGTCGCGGGCCATCAGCGAGGGAGGTGCAATCCAAGCCGAGGCATCACGAATCAGGCGCCGCGAATCTTCGCCCGGCGCTCGGCCAGGGCATCGATGATCTTGAAGACGGCCTTCTGGTCATGCGGAGGCAGCTCGTCGAGTCGCTTGAGATGCTTCTGCCTCTGCACGCTCGTCGCGGGCGCGGCTCCCCCGCTGCGCTCCGGCAGTTTCTTGCGGCCGAGAAGAATGTCGGTCGAAACGTCGAGCGCGTCGGCAATCGCGACGAGCAGCTCAGGAGGCGGCGAAACTCCGCGCACCTCGTAGTACGTGATCGTCTGCTGCGGTACGCCGATCAGCGCGGCAAGCTCGGCCTGAGTGAAACCCTTCGCGATCCGGAAGCGGCGAATCCGGTCCCCGAGCGTCTCAGTCTTGCCCGGTTTCTTCTTCCGTTTCCGTGCCATCGCCCCAAGTTTAGAAGCGCATCGGCGATGAACATCAGGGCTGACTTGCCAGATTACATAAGACTTGTGTAATTGCGACGACCTCGTCGGTACAGCAGGCGGTCAGGGGTATTTGCCCTAGGAAACGGGCTCACCCACTCGTGACGCCTCGCTTTTTGGGGGAAAATGCTCGTGTCAGCCTTTATCGCACTCAGGAGGTCGACGGTTCGATCCCGTTCAGCTCCACCACTCTCTCGCTCTCGCGCCCCTTGCCAGCGCATCGAACGGCGATCTCAAGACGACTGAAACACTTCCGTAGGTGACCGCCGAGAAGGCCCGACTCCTGAAAACGATGGTGTCGAACTACACGATGGGATCCTGCATGCGCTGATGGTCGAAAAGAAGAACTTTCCAGTGTTCAAGGCAAGATGAGGATTTCCTGTTCGAGTCAGACTAGCTAGGAATGGCCATATGCCTTCAGGAGACGCTCGAGGCGCTCCCCGGACGCTACGCAGCCGACGGGAGGCCCATCCGGCCCAAGAGATCCTTGTAGCGCCGGTCCCCATTCAGCGCCTTGAGGCGCGGGTCCACGTTCACGTACGGCATGAAGCCGGATTCCTCGTCGCAAGCCTTGTTCAACCAGTCGAAGGCGCGATCGACGTCTCCCAGACCTTCGTGGATGACGGCGATGTCGTAGGCCGAAACGTAGTGGCTCTTGGACTCTTCGAGCAGTCCGGAGAGAAGCTGCTCGGCGCCGGAGCGGTTTCCGGTTCTGGCCAACACATGGGCGAGAGCTGCCGTTCGCAGCTGCAAGAGATCCTTCCCCGTCTTGAACGTCGAGACGGCCTCCGGATACCGACCGAGCTGCTCGTAGCCCCATCCCATGACGACGAGCGCCCACACGTTGGAGGCGTCGAGAGCCAGGGCGCGGCGAGACTCTTCCACCGCCCTCTGGAAATTGCCCGCCAGGAGCTCGTGCCAGCCGAAACAGCCTATTGCCATCGAGTCGAAGGGGGCGTGCTCCACAGCCCGTCTGCACTCTTCGGCTGAGTCCCGCGTTCGGCCCAGGCAGAGCAGGAAATGCGCGTATTCGTGGCGCACGTGGGCGTTGCTGGGCTCGAGCTTGATGGCGTGCTGGAACTCCTTCTCGGCTTCACGCCATCTACCCTGCGTGTGGATCTCGGCGAGGGCAAGGGAGGCGTAGGGATCCGCAAGCGTCGGGTCGAGCTCAATGGCCTTCGTGGAGGCGCGCCGCACCCTCTCGAAGAGCTCCCGTGGCGGGCCGGCTCCGAACAGACCCTGGTAGTAGAGCGTCCCGGCCAGCCCCGCGTACGCGTCTGCGTAGCCCGGATCGATGGCGATCGCCTTCTCGTCCTCGCCGCGCAGATGGGCCTCGTAGGCCTGCGGGCTTACGGACCGCGCCAGCGCCAGCCGGACCTGCGGGCTCGGTTTGAGGGTCCGCTCGATCCCCTGGGCGACCGATTGAGCGACGTCGGATTGCAGGGCGAGGATCTGGACGAGGTCACGGTCGTACGTCGCGGCCCAGACCTGCGCCTTGTCCTCGACGCGGATCAGCTTCGCGGAGATCCGGACCCGGGTGCCCTCTCGGCGGACGCTGCCGTCGACGACATAGGTCACGTGGAGATCTCGCCCGATCTGGTCGATTCGCTTGTTCTCTCCCGTGTACTGGCGCACCGAACTGCTTCCGATGACGCCGAGACGGTCCGGGTAGAGACGCCCGACGACCGAGATGAGCTCCTCGTGCAGGCCCTCAGCGAAGTAGGTTTGCTCGGGATCCTTCCCGAGATCCTCGAGCGGGAGGACGGCCACCATTACATGGCCGGGAGTCCAGATGAGCCTCCGCCCGAGGAACGCACCCGCTGCGAGCGCGGCCGTCGCCGTGCCGAGGCTTCCGACGACCCACCGCCGCGTTTTGAGGGCGCGGGACTTCTGTAGCGCGGCCAGCGCCGTCCGGATCTCGGCGGCCGATTGAATCCGCTGGGCGGGGTCCTTTTCGAGCGCCTTGAGGATCACGCGCCCGAGCGCGGGCGGGATGGCCGGCCGGAGGGCCGCCGGCGGCGGAGGCGCCTCGGTCGCGATGGCCTTGAGCACCTCAGCGGCATTGCCGCCCCGGAAGGGCCTCGCGCCCGTCGCCATCTCGTAGAGGACGACCCCGAAGGAGAAGATGTCCGTGCGCGCGTCGACGACGTCGCCGCGCGCCTGCTCAGGAGACATGTAGGCGATGGTGCCCATCGTCGTGCCGGGCGTCGTGATCGTGGCGTCACGAACGGGAGCGGGGCCGGGCGACGATCCGGAGATGGTCGGAGCCGCGGCCCTCTCGCCCGTCAGCTTCGCAAGCCCGAAGTCGAGAACCTTCGCCTCGCCGTGGGCGGTGATGAAGAGATTTGCGGGCTTGATGTCACGATGCACGATTCCTCGCCCGTGCGCGGCGGCGAGCGCGTCGGCGATCTGGCCTCCCGCGGCGATCACCTCGTCCACCGTCATGGGTCCGACCTTGATGCGGTCCTTCAGCGACCGTCCTTCGAGCAGCTCCATCACGAAGAAGGGCCGGCCCTCGTAGTCACCGACGTCGTGGATGGTGCAGATGTTCGGGTGATTCAGGGACGAAACGGCCCGGGCCTCACGCGCGAATCGTTCGAGCGCGTCCGGGTCGGACGCATAGCGGCTCGGCAGGAACTTGAGGACAACGCATCGCCCGAGGCGTTCATCCCGCCCTTCATAGAGCTCACCCATTCCTCCCCGGCCGAGCGGTCGCAGGATCACATAAGCGCCGGCCCGGATTCCCGGAGGGAACGTTTCGTCGAGGGACGGTCCCGCCACCCCTGTCGCAGTCGCCTCTCCGGAATGGGCGCCGAACTGCCCTGCGGTGTCGAGAAGCGATTCGGGACTCAGGGTCGTGTCTGTCTTGACGTCGTCGGAATTCACGCCACGCTCCTCGAGAGGACTCAAAGAGCCGTTCGCAGCGGCGGGAAGGGCTTCCCTTCAGCCCAGCATCTACCCATTCTATAGGGTGTCGCTCTCTCAGATCAGAAAATGCTCGACGTCTCGAGGTCTGGCACACAGGTGATCAGGCCTGATCCATTTGGGCGCAGAGCGGCCCACATGGATCAAGCACAGTTGGCTTGTACAGAGTTTCACTTGGCGCCTGGCGCCTCTGATTCACATGCATCATGGCGGTGCTGTCAGCGCGGATCGCCTGTGATGTCCGGCTCGGCCCGCGATGAAGATCCAGCGACGTCGGC